>NZ_JBHRYH010000021.1:0-375044 GCF_042648905.1 Vogesella amnigena | reverse complement strand
GCCAACCATTGGAGCCAGAGTGTCAGAGTTAACTTGGCCGGGATATGAGCAAGATTCGCACCATGAAAAATGCCGTCCACTTGCTTAAGTGAACGGCATTACGGCAGTGTGCCGGGCTTTGTTTACAGCGGCATCTCGCTTGGCAGCACCAGTTTCACGCGCTGATACTGTGCCGGCAGCAGGCTCTGGCCGGTGCGTTTCTGGTAGGAAGCCAGCACCTTGGCCACGTATTCGCGGGTTTCCTGGTAGGGCGGAATGGTGTTGCGGTACTTGCTTACCGCGCCTTCACCGGCGTTGTAGGCGGCCAGTACCAGTGGCATGTCGCGGTTGAACAGCGACAGTAGGAAGCGCACATAGCGAGCGCCGGCGCGGATATTCTGTGCCGGGTCCAGCGGGTTGCTGGCGCCAAAGCGGCTGGCGGTATCCGGCATCAGCTGCATCAGGCCGAGGGCGCCCTTGGGTGAAATGGCGCCAGGGTTGTAGCCGGATTCCACGGTGATGATGGAATGCAGCAGCTGCGGATCCAGATTGTGCTCCCGCGCTACCCGTTCCACCATCTTGCTAAATGCAGCCGCCATCTGGCGGTTGTAGCCAGGAGCGTTGACTTGCGGAATCGGCAGTGTGTTCTGGGCGATGGCTTCCGGCTGCAGCACCGGTCGCGGAATATCGAAACTCAGCGTGGCGCCCAGGCCCGGGGCGATGGCATCGGCATGCACGTCGTAATCACTGGCAATCGGGGTGCTGCTGTCGGCATGGGCTGCGGGGAGCAGCAGCAGGCCCAGCAGAGCGGCCAGAAATACGCGGGAAGTCATGATCATCGTCTCAAAGAACCGAAGGCCGTAACGGCCGATGTCTGCATATTAATAAGGAAGTTCCGAATTTTCCAGTAAGTAAAACTTACAAATAACGCCGTCGGCATGGCAATAAAACTGCATTTTGACAGTGGCAAGCCAGTGTTGGCGGGCCTTGCGCCGTTAAACACCTTGTAACAGGCACGGCACTGGCCGGCAGAAAAATCAGCGACTTGTCGTGCGCTGACAACGCCGGCAGCGCTTATTCGCGGTGGTAGGGGTGATTGTTGAGGATGGAATAGGCGCGGTACAGCTGCTCGGCCAGCAGCACGCGCACCATGCCGTGCGGCAGGGTCATGGCCGACAGTTGCAGCATGATGTCGGCGCGTTGCTTCAGCTCCGCCGACAGGCCATCGGCGCCGCCGATGACGATGGTGATGTCGTCACCGCCGGCCATCCACTCCTTCATGGCGGCGGATAGCTGCATCGAGGTCCAGTTCTTGCCGCGCTCGTCCAGGATGACCAGCTTGCTGCGCGGGGGGATGGCGGCCACGATGCGCTCGTGCTCGGCGGCAATGCCCTTTTCGGCGGTAACGCCGCCACCGCGTTTTTCCGGCTTGATCTCTTTCAGCTCGAAGCTGATGTCACGGCCAAAGCGTTTACTGTAGTCGGCAAAGGCCTCGTCCACCCAGCGCGGCATCTTGCTGCCCACGGCCAGTAGCGTGATTTTCATATCGGCTTTCCAAAAAAGCTTGGCCGCAGCGCCTTGCGACGGTGCGGCCAACTTCGGGTCGTGCGGCTAGCTTAAACGGCAGCGTTCCACGGACGGCCCACCGGGTTGAAGGACGGCTTCTGGCCGCCCCACAGCGCTTCGATGTCGTAGTAGTCGCGCACGGCCGGCAGCATTACGTGTACAACCACGTCACCGGCATCCACCAGCACCCATTCGCCGCTTTCGTGGCCTTCGGTACCTACCAGCTCCACGCCGGCTTCCTTCAGGGTCACGGCCACGTTGTTGGCCAGTGCCTTCACCTGGCGATTGGAGTCGCCGGTGCACACGACCAGGCGCGAGAACAGCGAGGTCAGGTTGGTGGTGTCGAGCTCGACGATATCCTTGCCCTTTACGTCTTCCAGGGCTTCGACGGCCAGTTTGGCGATGTCTTGAACTTCCATGTGTTTCCTTGCAGTACGTTGCGGGACATGGCGGCAGGGTAGCGGTCGCGGCGGCCAGAGGTTCCGTAAAAGATCGGGGTGCCGCGGACAGCGGCAGTTGGCAGCAAGACACAGGGTGTCTAGCGGCGGGACGCCTCGGAATCTGTGCACAATCTGCTGCGCGTCGGCGATACGGCGTTGAAACTGTCTTCGAAATGCTCATTGACTGCATGTCAATTCCGCTTTCTCAGCCACTTTCGCCTTGTCTCGTCTTAGCTCGCTAGATTGTGAATTTATCCATGGCGCCCCTACCTTGCCGTATTCCGGTATAGCTGATGCCGGTGAATGTATTGCAATACGCCGGCGGGTATCAGCCCGCTGCAGTCCTCGCCAGCGGCCAGCTTGTGGCGCAGTTCGGTGGCGGACAGGGGAACGGGGGGCAAGGTCAGGGCGCGGATTGTACCGGAAGCCGCGCTGTTTGAAAAATCAGGTACTTGCTGCCAGTAGGGCTGCAGTGCGGCAGGCAGTTTGGCTGCATCGAAACCGGGCCGCACCGCCACCGCGATATTGGCCAGGTGCAGGATGTCCTGCCAGCGTTTCCAGCCGGGCAGGTTGTGCAGCGAGTCGCCGCCGATCAGCAGCCACAGCTGGCAAGCCGGCCCCAGCTCGGCGCGTAGCTCTTCCAGCGTTTCCACGGTATAGGCCGGGCGCTGGCGCCGCACTTCGCGCGCGTCGGCCAGCCAGCCGGCGCGGTCGGCAATCGCCAGCTGCACCATGGCCAGGCGCTGTTCGGCGCTGGCCTGCGGGCCGTGGTCGCGATGGTAGGGGTTGCCGGCGGGAATCAGCCGCAGCGTATCCAGCCGGCACTGGCTGAAGAACGCTTCCGCCATGCGCAGGTGGGCGGCGTGGATGGGGTCGAAGGTGCCGCCGAACATGCCGACGCGGCACATGGCAACAGCGGCAGCCCCGCTGTGCGCAGATGCTGCCGCTATGGCTGGCTGGGTATGGCCGGCGGGCATCAGGCCTGCGGCTGGTAGCCGTCCACCAGCAAGTCCAGCTGGCCGGTGGCCGGGTGGATCACCAGGCCGTGCACCGGGATGTCTTTCGGCATCAGCGGATGGCTGCGGATGGTGGCCACGGTATGGCGCACGCTGTCCTGCACGTTGTCGAAGCCTTTCAGCCAGCCGTCCAGGTCGATGCCGGCGCCACGCAGGGTGGCGATGGTCTCGGCGGAGACGCCGCGTTCCTGGGCACTGGCCAGGATGCGGTTCGGGTCGATGGCGCGCATGCCGCAGTCGTGGTGTGCAACCACGCAGATTTCCTCGGCACGCAGCTCATATACCGCTACCAGCAGGCTGCGCATCACCGAACCCCACTGGTGGGTAACCAGCGCGCCGGCGTTCTTGATTAGTTTGGCGTCGCCGTTCTTCAGGCCCATGGCCTTGGGCAGCAGTTCTACCAGGCGCGCATCCATGCAGGCCAGCACGGCCAGGTTCTTGTCCGGGAATTTGTCGGTCTCGAATTGTTCGTACTCGCGCGCCTCGACAAAGGCGCGGTTGTGTTCCAGCAAGCTGTTAAGCAGGCCCATTGTGTACTCCTGTGGCAATTGCTTGCCCGTGCTCAGCGGGTAGCGGCGCGGGATCGGCAAGTGTGCGCGATGGTTTTGTCGGGCGCCATGCTACCACGACCATGCAGGTGGCCAATCCCGACATTTGGTGCGGCCAACGGCGCCGTGCCGCTCATGGGCTTGCCGGCACCGCCTTGCGGAAGGTGAGCTGGTTCTTGATATGGCTGTAGCCCTGCTGCCGGTAAAAGCGGTGCGCGGCGGCACGATGCTCGGCGCAGCGCACCGTCACCTCGGCGATGCCGCGTGTGGCGGCCCATTGCTCGCAGGCGGCCAGCAGCTGCGCTCCCAGCCCCTGGCCGCGACAGTCCTCTGCCACTACCAGGCCGCCGACTTCCACGCAGGTAGCGGATTCCAGCAGCGGTCGTACAAAGCCGTGTATCCAGCCCCTTACCTGCCCCTGTGCTTCGACCACGCAGACAAAATGCTGTTCCGGCGCTGCCAGCAGCACTGCCAGCCGTGCGGCCAACGTTGCCGGGTCCGCCGGGTAGCCCAGCTGGGTGGAGAGGGTGGCCAGTGCGTGGGCATCGGCGTGCTGGGCGGGGCGCAGAGTGGGAGTCATGGCGGTACTCGGGTTCAAGGGTGGTTCAAGGTTTCAGGCGGGGCGGATGGTAATGCCACGCGCCTGCAACTGCTGGCGCAGCAGGCGGGCGAAGGCCAGCGCGTGGGCGCCGTCGCCGTGCAGGCACACGCTGTCGGCGCGCAGCGCGATGCTCTGGCCGTCCAGGCTCAGCACGCGGCCATGCTCTACCAGCTGCAGGGTCTGTGCCAGTGCGGTGTCGGCATCTTCGATAACGGCACCGGGCATGCCGCGTGGCGCCAGGCTGCCGTCGGCCAGATAGCCGCGGTCGGCGAATACCTCTTCGATAGCGACCAGACCCTGGCGGCGGGCGGCGGCGGTCAACTCGCTGCCGGACAGGCCCATCAGCTTGAGTGCCGGGTCGAAGTTGCGCACCGCGGCGGCAATGGCATCGGCCAGCGCCGGGTCGCGCGCCGCCTGGTTATACAGCGCACCGTGTGGTTTGACGTGCACCAGCCGGCCGCCTTCCTGCTGCACGATGGCCGCCAGTGCGGCCAACTGTGTGCCGACATCGGCATGTACCTGTGCCGGGGCGCGCTGCATGGCGCTGCGGCCGAAGTTTTCCCGATCCGGAAAGCTGGGGTGGGCGCCGATGGCCACGCCATTTGCCAGCGCGGCACGCACCGCGGCGCGCATGGTGGCGGCATCGCCGGCGTGCCAACCACAGGCGATGTTGGCGGAGCTGACGCAGGCCAGGATGGCGGCATCGTCGCCGCAGCCTTCGCCGACATCGGCATTCAGGTCGATCTGCATGGTCTGGTTCCCGTTCACAGGGGCGGAAGTTGGCCGCAGCCCCAGGCTGCCAGCTCGAAACGTCGCCAGTCGCGTAGCCATTGTTCCTGTGCGGCGCGGGCGCTGGCGATATCGCATTCTACAAACTGCAGCCGGCTGCCGGGTCGCGCCTGTGCCAGCAGCCACAGATCGGCCTCGATCACGCTGGCGATGCGCGGGTAGCCGCCGGTGGTCTGCGCATCTGCCAGCAACACGATGGGCTGGCCGCTGGGTGGCAGCTGTACCACGCCGGGCAATACGCCATGCGACAGTAGCTCACCACCGTGCTTGCGCTGCAGCGGTTCGCCCTGCAGCCGGTAGCCCATGCGGTTGCTGCGCGGGCTTACCGTCCACGCCTGCTGCCAGAATGCCTGCCGGCTGGCGGCATCGAATGCATGGTATTCCGGGCCGGGGATGGCGCGCAGCAGTGGTTGCCATGGCCGCTGGCGCACACCCAGCCGGCGATCAAGTTGTATGACAGTAGTACCCTGCGGCAGCCGGTCGCCGGTCTGCAGCGCCCGGCCGTGATGGCCGCCGTAGCCGGCCTTCAGGTCGGTGGCGCGGGCGCCCAGCACCAGCGGCACGTCGATGCCGCCATCCACGCACAGGTAGGCACGCATGCCGTGGCGGCTGCCGGACAGGCGCAGCACCTGCCCGGCGCGGCAGGGCAGGCGCCAGCCGCACCAGGCCGGCGCGCCGTCCAGGGTGGCGGCAAAGTCGGCGCCAGTTAGCGCGAACCAGCCGTCGCGGCCAAAGCGTATTTCCACCGGGCCCAAGGCGATCTCCAGCCCCGCAAGGTTGGCCGCATTGCCCAGCAGGCGGTTGCCGAGTATCAGCGCCGGCGCATCCAGCGCACCGTTCTGCGCAATGCCCAGGTGGCGCAGACCATGGCGGCCCAGGTCTTGCACCGTGGTTTGCACGCCGGGGCGGAGGATCTCAAGCATGGGTGGGCTCCTGCGGCACGAAGCGCACGCGGTCTCCGGGTAGCAGCAGGGATGGAGGCTCGCGTTGTGGGTCGAACAGCTGCAGACTGGTGTGGCCGATCAGCTGCCAACCGCCGGGGCTGGCGGCCGGGTAGATGCCGGTTTGCTCGCCGCCAATGCCGACGCTACCGGCCGGCACTACCAATCGTGGCTCGGCACGGCGCGGGGTGGCCAGCGTGGCAGGTAGCCCGCCCAGGTAGGCGAAGCCGGGCTGGAAACCGAGAAAGAACACGGTGTAGCGCGCGGCGCTGTGGCGGGCGATGACCTCCTGCTCCGACAGCCCGCAGTGCGCGGCCACTGCCGCCAGGTCCGGGCCGTGTTCGCCGCCGTAATGAACCGGGATATCCACCCGTCGCTGCGGTAGTACAACGCTACCGGCCTGTTGCCACAGTGCCATCAACTGGTCGAGCACGGCAGCGCCGTCGTGGCGCGCCGGGGCCAGTACCACGGTGAGGTTGTTCATGCCGGGTACGATGTCGATGAATTCTCCTTGTGCACGCAGCGTGTCGGCCAGCCACCAGATGCGGCGCTGGCAGGCAAGGGTGGCTGGCGGTGGCGCTTCCAGAACGACAGCGCGCTCTCCCAGCAGGAAGCAGCGCACGGCTGCGGGTTTCAAGGGGGTTCTCCTTCTGCGGGCATGGCGCTACCAGCGCGAGTGGTGATCCTCGGTCACCCCGGCCAGCGCCTGTACCGGGTAGACCACGCCGCTGGACGGATGGACGAGGTGGCCATCGAAGCGGCCAACCGGCTGCACGTAGCGGCTGCTGGCGAGCAGCAGGTTCTTGTCGCCATGGCGCGCGCCTTCCGGGGTGAAGGTGAGCGCCACGCAACCATCGTCGGTATGGATGTGCCAAGGTGCCAGCGGCTTGGCCGCATCGAACTCGAACCGTGCCGCAGCCACGCGCCAGGGTACGCCCTCCAGCCAGACGGCGTTTTCCGCATCGCCCATGTAACCGGCCTGCAGATTGAAGCCCAGCGGCCCGGCGTGGGCGCTGGCCCAGCGCCAGCTGGTGTCGCGCGCCAGCAGACCGTTGGAGGCGTCCAGGCTGGTGTGGCAGGCATCCAGCGGCAGGCGCCGGCCGTTGCACTCGGCATAGCCGCTGCAGGTCAGCGCGCCGCTCTTGTGAGTGGCATGCGCTTGCCAGTTGGCCGGGGCAATGGCGGCCAGCACGCTGTTGGCCGCAGGCAGGGTAATGTGGGCGGCCAGCCGCAGCGGCCGGGTATTGATGGTGAGTTCCAGCCGGGTGCCGGCATGGCGGAAGGCGATGCAATCACTGCCGCGACGGAAGGTGGCATCGCCAAAGGCCTGGTTGTCCACCCGGCAGTGCAACAGCGGTGCGCCGGTGAAATCCACCTCGGCCAGCAGGCACTGCTGCCGGCGGTCGAACAGGTAGGCAAAGGCACTGCCGGCCCAGCCTACATCCACCACGGCCACGCCGATCAGGAAATCGTCATGGGCAAAGGCGGCATATTGCCAGCGCTTGTGGTGCAGCTTGCGGGTGAGGCGTGACAGCAGCGGCAGCGGCAACGACCGCCAGCACAGTTGCGGCACGATGCCGCGATACATGCCGAAGGCCGGCACGCCGCGCTCGTGTACCAGTCGCGGCGGTGCCGCAGGCAGCAGGGTTGGCTCCATGGCAACGGGCACGGAGTGGATCATCGCCGCAGTCTACAGCAGGTTCAGCGGAATCTTCAGGTAGGCATGGCCATTGGCCGCCAGCGGCGGCAGGGTGCCGGCGCGGATATTGATCTGGATGGACGGCAGCAGCAGTACCGGTGCCGCCAGCGTGGCATCGCGTGCCCGGCGCAGGGCGATGAAGTCGGCGGCGCTGATGCCGCGGCCAACATGGATATTGGCAGCCTTCTGCTGCGCCACTGTGCTGCAGGGGGCCGGTTCGCGGCCCGCCGGCGGGTAGTCGTGGCACAGCCACAGCCGGGTGTGGTCTGGCAGCGACAGTAGCCGCTGCACCGATTGGTACAGTGTGGCGGCATCGCCACCGGGAAAGTCGCAGCGCGCGCTGCCCACGTCCGGCTGGAATAGCGTATCGCCAATGAATACGTCATCGCCGACCTGGTAGCCGATGTCGGCCGGGGTATGGCCGGGCAGGGCAATTACATTCAGCAACAATTCCCCGACACGCAGGCTGTCGCCATCGGCAAAAAGCTGGTCAAATTGCCGCCCATCGGTGGCAAATTCGTCTTCCAGTTGGAATATCGGCTTGAATACGCGCTGTACCGTATCGATGTGACAACCTATGCCGGTACGCCCCCCCAGCTGCTGTTTCAGCCAGGCCGCCGCGGTAAGGTGGTCGGCATGGGCATGGGTTTCCAGAATCCATTCCAGCTGCAGTTGCTGTGCATTGATGAAATCCACCAGCCGCTGGGCGTTGCCGGTGCTGGTGCGTCCGGACTTGGGGTCGTAATCCAGTACCGGGTCGATGATGGCGGCGTGGCCGGCCGGCTGGTCGTACACCACGTAGCTGTAGGTGCCGGTTACCGGGTCGAAGAAGGGTTCGATGCGTGCTTGCATTGCCGCTCCTGTGGCTGACAAAAGTTACACGATTCACTATATATTAAAATATAATATCCAGGTGGCGCGATAATCGCTGCATGTGGATAAGACAGAGTGGGGATATCCATGGATTTGACTGTACTGCATGACAACGCCTCCCGCGCGGCTGCCTTGCTGAAGAGCCTGGCCAACGAGGACCGGCTGCTACTGCTGTGCCAGCTGGTGGACGGCGAAAAAACCGTGTCCGAGCTGGAGCGGCTCACCGGCATCCGTCAACCCACGCTGTCGCAGCAGCTGGGCGTGCTGCGCAACGAGGTGCTGGTGAGCACCCGCCGCGAAGGCAAGTGGATCTACTACAGCGTCGCCAGCGAGCAGGCACTGGCCATTCTCGACACCCTGTACGGCCTGTACTGCGGCAAGGTCGAGGCCGGGCAGGAAGCGGAACACGCCGTATCCGACGCATGACCGTCTGGTTGCCCGACTGGCTGCGGCACTACCGGCAAGAGTGGCTGGCAGGGGATGTCAGCGCCGGCGTGCTGGTAGCACTGCTGCTGGTACCGCAGGGGCTGGCCTACGCGCTGGTGGCGGGGCTGCCGCCGCAGGTCGGGCTGTATGCCAGCCTGCTGCCGCTGCTGTTGTACGCGCTGCTGGGGCGCAGTCACGCCCAGTCGGTGGGGCCGATGGCGGTGACCTCCTTGCTAGTGGCCGCCAGCCTGGCCAAGCTGGGGCTGGGTTCCGCGGGCGACTATCTGCTGGCCGCCATCTGGCTGGCGCTGCTGTCCGGCGCCATGCTGCTGCTGTTCGGCCTGTTGCGGCTGGGCTTTCTCGCCGATGTGCTGTCCGAGCCGGTACTGGCCGGCTTCACTGCCGCCTCGGCCTTGCTGATCGTGCTGAGCCAGCTGGGGCCGCTGGCCGGCTTCCGTGCAACCGGTGCCAGTCTGCCCGCCATTGTGGATAACTTGTGGCTGCACGCGGGCAACTATTCGCAGCCCGCGCTGTTGCTTGGCCTGCCGGCGCTGCTGCTGCTGTGGTGGGCGCGCAGCGGCTTGCCGCGGTTACTGCATGCCTGGCGGCTGCACGGCTTGCTGCTGGCGATACTGTCGCGTGGCCTGCCCATGCTGGTGCTGGCGGGCAGCATGCTGCTGGTAGCCTGGCTGGGCTGGCAGGGGCAGCTGCCGCAGGTTGGCCGCATCCCCGCCGGCTTGCCCGCGATCAGCCTGCCGGCGCTGCCGGCCAGTGGTCTGGCGGCGCTGGTGTTGCCGGCGTTCTTCATTGCCCTGATCAACTATGTGCAGAGCCTGTCGGTGGCACAGCTGCTGGCAATTCCGCGCCGCGAGACGGTGGACCCAGATCGGGAACTGCTGGCGCTGGGGGCCTGCAACCTTGGTGCCGGCCTGTGCGGCGGCTTTCCGGTTACCGGCGGCCTTACCCGTTCGATAGTGAATGCCGAAGCCGGCGCCAACACGCAGCTGGCCTCGCTGATCACCATGGCAATGATCGCGGCGCTGCTGGCCTGGGGCAGCGGCCTGCTGGCCAGTCTGCCGCTCAGCGTGCTGGCCGCCACCATCATGGCTGCCGTGGCGCCGCAGGTGCGACTGCAGCCCCTGTTGCAGGCCTGGCGGGCGGATCGCAGCGATGCCATTGCCTTTGCCGTGACCTTCCTGCTGGTGCTGTGGCTGGGGGTGGACAGCGGCATCATCGCCGGGGTGGTGATCTCGCTGGCGGCGTGGCTGATGAAAAGCAGCCGCCCGCACATGGCCGAGCTGGGCCTGCTGCCGGGCGGCAGCCATTTTCGCAATGTGCAGCGCTACCCGCAGTGCCAGACCCTGCCAGGGGTATTGATACTGCGCATCGACGAAAGCCTGTATTTCGGCAATGCCCGCCATGTGCGCGACGCCCTGCTGGCTAGGTTGGCCGCGGAGCGGCAGGTGCATACCCTGCTGCTGGTGATGAGCGCGGTGAACCGCGTGGATGTCACCGCGCTGGCCATGCTGCAGCGGCTGGACGAAACTTTGGCCGAACGCGGCATACGCCTGCAGCTGGCCGAGGTGAAGGGGCCGGTGTGGGACGTGATGCTGGGCGCCGGGCTGGCCGAGCGCTTTACCGGCCGCGTGCATCTGTCTACCTATGCTGGCTGGCAGGCGCTGACGCCGGCGCCGGATTTCCATATTTGATACTGTCCGCTTGCAAACCGGCTAACGAACTTGTCGCACATCTGGCTATCATACCCGGCATGACATCCGCTCCCCGACTCACTGCCCTGCTGGCAGCGCTGCTGCTGGCCTGGCCGGCCAGCGCGCCGCTCGCCAGCGACAACCTGCCCAATCTTGGCACCGTGGCGGAATCCGCGGTGCCGCTGGCGGAGGAGAACCGCATCGGCCGCGATATCCTGCGCTCGCTGCAGGATGACGGCGATGTCATCGACGATGCCGAGGTGAACGACTACCTTGCCGACCTCGGCGCCGCCCTGGCCGCGGCGGCACAGGCGCCACAGACACCAGTCAGCTTCTTTGCCGTGCGCGATGCCAGCATCAACGCCTTCGCCCTGCCTGGCGGGGTGATCGGCGTGCACAGCGGCCTGGTAACCGCCACCCAGAACGAAGGCGAGCTGGCATCGGTGCTGGCGCATGAAATCGCTCACGTCACCCAGCGCCACCTGGCGCGCATGTACCAGAGCAGCAGCCAGAACCAGCTGTGGGTGTGGGCGGCGATCCTGGCCGGCATCGTGGCCGGAGCGCGCAGCAACAACAGTGATGTCGCCATAGGGGCAATGAATGCCGGCATGGGGCTGGGCATGAGTCAGCAGCTGGCCTACAGCCGCGATTTCGAGCGCGAAGCTGACCGCATGGGCATGCAGTACCTGGCCGGTGCCGGCTACGACCCGCGTACCATGCCGGCGTTTTTCGAGCGTCTGCAGCAGGTACACCGTCACAACGACAACAATGCCTTCGGCTTCCTGCAGACTCACCCGCTTACCGTGGAACGGCTTGGCGAAAGCCAGTCGCGGGCCCAGTCCTACCCGGCGCGCATGCGGCTGGACAGCACCGACTACCTGCTGATGCGCGAAAAGATGCGGGTGGCCGCCATGCCGGCGGAACAGGTATTGCCGTTCTACAGCAGCGCACTGAACAGCAGGCGCTACCTGAATCGTGGCGCCATGCTGTATGGCCTGCTGCGCGCCCAGCTGGCCCACGGCAACCTGAAGGAAGCCCAGGCGCTATGGCCCCAGGTCAAGGCCGCGCTGCCGGCACACCCGTCGCTGCTGTTGCTGGAGGCCGAGCTGCAGCGTGCCGGCGGGCAGCAGGCGCAAGCGGTGACCACGCTGCGCCAGGGGTTGGATGTCTATCCGGCACGGCGCGCGCTGCGCCTGGCGCTGATCGACACCCTGCTGCAGGCCAATCGCCAGGCCGAGGCACGGCAGGCCATCGATGCCGCACTGGCGCGCTACCAGGACAGCCCGCAGCTGTGGCGCCTGGCCGCGCGCAGTTACGGCGAGGCAGACGCGCTTCGATATCATGCCGCGCTGGGTAATGCGTTCTTTTTCGAACAAAAGTTCGAATCCGCGCGTCTGCAGTATCAACTTGCCACCCAGGCGAGCGGCGATGACTTCTACCTGCGCTCGTCTATCGAAGCCCGATTGCGTGAAATCGGCACTAAGCTGAAACCTGGTCAGCGCGACGACAAGCCCTGAGGTTGGCCGCGTAGTGCCGCCACTACAGCGCAAACCCCTGCAGCCAGCGCTTGCCGCCGGATTCTGCTGGCATGCTCAGGCCGTTGCCAGTCCTTGGCATATCGCAAAAAAACAACATGATGCGCTGCAATATCCATGAATTTAAAGCCGTTTTCGAGTGAAAACCCTAATAGCCTATTCCTTCGCGAAACAGGCAGGCTATACACTCTGCCGCGTGTAAGAATGTTTTCATTTTCGCAAATTTTATTTGCGGATTTGTTCGATTATAATCGTTTGCAGTCGTGTGGCCCAAGATAGGGCCCAATGTATGCCAGCCCGCCCCCCATTGTGGGCCGGCATGGAAAATAACAGTGAGGATGTGAGATGGCAGCAATCTACCCTGACGATATCGATCCGATTGAAACCCAGGAATGGACCGAGGCAGTCGAGTCGGTACTGGACAATGACGGTGCCGAGCGCGCCCATTACCTGCTGGAGAAAATGGTAGAGCGCACCCGCCGTCGCGGTGCTCACCTGCCGTTCGAAGCCACCACCGCTTACCAGAACACCATCCCGGTGGTGAAAGAACAGAAATCGCCGGGTAACCACGAGCTGGAGCACCGCATCCGCTCGATCAACCGCTGGAACGCCATGGCCATGGTGCTGCGTGCCGGCAAGAAAGATCTCGAACTGGGCGGCCACATCGCGTCGTTCCAGTCTTCCGCCACCCTGTACGACGTAGGCTTCAACCATTTCTGGCGCGCCCACAACGACGAGCAGGAAGGCGATCTGGTGTACTTCCAGGGCCACATTGCCCCGGGCGTCTACTCCCGCGCCTTCCTGGAAGGCCGCATCAGCGAACAGCAGATGGACAGCTTCCGCCAGGAAGTGGACGGCGGTGGCCTGTCCTCCTACCCGCACCCGTGGCTGATGCCGGACTTCTGGCAGTTCCCCACTGTATCCATGGGCCTGGGCCCGTTGATGGCCATCTACCAGGCGCGCTTCCTGAAGTACCTGGAAAGCCGTGGCCTGGCCAAGACTCCGGGTCGCAAGGTGTGGTGCTTCTGCGGCGACGGCGAGATGGACGAGCCGGAATCCCTGGGCGCCATCGCCCTGGCCGCGCGCGAAGGCCTGGATAACCTGGTGTTCGTGATCAACTGCAACCTGCAGCGTCTGGACGGCCCGGTACGCGGCAACGGCAAGATAATCCAGGAACTGGAAGGCGACTTCCGCGGTTCTGGCTGGAACGTGATCAAGGTAGTGTGGGGCAGCCGCTGGGACCCGCTGCTGGCCATGGACACCAAGGGCCTGCTGAAGAAGCGCATGGACGAGTGCGTGGATGGCGACTACCAGACTTTCAAATCCAAGGACGGCGCCTACGTACGCGAGCACTTCTTCGGCAAGTACCCGGAGCTGCGCGAGATGGTGGCCAACATGTCCGACGACGAGATCTGGGCGCTGAACCGTGGTGGCCATGATCCGCACAAGGTATACGCCGCCTACCACCAGGCTACCCACAACGCCAACGGCCGTCCGACCGTGATCCTGGCCAAGACCATCAAGGGTTACGGTATGGGCTCTTCCGGCGAGGCGCAGAACGTGGCCCACCAGGCCAAGAAGATGGCGCTGGAAAACCTGCGCAAGTTCCGCGACCGCTTTGCTATCCCGATCTCCGATGAAGATCTGGAAAAAGTACCGTACTACAAGCCGGCGGAAGATAGCCCGGAAATGAAGTACATGCGCGAACGCCGTGCCGCGCTGGGTGGCTACCTGCCGGCCCGCAAGCCGGTGAAGGCGCCGCTGGCGGTGCCGGGCCTGCACGTGTTCGACAGCCAGCTGGGTGATTCCGGCGAGCGCGAATACTCCACCACCATGGCCTTTGTCCGTCAGCTGGGCATCCTGCTGAAAGACAAGAACATCGGTAAGCAGATCGTGCCGATCGTGCCGGACGAATCCCGCACCTTCGGTATGGAAGGCATGTTCCGCCAGTACGGCATCTGGTCCACCCAGGGTCAGAACTACGTACCGCAGGATGCCGACCAGCTGATGTTCTACAAGGAATCCAAGGACGGCCAGATGCTGCAGGAAGGCATCAACGAGCCGGGCGCGATGTCTTCGTGGATTGCGGCAGCTACCAGCTACGCCAACCACGGCATCCCGATGATTCCGTTCTACATCTACTACTCAATGTTCGGTTTCCAGCGTATCGGCGATCTGGCCTGGGCAGCAGGCGACATGCGCGCCCGTGGCTTCATGCTGGGCGGCACCGCTGGCCGCACCACCCTGAACGGTGAAGGCCTGCAGCACGAAGACGGTCACAGCCACATCCAGGCCGGCCTGATCCCGAACTGCATCAGCTACGACCCGACCTACGCCTACGAGCTGGCGGTGATCCTGCAGGACGGTCTGCGTCGCATGTATGTCGAGCAGGAAGACGTGTTCTACTACATCACCCTGATGAACGAGAACTACACCCACCCGGCCATGCCGCAAGGCGCCGAAGAGGGCATTCTCAAGGGCATGTACCTGCTGAAGGATGGCGGCGACGCCGCGGTGAAAGTGCAGCTGATGGGCTCCGGCACCATCCTGCGCGAAGTGATTGCCGCTGCCGACCTGCTGCGCAACGACTTCGGCATCGCTTCCGACATCTGGAGCGTTACCTCCTTCAACCAGCTGCGTCGTGACGGCATGGAAGCCGCCCGCCACAACCTGCTGAACCCGGTAGGTGAACAGCGCCAGTCCTTCGTCGAGCAGCAACTGGCCGGCCACAGCGGCCCGGTGATTGCTGCTACCGACTACATCCGCAACTACGCTGACCAGATCCGCGAATACGTGCCGGGCCGTTACGTGGTGCTGGGCACCGACGGCTTCGGTCGCTCCGACAGCCGCGCCAAGCTGCGCGAGTTCTTCGAAGTGAACCGTTACTACGTGGCCGTGGCGGCACTGTCCGCCCTGGCGCGCGAAGGCAAGGTAGAGGCCACCAAGGTAGCCGAAGCCATCGCCAAGTACGGCATCGACCTGAACAAGCTGCCGAGCTGGAAGGTGTAACGGTAGGGCGGAAGCCCCGGCAGCAGCCGGGGCGTTCCGCCTGACAGCCAAGACATTTGGCGGCATGCCCCTGCGGGTGTCCGCCCTACGTGGATGTGGATAAAACCATGAGCAATCTGATCGAACTGAAAGTGCCCGACATCGGCGGTCACAGCAACGTAGACATCATCGAAGTGTTCATCCAGCCCGGCCAGAGCGTGGCGGTGGATGACTCCCTGATCACCCTGGAAACCGACAAGGCCACCATGGAAGTACCGGCGGAAGCCGCCGGCGTGGTGAAGGAAGTGCGTGCGGTACTGGGTGGCAAGATTTCCGAAGGCGACGTGATCGCCATCATCGAAGTGGGCGCGAGCGCCGCTGCACCGGCCCCGGCTGCTGCGGCTCCTGCTCCGGCTCCGGCCGCCGCGCCTGCCGCCGCCCCGGCTGCAGTAGCCAGCGCTCCGGCCCCGGCTGCCCCGGCAGCTGCGGCCAACGTTGGCCGTAGCGAGATCCGCGTGCCGGATATCGGCGGCCACAGCGGTGTGGACGTAATCGAAGTGGCGGTAAAAGTGGGTGACGAGATCAAGCTGGACGACAGCCTGATCACCCTGGAAACCGACAAGGCCACTATGGAAGTGCCGGCCACTGCCGCTGGCCGCGTGGTGGAAGTCAAAGTGAAGGTAGGCGACAAGATCAGCGAAGGCGATCTGATCGTGGTGGTGGAAGGCGCGGGCGCCGCTGCTGCTCCGGCTGCCGCCGCACCTGCACCGGTAGCCGCACCGGTTGCTGCTGCACCTGCTGCCGCTCCGGCTGCGCCGGTAGTGGCCCCGGTAGCTGCTGCCGTGGCCGCCGCCTTCAACGAAGCCGGTTTTGCCAAGTCGCATGCCGGCCCGTCGGTACGCAAGCTGGCGCGTGAGCTGGGCGTTGACCTGTCCAAGGTGAAAGGCTCCGGCCGCAAGGGCCGTATCGTCGATGCCGACGTGAAGGGCTTCGTGAAGGCCGTGATGCAGAACCCGGCGGCGCTGGCCCCGGCTGCCGCCTCGGCCGGTTCCGGCGTGGGCCTCGATCTGCTGCCGTGGCCGAAGGTGGACTTCGCCAAGTTCGGCCCGATCGAAACCAAGCCGCTGTCGCGCATCCAGAAGATTTCCGGTGCCAACCTCAGCCGCAACTGGGTGATGATCCCGCACGTAACCTTCAACGACGAGTGCGACATCACCGAGCTGGAAGACTTCCGCAAGCAGATCGGCAAGGAGTGGGAAAAATCCGGCCTGAAGATCAGCCCGCTGGCCTTCATCATCAAGGCCGCCGCCGAGGCGCTGAAAGCCTTCCCTGCGTTCAACAGCTCGCTGGATGGCGACAACCTGGTGCTCAAGCAGTACTACCACATCGGCTTTGCCGCCGATACGCCGAACGGCCTGGTGGTACCGGTGATCAAGAACGTGGACCAGAAAGGCCTGCGCGAGATCGCCAAGGAGCTGACCGACCTGTCCGCGCTGGCGCGTGACGGCAAGCTCAAGCCTACCGACATGCAGGGCGCCACCTTCACCATCTCCAGCCTGGGCGGCATTGGCGGCACCAGCTTCACTCCGATTGTGAATGCGCCGGAAGTGGCCATCCTCGGCGTGTGCAAGTCGCAGATCAAGCCGGTATGGAACGGCAAGGAATTCGCGCCGCGCCTGATGTGCCCGCTGAGCCTGTCCTTCGACCACCGCGTGATCGACGGCGCTGCCGCTGCCCGCTTCACCGTGTACCTGGGCAAGCTGCTGTCCGACGTGCGTCGCCTGATTCTGTAATCACGCGCAGGGCGGAAACTCCGGCTTGCCGGGGCTTCCGCCCGCTGTTTGCGAGCTAGCTGAATATCGGCGGAACGCCCCTGCGGGCTTCCGCCCTACGGATGAATAGCCATGAGCAATCTGATTGAACTGAAAGTGCCGGACATCGGCGGCCACAGCAACGTGGACGTGATCGAAGTGTTCGTGAAGCCGGGCGACAGTGTGGCCAAGGACGACAGCCTCATCACCCTGGAAACCGACAAGGCCACCATGGAAGTACCGGCGGAAGCCGCCGGCGTGGTGAAGGAAGTACGCACCGCCGTGGGTGGCAAGGTGTCGGAAGGCGACGTGATCGTGGTCATCGAAGCCGCCGGCGCAGCCGCGGCTGCCCCGGCACCTACAGCTGCAGCTCCGGCCGCTGCGCCGCAAGCTGCTGCGCCGGCAGCCGCGCCGGTAGCTGCCCCACAGGCCGCCAGCCATAGCGGCGGCGCTGACATCGAATGCGACGTGCTGGTACTGGGCGCCGGCCCCGGCGGCTACTCCGCCGCCTTCCGCGCCGCTGACCTCGGCCTGAAAGTAGTGCTGGTGGAACGCTACGCCACCCTGGGCGGCGTGTGCCTGAACGTGGGTTGCATCCCGTCCAAGGCGCTGCTGCACAACGCGGCAGTAATCGACGAGGTGAAACACCTTGCGGCCAACGGCATCAAGTACGCCGAGCCGGAAATCGACATCGACATGCTGCGCGGCTACAAGGAAAAGGTAATCGGCAAGCTCACCGGTGGTCTGGCCGGCATGGCCAAGGCACGCAAGGTACAAGTGGTGCGTGGCGTGGGTAGCTTCCTCGACCCGCATCACCTGCAGGTGGAAACCACCGAAGGCGCCGGGCAAGCCAAGACCGGCGCCAAGCAGGTGGTGAAGTTCAACAACGCCATCATCGCCGCCGGCAGCCGCGTGGTGAACCTGCCGTTCATCCCGCAGGACCCGCGCATCGTGGATTCCACCGGCGCGCTGGAACTCAAGGCCGTGCCGAAGAAAATGCTGATCATCGGCGGCGGCATCATTGGTCTGGAAATGGGCACCGTGTACTCCACCCTGGGCGCGCGCCTGGACGTGGTGGAGATGATGGATGGCCTGATGCAGGGCGCCGACCGCGACCTGGTGAAGGTGTGGGAAAAGATGAACGCCCACCGCTTCGACAACATCATGACCAGCACCAAGACCGTGGCAGTGGAAGCTCGTGAAGACGGCATCTACGTCACGTTTGAAGGCGCCAAGGCCCCAGCCGAGCCGCAGCGCTACGACCTGGTACTGGTAGCAGCCGGCCGCGCGCCGAACGGCAAGCTGATCGGCGCTGAAAACGCCGGTGTGGCGGTAACCGATCGCGGCTTCATCGAAGTGGACAAGCAGCAGCGCACCAACGTGCCGCACATCTACGCTATCGGCGACATCGTCGGCCAGCCGATGCTGGCCCACAAGGCGGTGCACGAGGCGCACGTTGCGGCGGAAAACTGCGCCGGCGGCAAATCCTACTTCGACGCCCGCGTGATTCCGGGCGTGGCCTACACCGACCCGGAAGTGGCATGGGTTGGCGTGACCGAAGAGCAGGCCAAGCGCGACGGCATCAAGATCGAGAAATCGGTGTTCCCGTGGGCCGCCTCCGGCCGCGCCATCGCCAACGGTCGTGACGAAGGCTTCACCAAGCTGATTTTCGATGCGGAAACGCATCAGGTCATCGGCGGCGCCATCGTCGGCACCCACGCCGGCGACATGCTGGGCGAAATCTGCCTGGCAGTGGAAATGGGCTGCGACGCCACCGACATCGGCAAGACCATCCATGCTCACCCCACTCTGGGCGAAAGCATCGGCATGGCCGCCGAAGTGGCACACGGCAGCTGCACCGACCTGCCGCCGCAGCGCAAGAAGTAATCGCACACAGCTTGCGGCCAACGTTGGCCGCAGCGTGCAGCAACAAGGGCAAGCCTTACGGCTTGCCCTTTTTCATATCCCTCAGTTATGGAGTTGGCCTGCAAATGCAGCGTGTAGCCCGGATAAGCCGCAGGCGCATCCGGGGACGAGGGGTGTAGCTACACCGGCCAATACCACTGTGCATTGATGGTTTGGCTGGTGCGCGTCTTGTCATATCCCCGGATGCGCCTAGGGCTTATCCGGGCTACGCGTGTTCATGTCCAAGGTTTTGGTGTTTACTGCCTCGTCTTCTCCAAGCCGGCGACAATCCAGCGCTGGATGCTGACGGTGTCCATGGCGCCGGCCTGGCGCTGGATTTCGCGGCCGCCCACGAACAGGATCAGCGTGGGGATGCTGCGGATGTTGAAACGCTGGCCGAGGGTGGTTTCGGTCTGGGTGTTGATCTTGGTGAAGCGCACTGTGGGCATAGCGGCGGCGGCCTGGGAGAAGGCTGGGGTCATCATCTGGCACGGGCCGCACCAGGGCGCCCAGAAATCCACCACCACCGGGATGTCGTTGCGCGAGATGTGCTGTTCGGCGTTGTCCACCGTCAGCTCCAGCGGCTTGCCAGTGAGCAGCGGTTGGTGACACTGGCCACAGTTGGGGCTGTCGGCAAGGCGGCTGGCCGGTACGCGGTTGGTGGTGGCACAGTGTGGGCAAACCAGGTGCAGGGCGGTGGTGGTCATGGCGATCTCCCATAGGCAATGACTGGCAGATGGGTTCTGGCGGCTCGGCTTTCAAGCGCGAAGCGGCGCGCCCGTCTGGTTTGCGCTCGCGCAAGCCGCCGCTGTGTGATGCTTGCCGGCATGGTGGCTTGCCCGCAAGCTATGGGTACCGTGCAAATCAGGGAGCAATACATGAAGCAATGGATGATGGTAGTGATGATGGGGTTGCTGGCCGCCGGTGCGCAGGCGAAATGTCCGGGTGCCAGCAAGACGGTGTTTGCCTGCCAGACTACTAAGGGCAAGCAGGTGGAGGTGTGCGATGCCGGCAAGACCATCGGCTACAGTTTTGGCAAGCCGGGGGCAATGCCGGAGCTGGCGCTGAACGTGCCGCGCAGCCAGGCATCCACCAGCCAGTGGCAGGGAGTGGGGCGCTACATGTCCTACGCGGTGGATATTCCCAATGGCAAGACGGTGTATTCGGTGTTCTGGGGTGTGGATCGCCTGAGCGAAGAACACGATATCGAGGCCGGCGTGAATGTGCTGATCAACGGCAAGCAGGCCGCCACGGTGATGTGCCGGCCGGATACGGTACAGCAGGAGCTGGAGGGTATCGATCTGAAACCGTCGGAGTAAGCGCCGTAGCCCGGATAAGCGCAGCGCATCCGGGAAGTTGGTCGCAACCCCGGATGCGCCGTTGGCTTATCCGGGCTACGAACCAAACAGCTCGGCAGCGCGCAGCGCGGTGCCCTGTGCATCGCGGGCGGAGAGTGTCGGTGCGGCCGCAAGCGGCCAGCCGATGGCCAGCTCCGGGTCGTCCCAGCGGATGCAGCGTTCATGTTCTGGGGCGTAGTAGTCGGTGGTCTTGTACAGCACCTCGGCGTACTCGCCCAGCACCAGAAAGCCGTGGGCGAAGCCTTCCGGCAGCCATAGTTGTAGCCGGTTGTCGGCGGATAGCTCGTGCCCCAGCCACAGGCCGAAACTGGGCGAGCCGCGGCGCAGATCCACTGCCACGTCGAAAATCGCCCCCTGCAGCACGCGCACCAGCTTGCCTTGCGGCTGCTGCAGCTGGTAGTGCAGGCCGCGCAGCACGCCGCGCGCCGAGCGGCTGTGGTTGTCCTGCACGAACCTTACCTGCCGGCCGATGGCGGCGTCGAATTGGCGCTGGTTGAAGCTTTCGAAGAAGAAACCGCGCGCATCGCCGTGTACTACCGGCTCAATCAGCTTGACGTCGGCGATGGCGGTATCGATTACACGCATGCTCAGAACACCCGGTGTTGCAGCAGGCCCAGCAGGTAGCGGCCGTACTCGTTGTGTTGCAGCGCTGCAGCCAACGTGGCGACCTGTGCGGCGTCTATCCAGCCGGCGCGATAGGCGATTTCCTCCGGGCAGGCCACTTTCAGGCCCTGGCGTTTTTCCAGGGTGGCGATGAACTGGCTGGCTTCCAGCATGGCGTCGTGGGTGCCGGTATCCAGCCAGGCGTAGCCGCGGCCCAGGGTTTCCACCGCCAGCCGGCCCTGTTGCAGGTAGGCGTTGTTCACGTCGGTGATTTCCAGCTCGCCGCGCGCCGATGGCGCGATGCCGCGGGCGATGTCCACCGCCTGGCTGTCGTAGAAGTACAGCCCGGTCACCGCGTAGCGCGAGGCTGGCTGTGCCGGTTTTTCGGCGATAGACAGCGCCTTGCCGGCGGCGTCGAAGCTCACCACGCCGTAACGCTCCGGGTCGTGCACGTGGTAGGCGAACACCGTGGCGCCGTCGCGCTGCTGGCTGGCAGCCTGCAGCACGGCGGGCAGGTGGTCGCCGTAGAAAATGTTGTCGCCGAGGATCAGCGCCGCCGGTGCGCCGGCCAGGAAGGGCTCGGCCAGCAGCAGCGCCTGGGCGATGCCGTCCGGGCTGGGTTGCACCGCGTACTGCAGGCTGATGCCCCACTGGCTGCCGTCGCCCAGCAGCTGGGCAAAGCGCGGCGTGTCCTGCGGGGTGGAGATGATCAGCATGTCGCGGATGCCGGCCTGCAGCAGCGTGCACAGCGGGTAGTAGATCAGCGGCTTGTCGTAGATCGGCAGCAGCTGCTTGCTCACCGCCAGCGTGGCCGGGTACAGCCGGGTGCCGGAGCCGCCGGCGAGGATGATGCCTTTGCGTGGCTGGTTCATGGCTGTGACCTTGGCAAGGTTGGCCGCAGGGCAGGGGCGCGCATCAGCTGGCTCCATACTGGCGCTGTGTCCAGCTGCGATAGCTGCGGCTGCTGACGCTGTGCACCCATTCGGCGTTATCGAGGTACCACTGCACGGTCTTGCGGATGCCGCTGGCGAAGCTTTCCGCCGGCTGCCAGCCCAGCTCACGCTGCAGCTTGCCGGCGTCTATGGCGTAGCGGCGGTCGTGGCCGGGGCGATCCGCCACGTGGCGAATCAGCGTGGCGTAGGGGGCAGCACCGGGGCGCAGCTCGTCCAGCAGCGCGCACAGCGTATGCACCAGCTGCAGATTGCTCAGCTCGGCATTGCCGCCGATGTTGTAGTGCTCGCCCGGCTGGCCGTGCGCCAGCACCGTGCGCAGCGCGGCGCAGTGGTCGGCTACGTACAGCCAGTCGCGCACCTGCTGGCCATCGCCATAGATCGGCAGCGGCTGGCCGGCCAGTGCATTGTGCAGCACCAGCGGGATGAGTTTTTCCGGGAACTGGTACGGGCCGTAGTTGTTGCTGCAGTGGGTGGTGAGCACCGGCAGGCCGTAGGTGTGATGCCAGGCGCGCACCAGGTGGTCCGCTGCCGCCTTGCTGGCGGCGTAGGGGCTGTTGGGCTGGTAGCGATGCTGTTCGCTGAAGCCGGCATCCCCCGGCGCCAGCGAGCCGTACACCTCGTCGGTGGACACCTGCAGCAGGCGGAACGCCGCTTGCTCGGCTGCCGGCAGCTGCTGCCAGTAGTCGCGCACCGCCTCCAGCAGCCGGAAGCTGCCGACGATATTGGTGGCGATGAACGCATCCGGGCCGTGAATGCTGCGGTCTACATGGCTTTCGGCGGCAAAATTCAGCACCGCGCGCGGGCGGTATTGCTGCAGCAGCTGGTGTAGCAGCGCGCTGTCGGCAATGTCGCCGCGCACAAACTGGTGGCGCGCATCACCAGCCAGCGACTGCAGGGTGAGCAGGTTGCCGGCGTAGGTCAGCTTGTCGAGGTTGACCACCGGTTCGTCGCAGCCGCCCAGCCAGTCCAGTACGAAGTTGCCGCCGATGAATCCGGCGCCGCCGGTTACCAGGATGGTCATGGCTTATTTGCCGATGCAGAAGCGCGAAAAGATCACGCCCAGCAGGTCGTCGGGGGTGAAGCGGCCGGTGATTTCCGACAGCGCGTTCTGCGCCATGCGCAGCTCCTCGGCGAAGATTTCCACCATTTGCCAGTCCTGCTCGGCCAGTGCCAGGTGGTCGGCGGCGCGGGCGATGGCGTCCAGGTGGCGTTCGCGCGCCAGGAACACGCCGGCGTCCTCGCCCTGGTAGCCGATCATCTCCAGCAGCAGCGCGCGCAGGTCGTCCACGCCGGCATGGGTGCGGGCGGACAGGCGCACTACCGGGTGGCCGTCTTCCTCGCTGCGGCCAACCTCGCCACCGGCCAGGTCCACCTTGTTGAACACGTGCACGCGCGGCAGGTTCGCCGGCAGTTTGCCGAGGATAGCCTGGGTGTCGGCGACGATACCTTCGCGGCTGTCGATCAGCACCAGCGCCAGGTCGGCGCGTTCCACCGCCTGCCAGGTGCGCTCGATGCCGATGCGCTCCACCACGTCGTCGGTGTCGCGCAGGCCGGCGGTGTCGATGATGTGTACCGGCACGCCGTCGATCACGATCTCCTCGCGCACGGTGTCACGGGTGGTGCCGGCGATGTCGGTGACGATGGCGATGTCGTCGCCGGCCAGCGCGTTCATCAGGCTGGATTTGCCGACGTTGGGCTGTCCCACCAGCACCACGTGCATGCCTTCGCGCAGCAGCGCGCCCTGGCGGGCGGTGCGCTGCACCGTCTGCAGCTGGGCGCGCAGATTCCGCAGCCGGCCTACCGCGTCGGCTTTCTGCAGGAAGTCGATGTCTTCCTCGGGGAAGTCCAGCGTGGCTTCCACCAGCATGCGCAGGTTGATCAGCTCGTCCACCAGTATGTGGATCTCGTGCGAGAACGCGCCTTTCAGCGATTTCAGCGCGCTCTTGGCGGCGCTTTCGCTGGCGGCGTCGATCAGGTCGGCCACGCTTTCTGCCTGCGCCAGATCCAGCTTGTCGTTGAGGAACGCGCGCTTGGTGAATTCGCCGGGTTCCGCGAGCCGCGCGCCCAGCTCCAGGCAGCGGCTGATCAGCATCTTCAGCACCACCGGCCCGCCGTGGCCCTGCAGCTCGATGACGTCCTCGCCGGTAAAGCTGTTGGGGCCGGGGAAGTACAGCAGCAGGCCGTTGTCGATGGCGCTGCCGTCAGCGGCGTAGAAGTCGGTGTAGGTGGCGTAGCGCGGCTTGGGTGTCTTGCCGCCGCTGATGGCCTGGGCGAACGGCAGCAGTTGCTGGCCGGAGATGCGTACTACGCCCACGCCGCCACGACCGGGGGCGGTAGCAACGGCGCAGATGGTGCTGGGGGTGTAGGCGAGATTCATGCTGTCTTTCTGCGTAAGGCCATCATGCAAACACACGCGATGCGCTTGCAGGATGGTCTTTTGTTGATACATCAAAAAGCCCGGCCATGTGGCCGGGCTTGGATTCTATCCCTTGCAAGGTTGGCCGCAGCTTAGGACTGCAGTGCCGCCTTGCGGGCGTTTTCGATCTGCTTGTTCACGTAGTACTGCTGGCTGATGGACAGCAGGTTGTTCACTACCCAGTACAGCACCAGGCCGGCCGGGAAGAAGAAGAACATTACCGAGAACGCTACCGGCATGATCTTCATCATCTTCGCCTGCATCGGGTCGGCCGGCGGCGGGTTGAGGAAGGTCTGCGCGAACATGCTCACTGCCATCAGTACCGGCAGGATGTAGTACGGGTCCGGGCGAGCCAGGTCGACGATGTACAGCCACGGAGCCTGACGCAGCTCGACGGAGGCCAGCAGCGCCCAGTACAGGCCGATGAACACCGGAATCTGGATCAGCATCGGCAGGCAGCCGCCCAGCGGATTCACCTTCTCGGTCTTGTACATCTCCATTACCGCCTGCTGGAACTTCATGCGGTCGTCGCCATGCTGTTGCTTCAGCGTTTCCAGACGCGGCGCCAGGGCTTTCATCTTGGCCATGGAGCGGTAGGAAGCGGCAGTCAGCGGGTAGAAGGCAGCCTTCACCAGCAGGGTCAGCAGCACGATCGCCCAGCCCCAGTTCTGCACCATGGCGTGCAGTTTGGTCAGCAGCCAGAACAGCGGCGAGGCGAAGATGTGCACCTTGCCGAAGTCCTTGGCGTAGGCCATGCCATCAGCAACCTTGGTGATGGTGTTGTACTCCTCCGGGCCGGCGTACAGCGGCACGGTGAAGGAGGCGGTCTTGCCGGCGGCTACCGGCGCGTGATTCACCATCACCGCGGCGGAGTAGTTGCCGTTGGACGGCTCCAGCTGGAAGGTACATGCCTGAGCATTGGCACATACGGCCTGGCCTTCATACGGCTTCAGCACCCAGGCGCTCATGAAGTAGTGCTGCACCATGCCCACCCAGCCATCGGCTGCGTTCTTGGTGTATTCAGCCTTGCCTTTGTCCAGGTCGGCAAAATCCACTTTCTGGAACGCGTTCTCGGCGGTGTATACCGCCGGGCCGGTAAAGGTGTGGGCAAAGCGGCCCTCGCCTTCCGGTGCCTTGCCGTCACGCAGCAGGCGGTAGTAGGCAGTGGTGGCGAGCGGTGCGGCAGAGCCGTTGGCAATGTCGTAGCGCACGTCGATCAGGTAGCTGCCCTTCTTGAAGATGTAGACCTTGCTTACCTTCACGCCGTTAGCGTCCGGTGCGGTCAGCTTCACTTCCAGCTGGTCGCCCTGCAGGGTGTAGCTGGCTTTTTCAGCGCTGAAGACAGTCTTGTGGGTGGGCAGAGCCGGGTTGCCGGCGGCAATCAGGCCGGTCTGGGCCACGTACATGCGGCCAGCCTTGTCGGTGAACAGCTCGAACGGCTTGCTGGCGTCTTCCGCGGCATTGTGCTTTTTCAGCAGCAGGCTGCGCAGGTCGCCACCATTGGTGTCGATCTCGGCGTGCAGCACGTCGGTATCCACCACTACGCGCTGGCCACGCGGCAGCTTGGTGCTGTCGGCTGCCGGAGTGGCAGTGGCGGCAGCGGCGGGTACGTCGGCATTACTGGCGGCGGCCGCGCTGGCTTGTTGTTGTACGGCGGGTTTGGCGGTGGGCTTCGGCGCGAAGTAGTTCTGCCACAGCAGCAGGATGCCGAAGGACAGCGCGATGAAGATGATCAGTCGTTTGGAGTCCATCTCACTTACCGGAAAGGTCAGGGAACCGGGTCATAACCGCTGCCGCCCCAGGGGTGGCAACGGCAAATCCGTCGTGTCGCAAGCAGGCCGCCTTTCAGCGCACCGTGTTTCCGCAGCGCCTCGATGGCATAGCTGGAGCAGGTGGGCTGATAGCGGCAGCGTGGCGCAAGCCACGGGCTGATGGCCAGCTGGTAAAACCGCACCAGCAGAATCAGGAGTCGCGACATCGCGCTAGTTTAGCAAACAGTGCGGCCAACGCTGCCATGGCGTCTGGATAATTGTCGCGGTGATAGGCCTGGCGGGAGCGCACCACGAAATCCACTGCTGGCAGTTCGTGACGATGCAGGCGGAACCACTCGCGAACCGTACGCTTGATGTAGTTGCGGCGGTTGGCGCGCTTGGCGGTCTTTTTGCCGACCACCAGCCCCAGGCGGGCATGGCTCAGGCCGTTGGGCCGGGCATACACCTGGAACAGCGTATTGCTGCGTGCGTTGCGCAAATGAAAAACGGATGAGAACTCATCCGTTTTCAAAAGCCGGTGCGCACGGCGAAAGGTGTGATCCAAGCGTTATACAGCCAGACGCTTGCGACCCTTGGCACGACGGGCGGCCAGAACGGCGCGACCACCGCGGGTCTTGGAGCGAACGAGGAAACCGTGGGTGCGCTTGCGGCGGGTATTGGACGGCTGGTAAGTACGTTTCATGATGATTTTCCTGTTTCGAAACGGAAATAAACGCGTGATTACACAGATAAAACCGGGTTTTGTCAACCTCGGCGCGGTTTGGCCGCTGCGGACTGTGGCAAGTCGACGGGAACAGTTGTTTGATTTATGCCAAGCCGATGCTGGCTGCCCGGCCAGCTGGTGCGTAAAAATAGCGCAGCGCTGTGGATAACTTGGGCCAAAACCCTTAGAATTGCGGCTTGCAGATTCCGCACTGCTGCCGAGCTGGTAACCGTGGCCCTAGCCGCGCGGTGAACCATGCCGGCCCCCCACGGCAGTACCCCGAATAACGTTGCCGCCTGTAGCTGGCAACTCTTCCCGCCGCAACCTGCATACCGTCTGCGGCGGGATTTTGTTTTTACGACTCATTAATGACCGAACCGGATCAATTCTGGCCTGCGTGCCTGACGCGGCTTGAGGAAGAACTCTCCTCGCAGCAATTCAACACCTGGATCCGCCCTCTGGCTGCCGAAGTGGCCGAGGAGGCGGTGGTGTTGTACGCGCCCAACCGCTTCATCCTGCAGTTCATCAAGGACCGCTTCCTGGCGCGTATCGAGGAACTGGCCATTGAAATGCTGGGCGAGCTGCCGGTAGAGCTGCGCATTGGCGCGCCCGCCGGCGCCACGCCGGCGCCGCTGGCTCCGCCCAAGGCTAGCGCACGGGCCGGTGCTGCTCCTGCGGCCAACGTGGCGGCAGTGGAAGTGGCGGCCGACAAGCCGGCCGCGCCCGCCGTGGCGGCCTCGGCCAAGCAGACGGCACTGAAGGCCATTGGCGGTGGTCACGAGAGCACCCGCCTGAACCCGGCGTTCACCTTCGACACCCTGGTTACCGGTAAAGGCAACCAGCTGGCGCGCGCCGCCGCGCTGCAGATTGCCGAGAACCCGGGCGATGCCGCCTACAACCCGCTGTTCGTCTACGGCGGAGTGGGCCTGGGTAAGACCCACTTGATCCAGGCCATCGGCAACCATGTGTATGCCAAGAACCCGCAGGCGCGCATCCGCTATATCCATGCCGAGCGCTACGTGGCCGACATCATGCGCGCCTACCAGCACAAGGCGTTTGACGAGTTCAAGCGCTACTACCACTCGCTGGACCTGCTGCTGATCGACGACATCCAGTTTTTTGCCGGCAAGAACCGCACCCAGGAAGAATTCTTCTACGCCTTCAATGCGCTGATCGAGGGTGGCAAGCAGGTGATCATGACCTGTGACAGCTACCCCAAGCAGATAGAAGGCATGGAAGAGCGCCTGATCTCGCGCTTCAGCTGGGGCCTGACCGTGGAAATCCAGCCGCCGGAGCTGGAAATGCGCGTGGCGATTCTGATGAAGAAGGCCGAGGCCGACAGCACCAAGCTGGATCACAACGTGGCGTTCTTCATTGCCCAGAACGTGCGCTCAAACGTGCGCGAACTGGAAGGCGCACTGAAGCGCGTGGTGGCCTATGCCCGCTTTACCAGCCAGCCCATCACCATGGAGCTGGTAAAGGAAGCGCTGAAGGACATCCTGGCCGCCGGCAACCGCCAGGTCACCATCGAGGCGATCCAGAAGACCGTGGCCGAGTACTACAAGATCAAGCTGTCGGACATGCACAGCAAGAAGCGCAGCCGCGACATTGCCCGCCCGCGCCAGGTGGCGATGGCGCTGGCCAAGGAGCTGACCTCGCTGAGCCTGCCCAATATCGGCGACGCCTTTGGCGGCCGCGACCACACTACCGTACTGCACGCCTGCAAGACCATTGCCGAGATGCGCGGTAGTGACGCTGACATAGCGCACGATTACGATACGCTGCTGGCCATGCTGCGTAACTGATACTGATAAACGAACCGTAACCCCGGGAGTCTGCACATGCTGATTCTGCAAGCCGAACGCGACGCGCTGCTCAAACCCCTGCTGGCTGTAACCGGCATTGTCGAGCGCCGCCATACCCTGCCGATCCTGTCCAACGTGCTGATCGAGAAAAAGGCCGATGCGGTGAGCTTTCTCGCCACCGACCTGGAAATCCAGATCACCACCGCGAGCCCGGAAGACATGGCAGGCGAGCCGTTCCGCCTCACTACCTCGGCCAAGAAACTGCAGGACATCCTGCGCGCCATTCCGGGCAACGCCACCGTTACCCTGGAACAGCAGGACGCCGGCCGCCTGACGCTGAAAGCCGGCAAGAGCCGTTTCAACCTGCAGACCCTGCCGGCCGACGACTTCCCGCTGCTCACCGTGGGCAGCGCCGCCGAGGCCAGCTTCCAGCTGAGCCAGCGCGACCTGAAGCGCCTGATTGCCCAGGTGCAGTACGCCATGGCCGTGCAGGACATCCGCTACTACCTGAACGGCCTGCTGCTGCAGACCGAAGGCAACCAGGTGCGCCTGGTGGCTACCGACGGCCACCGCCTGGCCTTTGCCTGCGCCGACATCGAAGCCACCCTGGCCAAGAGCGAAGTGATCCTGCCGCGCAAGACCATCCTGGAGCTGTACAAGCTGCTGCAGGATAGCGACGAGCAGATCAACATCGAGCTGCTGAGCAACCAGGTGCGCTTCAGCTTTGGCAGCACCGTGATCATCAGCAAGGTGGTGGACGGCAAGTTCCCCGACTACAACCGCGTGATTCCGCTGGATAACGAGAAGATCTTCCTGATCGAGCGCGTTACCTTCCTGCAGGCGCTGCAGCGTGCCGCCATTCTCGCCAACGAGAAATTCCGCGGTGTGCGCCTGGTGCTCAAGCCGGGTGCCATGTCCATCCTGTGTACCAACAGTGAGCAGGAAGAAGCCGAAGAAGAGCTGGAAATCGCCTTCCAGGGCGGCGAGCTGGAGATTGGTTTCAACATCAACTACCTGCTGGACGTGCTGACCAACCTGCCGGCCGACACCCTGCAGCTGGCGTTTGGCGACGGCACCCGCTCCGCGCTGGTAACCATCCCGGAAAACAGCAACTTCAAGTACATCGTGATGCCGATGCGCATCTGATGCGCGGGCAAGCGCGCAGGGCAAGCCTTGCGCGCACTGTTGCGGCCAACCTTGGCCGCAGACGGTAGGGCAGCATGCCCCGGACGAATCAAGACAAGAGTGGTTTTATGAGCGAACAGGAATACGGCGCAGACAGCATCAAGGTCCTTAAAGGGCTGGACGCAGTACGCAAGCGCCCCGGCATGTACATTGGCGATACCCAGGACGGCACCGGCTTGCACCACATGGTGTTCGAAGTGCTGGACAACGCCATTGACGAAGCACTGGCCGGCCACGCCGACACCATCAAGGTCATCATCCACCCGGACGAATCCATCTCGGTGGAAGACAACGGCCGTGGCATCCCTACCGACATCCACCCGGAAGAAGGCCGCTCGGCAGCCGAGGTCATCATGACCATCCTGCACGCCGGCGGTAAGTTCGACAGCAACAGCTACAAGATCTCCGGCGGCCTGCACGGCGTGGGCGTATCGGTGGTGAACGCGCTGTCCGACTGGCTCAAGCTCAAGATCTGGCGTAACGGCCAGGTGCACGAAATGGAGTTCCGCCGTGGCGAAGCCGTGGCCCCGCTCACCATGACCGGCCACACCAACCACCGCGGCACCCAGGTAACCTTCCGCGCCAGCGAAGAAACCTTCGGCAAGGTGGAATACCACTTCGACATCCTGGCCAAGCGCATCCGCGAACTATCGTTCCTGAACGACGGCGTGGCGATCACCCTGATCGACGAGCGCAGCGGCAAGGAAGAAAACTTCGCCTTCTCCGGCGGCGTGGCCGGCTTTGTCAGCTACATGAACCGCAACAAGAACCCGCTGCACCCCAAGGTGTTCTACGGTATCGGCGAAAAAGAAGGCATGACGGTGGAAGTGGCGATGCAGTGGAACGACTCCTACCAGGAGAACGTACAGTGCTTCACCAACAACATCCCGCAGCGTGACGGCGGCAGCCACCTCACCGCACTGCGCCAGGTGATGACCCGCACCCTGAACGCCTACATCGAAGAAAGCGAAGTCGCCAAAAAGGCCAAGGTGGACACCACCGGCGACGACATGCGCGAAGGCCTTACCTGCGTGCTGTCGGTAAAACTGCCGGACCCCAAGTTCAGCAGCCAGACCAAGGACAAGCTGGTATCCAGCGAAATCGGCCCGGTAGTGAACGAAGTGGTGAACGAGGCGCTGAAAAACTTCCTGCTGGAAAACCCCAACGAAGCCAAGATCATCACCGGCAAGATCGTGGAAGCCGCCCGCGCCCGCGAAGCCGCGCGCAAGGCCCGCGAAATCACCCGCCGCAAAGGCGTGATGGACGGCCTGGGCCTGCCCGGCAAACTGGCGGACTGCCAGGAAAAAGACCCGGCCATGTCCGAACTCTACCTGGTCGAGGGTGACTCCGCCGGCGGTTCCGCCAAACAGGGCCGCGACCGCAAGTTCCAGGCCATCCTGCCGCTGAAGGGCAAGATCCTCAACGTGGAACGCGCCCGCTTCGACAAGATGCTGCAAAGCCAGGAAGTGGCTACCCTGATCACCGCGCTGGGCTGCGGCATCGGCAAGGACGAATACAACCCGGACAAACTGCGCTACCACCGCATCATCATCATGACCGATGCCGACGTGGATGGCGCACACATCCGTACCCTGCTGCTCACCTTCTTCTACCGGCAGACCCCCGAGCTGGTGGAGCGCGGCCACATCTACATCGCCCAGCCGCCGCTGTACAAGGCCAAGCACGGCAAGCAGGAACGCTACCTGAAGGACGACTTCGAACTGAACCAGTACCTGCTGCAACTGGCGCTGGACAAGTCCGAACTGATTCCGGCCGAAGGCGAAGCCGCCCTGTCCGGTGACACCCTGGCCGAAATCGCCCGCCAGTACCTGCAGGCCCGCGCCGCCATCGACCGCGAAAGCCGTGTGGTGGACCCGCTGGTGCTGCACGCCCTGCTGAAGGTTGGCCGCATCGCGCTGGAAAGCGAAGCCCAGGCCAACGCCGCCAGCACCGCCCTGGCCGCGGTACTGCCGGAAGAGCTGATCAAGCTTGCCGTGCTGCGCGACGAAAAGAACGACGAATGGCTGATCAAGATCACCCGCAAACTGCACGGCAACGTGCAGGTAACCGTGCTGGACCAGGACTTCCTGGACACCGCCGATTACGAAGTGCTGGTGAAAACCGGTGACATGCTGCAAGGCCTGCTGCGCGAAGGCGCCAGCGTAAAACGCGGCGAAACCGTAAAGCCGGTAGCCGAGTTTGCCGACGCGCTGGACTGGCTGCTGGCCGAAGCTCGCAAGGGCCTCTCCATCCAGCGCTACAAGGGTCTGGGCGAGATGAACCCCGGCCAGCTGTGGGAAACCACCATGGACCCGACCGTGCGCCGCCTGCTGAAAGTGAAAATCGAAGACGCCATGGCCGCCGACGATGTATTCACCACCCTGATGGGCGACAACGTAGAACCACGCCGTGATTTCATCGAGAAGAACGCGTTGATTGCGCGGAATATTGATGTGTAATGTTGTAGGATCCCACGAATATCTAGATTTTTCCTACTTTTCTAGATTTTTGGGATTCTGCCAGCTGTACTCAGCTTAGCAAATGGCCTCCAAACTTGGAGGCCATTTTTCATTCCTAAGTGACCAATGGGACTTACCCTATAGTGGGCACGAGGCTACTTGTCGGCCAAAGCATGACGATCATGCACACGTGCTAAAATAACCATCATCGGCTAAGAGCAGAAGCCCTCCCAAAGCTGCTTTCTGCGAGGTCTGTGTATGTCAGAAGGTCTTGATGTTTGATGTCATTTGGGTGGCGGGGTGGCAATCATGCCCTGTTTCCCATAGATTTAAGAGTCGATAATGTAAGCACTGGCTCGTTTTTCCCCTAATTGCCGTGTGAGAGGCTAAGTTAATCATGCAGATTGAGCGCACAACTCTTATCCCCGGGACAGAACAAAGTCTTGGAGAAGGAAACAGCAAGCCATTCCGAGCTCAAGTCCGTTTATCAACGGGGGGAATCATAACCGTCATCTGCAAGCGACTTGAACAGCACAAGATAGCCGCAGAATGTTTCGCCGCGCTCGTATTACGGGGATGGGGCATTTCAACGCCAGCCCCCTGCCTTGTGCTTGCGGGGAATGAAGTTCTATATGGCTCTCAGGATGCGGCTTACCCTAATCTCAAGCAGCGGTTAGGTTGGAGTGACCATCTACCAGACCAATACAAAGAAAAGCTAATCGTAGCAGCTGCAACCTTGCTAGCCAGTTGGTCCCAAACTGGGGTCGTTGTCGCTGCAGATGAGGCGATTCACAATGTGGATCGTCACATTGGCCAGGTCTTATGGGATGGAGGTGAGCCTGTGTGGGTAGATCACGACCAATCTCTCGGGGTTGCTGACCTCCCTGACCGAAATAAGCTAGCTTTGCTGCTTAGTGCTTGTGGCTTACACAACCAAGTCCAGACTAGTGCAGTTTCACATGCCCTTACGTTATCTGATAACGGCCTACTTGAAGCGGCAGAGAGCGCTGCCGAAGCTGGCACTTACCAATTTGCTGAGTTTGTCGCCAATAGGCTTCCTGCTCTGGCATCGCGAGTAGTTGCCCGCTTTCCTCAACCGAATGACTTGTTTGCGGGGCTGCAATGAAAGCCACTATTTCCCCCCTATTTTGGGAGCCTGTTGCTGGCACAGGAGAACGGTTAACAGCCGCCGCCATTATCTCAATGGATAACGAAGCCACAGGGCACATTCTTATCAGAGATGATGTACTGAATGCCATGTATGGCGAAGCTGCTGGTAAGCTGAAAACTCTCTTCAGTACGGCCATAGAGACTTACTTACAACTTATGCCTCTTGCTGCCGTCGAACTACCCCCACTTATGGGGTTGACACCTGGAAGAACCATTGAGACCGATGTCAGAGACCGCAGTGAGGCTCTTCGCATTGCCGCTCTGATGTATTCGAGCTTGGCAAATTTGGATGCGTTAGATAGCGATAGTGAGGATCTAAGCTCCAACCAAGCGGAAGGAAACAAAAGGTTTGCAACTCAGGTCCGTGAACAGGTAGTGGCCCGACATCCTGAACTTGATACGTATTTTAATCGTATGGCCATTCTCCTGAATGGTGGAGAGCCAGTCCGTTTTGGTTTCTCGTCTCCGAAAGCAATCTTACATTTCGGCATGTTGCACCCAGTTCGGCAGCCTTCAAGTGTCCGTGACGCACGTGCAAAGCTATGGGAGCTTGCCCGTGCCAAAGATATTTCAGGGGTTACCCAGGCAGGGCTGATTATGGCTGTTCCCTCGGATACTGATCCAACGTTGGGAGATAAGCAACGCACCGCGCTGAAACGAAACCTAGATGAGATCGAGCGTGAGGCTGACAGCGTGTCAATGAGGCTGTGGCCAGCCTCTAGCACTGCGGCGGCGGCAGACAAGCTATGTGAGTTAGTGATTTGAAACAATCATAGGGCAGGATTGCCTACAAGAGTCGGGGCAGCCTATGACGCTGGTTAGTGAGACTGCACGCGCAGAGGTAGATGACATGGGGAAAAAATCTCGAGAGAAACGTGAGCGCAGACTTGCACGAAGAGAAGGCGATCCAGACTTTCTACTGCGTGAAATGCTTAAATTTCGAGAGCTATCCACTGATAAGGCGGACCAGGAAACCCGGTTTCAAAAGCATCTTGAGGCTATACGCGCGTTGCTCAGCCAATATGAGCGCGTCGACGCCGCGATTGCTTTGAGTGTCTCCGAGCTATGGCCAGCAAACACTGGTAGCCCTATCAAGCACATTTTCGCGTGGGGTGTTTTGCTAAGCCTTCCGAACGATGGCCAAAGCGGGATGCCCATCACTAGCTACGCAGACTTCAAGGCGTTTTCGGAGGCTCTGTACGCAGTATGGCCCGAGTTCCCAATGCTCGAGGACTTCTCTCCCGAGGCCGACTGGGGGCAAATTAGGGTACGTCTTGGTCGGGACTTTGTGCCAATGTTCTACGGCAGTTGCATTGAGCGTACGCCCGACTTCGTAGAAGCGTTCCGCATCACTTACGCTCATATTCCCGAGGCCCTTGCCCAAATGGACCTCGCCGTTGCGTTGCAAGCGCGGATCATTGAGGCGATACCCAGCCTATGGACTTCTCTCGGGGAAGAGCCACAACGTGCTCACGTCGAGGTGCCCCCCGAAGACTTCTGGCAGGTCTGTAGATCAACGCTTTTACAGGTCGGAACCAATATTGCTAACTGGCGGGACAATGCGGGAGGTAGCCTCGAGACTCACTTTGGCGCTTTCAAGGGACCTTTGACATGGAGTGGCTTCGGTGATGCCGTAATGCAAGGGGTAGCTCTTCCCTTCTTGGCCGTTGAAAGCGACGGCACTTGGGTGCCGATGTCAGTTCGCAGTGCTCCGGGAGTCGTCGTGGACCATTGGGCAAACAAAGAACTGGCCGGAGTCAGCGCTCATACTCATAGAAGGCTTGCGTGGTTCGTCGCTGAGCGCTTCCGAGATACGGCCATGGGTCCTCTGATGCTCATCGTCGGTGATACAGTCTGTGAAGATCTCCCAATCAGCTGTGTTATTTCGGCCGACTCTGGTGTCTACCTCATTTGCGCATGTGATCACACAGCGAATGAGCGGCTTTCAAGTGCCGCGAAAAGCATCTACACCAACATGAGGCATGGCATGCCCATCCACTTTCGTCTCGCAGATGGGCGAGTATTCATGTTGTCCAAGGATGGGGATACTGGGCTAAGCGCCGACGAGCTTCGAATCATCATTGTGGTCACCCAGGCGGGCACGGCGTTCGGCTCCATAGTGGTGCCCGAGAGGCCTGCGCACCTGCTACCGCTGGCGGACTTCATCACCATCTTCGACAGTCTGAATGACCTCGACGAATTGGAAAATTACTGGAAATTCGTTGACTCTCATAGACGCTCTCTTAGCCCCTTCTCGACCGGCCCTGTGGACCTATTTGCTTCATTTAAGGACACACACGGTGTACTTGTTGAAGGGGCGGTTTTCCCCACTTTTATCGGATTGGACCCTCACTGGGGCACATCTTGGCGATTCAAGGCACTTGCTGACTTTTGGTCGCGCGCACCAAGCGTATTTCCAGATGGTTCTGCTGGCTGGCGGCTGACCCATGGAACAGAAGGCGTCGTTGAGCTCCAGTCGCGTCATCACAAAGCAGTCGCGTACTCAACATCAGTTGGCACCTGTACCGTTCAAACCTTGGTGGAAATCTCTGAAGATCTGCGGATCAAGGATGCTCACATGGTCGATCTCTTCGCCCAACTCCTTGCGGACTGCACCTACCGCTGCCGCGAGCAACTGTCGGACATCCTTCTGTTTCGACAACCACATGTTCTTTTCACTTGCGATCCTGACCCCTCCAGCACCATTGGTGATGAGGATACTCCCAAGCCAATTGAGGACATTGCGCGGGCTGTGACTTCAGCGAAAGTGGATGCTGTTCGCAAAGGCTTATTTCATCTGCGGGTTGACGTCCACGCAGTGCTCGCAGGACTAAACGCAGCCAAGGATGGATCGTTTGAAGTTCGTTGCTTGCTGGAGACGCTCGAAAGGTGTCACGCTGCATGTGGATTGGAGTTGCCCAACGGCATTGAAGACCGGCTTCGCGGCAGAGCGTCAGAGCCGGCTCGTTACCACCTAAGGGTCAGTGACCGAAACGTGGATGTCCCTGACTACGTGGAACCTGTCATCCCCTCGCCTGCCGATTACAAGTCTGCACGCAAACACTTGGCTACGGAAATAATGGAGCTCGGTCTGACTCCAGGACGATATGAGCTGTCAGATGCCAAGGCCAGGATTGATCCTGCCGGCGCCCGTTTGCGTCATCACATCGAGAATCGGCTGTCATCGCTCGACAGGCATCAACTTCTGCGAGCATTCATTGAGCAGCACGATGCTCTTCTTGTGGCCGAGAGAATGAAGATTCAACGGGCCCGTCAAAGCCTCGCTCATGATGTGGACTACGACAGGTTAGATGCCGTTGAACAAGCTCGCAAAGATTTCGGTTCCACAGCTCGTCACTATCGATACCTACTGGAAAAAACAGTTAGCTCACCAGTGACCGGTAACGGGGAAGTAACTGATGACGTACTGCGCGAGTTGGTTGGCCTGGTTGATTGGTTCATGGTGCTTACCGGAGCTAGCGACATCCTTCATAACGGCATAGACGTTGGTGGCGTTGTGATCGACGATTCGTACATTCCAGATGTTTTCTACTCGACCGGATCCGACGATCGCGAGGCCGAATTCGCACGCGAGTATGCGAAGTCACGGCTGGGACTTGGAGCAAACAGCGAAGATACTGTAGAAGGCGAGTCGGAAGATTTACTGATCTCAGAGAAGCTCAAGAGTGCTTTCGTAGCCGACCTAGGATTTGACCTGCAGAGTCTAATCACCGCTCTCGCAGTCCTGTCACAAGCTCAAAGGTACGGTTTTGGCGATGAGCTCTCGCTATCGTATGCCGCCGCTCCAAGCCGTGTTGCAAAAGGACTGGCCGACAACATTGAGGGACTTGATCTTGCTGAGGCAGAAAGGATTGTGGCGTTCCTCACGCTTTCAGAGGCTGGTATTCGCAGACTCTCAGGAAGGGATGTCGATGAGGCCGATGTCCCGTACTGGGAGCACAGCAAGCGAATCCATCGATACACGATCAGACCGCTCGTTGTAGATGGAGCCGATTTGCGTTGGGGTGCAGAAACTGCTAGCCGGTCAATGTACATCTGGATGTCTTCAGTGCGGGATGGCTATCTCCCGGCAGACTTCAAGTGGCCCCATGTTGAACCAGTAGTTCGACAGGTCAAAGAGAGCATCGAGAGTCGGCTAGAGATTCGTACCGAGGAGATATTCCGTCGGCACACTCCATTCGTTCTGCGAGGCATCGATTTCTTCAGGAGGTTCCGCAGTGAGGGGTTCGAGGACGTTGGTGACTTCGACGTCTTCGCTTACTGGCCAGATGCAAACCTGCTCGTGACGGTGGAGTGCAAGTACAACCAGCCACCCTACACGGTGAAAGATGGTCGTCGACTTCGTGACCGGATATTCGGCAAAGCGGAGGACGATAAGGCCGGGCAGTTCAGTAGAATCCTCCGCCGAAGGCAGTTTCTCGAGAAAAACCGTTTAAGGATGCTTGAGCTGCTGAAGTGGCCGCAATCAGAAGCCAACCCCTTCAGGCATATGGAGCTCTACGTGAGCCGTGACGTGTACTACTGGATGGTTCATCCGCCGTACCCTGTTCCGACCAAGTTCGTGCGAGTGGACGCACTGGACACCTGGATCAAGACCGAGCTCATCACATCTCGCGACTATGTCTGAGAACATCAAGAACACAGCAATCACTGCGGCTGGCTACATTTACCAAAATCGGCAGGGCCTCAAGGTTCTATGCGATTGGCTCGACGCGCCGGTTCGTTACAGCCGGGTGAAGTTTGAGTGCGACGACGAGACCATAGCGCCGACGGGACTGGATGACATCGTCGTCGAGCGAAGTGATGGCTTTGTAGACCTCCAGCAGGTCAAGTTCACCCCGGACCCTGAAATGCACCTGCTCTCTTGGGAGTGGATGCTCGAGAAGACCGGCAAAACGGCGCGGTCGAGGTCGATGCTTCGCAAGTGGTACGACGCTTTCAAGAAGCTCGATCCAGCTCGCATTGGCGAGCTCTCGCTCACAACAAACCGTCGGCCGGATGCCGCCATCGAGGCCTGTCTGGATGCCGGCAAGATTTCCTTCGCCAAGATCCCTGAGTCGAAGCGCTCGGAGGTTATTGCTGAGCTTGGCAGCGCAGAAGAGTGCGAGGGGTTCTTCAATCAGCTGCGCATTCGGCACAGCGACAAGGGATACGTCGTGCTGGAGCATGAAGTCGCTGCGCGTCTACGGCTGCATGGCACCCCTGAAGGCATCGCGAATCTCCAGATCGTGGCCCTGAACTGGGCGACGCAGAAGAACTTCCCGGCTCCGGACGGCTGGATCACTCTCACAGAGGTTCGTGCCATCCTCCAGGCGTCGCCGCCGGCACCGCTGCCGGAGGACTTCGTTGTGCCCAAGGGCTATGAGGTACCAGACGAGACGTTCCATCGGGAGTTTATGCGGGACGCCATTGCCGCTGCTGGGAAGGTGCTCGTGCTCACAGGGCCACCAGGCCGCGGGAAGAGCACCTACCTGAGCGCACTGTGCGACACGCTCGCGGAGCAAAGTATCCCGACGGTTCGCCATCACTATTTCCTCTCGACAACGGAGCGGGGGCGGGACCGTGTGCACAGCCATGTGGTTGAGCAGTCCATCAGGGCGCAAGTCGAGCAGTTTCATCCGGACGTCCCGAGGGTACCAGAGGGCCTGCGCTCGCTCCTGGAGGCCTGCGCTGCCCACTACAAGGCGCTCGGTAAGCCCTTCGTGTTCGTCCTGGACGGCTTGGATCACGTCTGGCGCACCAACGCCGAGGACAAGCTACCGCTGGACGACCTGTTCTCCCAGGTGGTGCCGTGCCCGGACAACATGGTGCTGCTCGTGGGAACCCAACCCGTGGATGACGCCCAACTGCCGGCGGACTTGCTCGTTTCGGCCCCAAAGGCCGAATGGCGAACTCTGCCGGCGATGTCTGGGGATGCAGTCCTGTCTTACCTGCGCAAAGCGGTTCAAGAGGGGAGGCTCTCGACTGGCTTCGAGGGCGAGAAACATGCCGAGGATCAACTGCAGGCCGCCGCAGCTGAGCTTCGTGCAAGGACCAATGGCCATCCTCTTCACATCATCTATGCGACCGCCGAGCTGGAGCATACTGGCCGCAATCTGTCCAAGTGGGACGTCGAGCAACTCAAGGGCGATCTGAGCCAAGATGCAAAGTTCTACTACGCGTCCCTGTGGGAGAGGCTTCCTCCAAGCTTGAAGGACACGCTGCGACTCGTTTGCGCCTTCCCGTTCTTCTGGCCGCGGACGGCGTTTGCCGAGATCGCCGCTGCGGTCAAGTTGGCAGTGCCTGAGGTCGAGAAGGTCGAGCATTTGCTTCACTCGTCGGTGGCAGGGCTGAAGGTTTTCCACGAGAGCTTGGCGGTTTACGTGCGCTCGACGGATGACTACGCAGACCGCATCAAGGCGCTGATGCCCTATGTCGCGAACTGGCTGGAGACATTAGCACCCACGTCCCTGCGCGTGAACTGGCTCTGGTCGGTCCAGGCCAAGCTAGGAGATCCCAAAAATCTCATCACGGGACTAACACGCGACTGGGTCATGCTGCGCCTGGAAGAGGGGTATCCGGAGTCGCTGTTTGATACCTTACTCACTGATGCCCTAGTTGCAGCGCTGGACACGAGGGAGTTCGCTGAAGCCTATCGCTTGGGGCACCTCAAGGCCCGGATAGTCGGTGGTAGCCGGTTCCAGATGCAGGACGACGACATGGCTAGGCTCGTCTCTTTCACATTGACGCTGGCAGAGGAAGAGAGCGTCGTTCGCGAGGCCGTCGCCTCAAGGCACGAGGCAGACATCCTGCAGGTTGCGGCGCTTGGACTTGCCTTGCATGCTCGGGGTGACCAGGTTCTGGCCGAAACGTGCGGTGAAGAAGCGCTTCGCCGGTACCGCGGCCTGAGCCGTTTCTCCAGCAGGTATGCGTCTAGCAATGGCTCTGACGACCTCAAGTTCTTGGCTGGTGCTTTTGCGCGACTTGGCGCCATCGGTGCCACTCCCGAGAGGCTCGCGCATTTGGTAGCCCGGAACAACCCGGATGTATGGCTACCTCGAGTCAGGATTCTGGTTGAAGAGGGCAAGCTGGACGACCTGATGACGCTCGTAGCTTTGCTGGCCGACGGCGAGAACAAGAACATTATCAGTGATGCGTGTATCCGCGCGGCAGCGAAATCCGGAGTATGCATTGCCGAGCGAGATGACTTCAACGTACTTGCGCGGACTCCCTTCGTTGCAGCTATGGAGGCGATGTACACGCGTGCCTCGAAGTCACTGAGCGCACCGATCCCGGTGGAGTGGCTGAAAGGCGACTACTACGAACGCAAGACGGATCTGGCGACGCTCGCGCACCACTGGTTTTTCAGTACTGTGCATCTAGGCCTTTGCATGGCTGCGGAAGGCCAGACCGACTTCGAGTACGTACGAGCCCCTGACTACGAAGACAGAGAGAACATTACCGAGTTTCTCAATGCTCTTTCTGGTGTCGCCGCACAGATTGCTCTCCATTGGTGGCGCGGCGAGTTCGTGGACTTCCACGAGCTCTTCGGGCTTCTAGCCTCAGTGGAGTTCCAGCATTTCAGACAAAGCTACGACTGGAGCTCGGCAGCTGAAGACTTCAGGAACGGGTTACATCGCATCGCGTGCGACATCCACATTGGTAGCGTCCTACAGGGCAACTTCGACGATGTAGCACTGACGGAGGAGACCATGGAAGCGGCCGGCAAGTGCGCCTGGTTCGACAGCGTGTCCTTTCGCACCCAGTACGCAGCGGGGTACTTGACGCGGATGGCCGATGGAGCCGCTGCGGCATTCGTGCAGTCTCAGCGGGTACTGCTTGATGCTGAAGTTCGGCAGGAGACCAGCGTGCACCTTCAGACGCCGCTGCAACTCTGCGCGATAGCGTTAGCGCACGGACAGACCCTAGAGGCTCGGGAGCTTTGCAGGCAAACCTGGGAGCTGACGACCGGCTATGCGCATCGCAAAGATCCGACACTGAACAACACGGTGGACGCTATCGGCTACCTGGTTGACGTCGCGCCAGACGAGGCCCGCCGGCTACTGGGCCAGGTCGCGCCCCAAGTCCATCAAGTCCTCCAATACACCGATGGCAGAGGAACAAAGCATGTTCTGGCTGCGGCTGATGAGCTGCTGGCGAAGTTGAGACCTTCAGCGCTGGTGGTCAAGTACGAGGAGCACACGCATGTTGGCGACTGGTCACTCGCTGAGAACAGCCTGCGCGCCTACGTGGAGCAGGCGGTGAAGGACAATTGGCCGCTGGACGCGTTGATGCGCTCGGGTTTGCATCCCGAGATTTGTGAAGTGCTTCAGCGACTGGCACAAGATGGCAGCGCGAGTGCTGCGGATCGGCTTCGTGTTCTTCAGGAGCACAATGGATGGGGCGTAGGCGTGTTACAGAGGCAGGAGCATGCAGGGAGCAGCATTGAGAGCAAGCCCTATGATGGCGATGTCACAGCCTTCAAACCTGAACAACTCCACGACTTACTTGAGAGTCTGTCTGCAAGTTACAAAGAGCAGACCAAGCTCCTTCGCACTTGGTATCAGCACTGGGCCATGAAGGGGCAGGGGAAGCGATTGCTCGACGCACTCGACGGACTATTGCTATCCAAGGAGGGAAGGCAAAAGGATGTCCTGTTCTTGTATGACCTCGCTTTCCAAACGAGGCGTAAGCTGAGCGGAGTAAATGCGGCTTGGAAATACCTTGTCCATGCGCAGATTCAAAGCGGCGCGTGGACTGGGTTCGCGGAGAGCGACAAGAAGACCCGGGATAGGCTCGACTTAGTAGCGCAATACTACCCGCGTCGCTGCGACGAGTTCGTGGCCGAGACTACCTACGGTATGTTTGGCAACCCTGAGCCACCACGCATTGCCCCCACGGAGTTGATGGTCTATTTCTATGCGCGACAGGGACGCATTGTTGAGGCCGTGGGGTTCGCAGAGACCATGGTTAATTGTGTCATCGAGGACACCCGCACCCTGCCGCTAGAGCAGCCGCGTTGGGCGGCTGAACTGGCCTCTCCCTCTGTGTCGGAGGCTTGATGGACGAGCTTCGCATCCTCATCGCCCGCCTCGGATGGCCTTCCATATCCGCAAGGTGGTGGACTATGCAGGAGCTGGCAGCTCGCCTGAGCGAGCCAGCAATGAAGGACAGAACGGAGACCGCCTTACTTCAGTTCTTGCGCTCTCGAAAGCTGGAGGCCGAGGTGGTTGAAGTGCTATGCATCTTCTGGATGGCGGCACGGGGACACGGCTACTCGCCCGTCGAGCTAGCAGGCAGCATCCCGAAGCCGTCACTGCTTTCCGATCTGTTTTTGGACGACCTTGGACTATTGACTCAGGACAGCTACGCGGGCTTAAAAGAAGCCCCCGAGGACTTCGAGATCCCCGCAGATTTCAACGGCGTTCAAGGTGTGGACCTGCCTAGGATGTTCCGCACAACCTTGAGCAGACTCGAGGTCTGCACGGGACTCCCGTTCGTCCGGCAGATGGCCTATGAGTGGACGGAGAACCGGGCTGCCTATCCGGACGCGCCATATCAAGGCGACCCCTGGCACTTCATGCGACCGCTGGGCGATGGCTTCAGCGGCCAGCTCTCCGCGCGCCCCGCCCTTCGGGCCATCTCAGCCTACCTTCGCACACTGGCAGTTGCAGAGCAGTTCTGGGGCATGCCACCGGAGCTGGCGGATAAGAAGGCACTCTTGGCGCTTCCTGTCCATCCGACTTTGGCCATGCTCAGGCCAAAGCGTCCCGAGTGGTTTCCGGGTCGGGCAGACTTTGACGGCGATGCCGTAGCGGTCGAAACCGCATTTCGGGTCCTGCTTGACCGTGTAAAGGCGGCGCAGCCAGACGGAGAGCTGATTGCGTTCAACTCGCCAGTCGCGATGTCGATGGAACGGTGTGTGGAGGTTTCCCTAGTGCGTTGGTCGCAGGCCGGTAGCAGCCCGATTGACGATGCGGGCCTGATTGCACATCTCAAAGCCTTCTGGAGCCGCGGGCAGATGCTCCCCAGTACAGGCCCAGAGCCACTCAGCACCACGACCCTTTTGGCCCCACCACCTCTTGAACGACTGCTGGAGGTGAAGAGTAAGGCTTGGCCGTTGGCCGGAGCGCTGGACTTCGACCGCTTGGGTTATCTGCAGCTCGACCTCTATCCATCGCGTATCTTTCTGCCAACGCTGCCAGGTGTCGATGAGATCGCGGTCACCCCTCGAGATGGGCAGCTTGAGGTCAAGGTAGAGGATCAGGTTGTAGCTGACTTTTGCTACTGGAACGCTGGCTGGGGACCGGCCCGCCCAAGGCAGTTGAGCGGAAATTGCGGTACGGCTCTCATCTCTCGCAGTACCGCGTACCGCGAGAGCGCTGGGTCCGTGTCTGCGCCGCTCCGCGCCTTCTATCTTTGGCAGGTACGTACGCTGAACCGAGTTAACTCATTTGGCGAGTTTAGCGAAGAAATTGCGATGGGTACCTTGTTCGTTTAGCTGCCTACTTGGATGTAGAACTCATAATCGAATCCACTTCAGTGTCTCATTCATTAGGCGCGGTTTCCGCACTCTCTTATACACCGGATGGTCGCAAATACTGTCTCCATGCAGACTCGTAGTTGTTTAATGTTGTTGAGCCGAACCCCATAGGCAAAGGTAAAGGTATGTTCGGTCTAAAATATTGTATGGACATAACAAATGCTTTAATAATGACTTAATTGAGATATATACCCATATGTTGTTAACGCCAGTGGGCCACATGGAACCACAGGCTTAAGGAGAAAGATATGCCCATCGTGTTCATTCATGGCGTGAACAATCGCGTGGAGGACAAGGATTACGAGCCAGGAGTCCATAGCAAGCGAGAGTTTTTCCGAAGTACTTTCGCACCCCGGGTGGGGATGTCAGTCCAGCCGAAACATGTGATGTTCCCCTACTGGGGTGACAAGGGTGTTGATTTCCGATGGAGACAGGCTTCACTGCCACGCAGTTCGGATGATGTTGTTGCGTTGGGTTCAAATGATGCGGCACTCGAACTCTGGCTCAGCGAAGTACGGTTCCAGAAGCGCAGCGAGACAGTCAGTCTGTGCGAAATTAGCCGTAAGGAAGGGTTCGCAGCAGCGGTAGACCTGTTCTGGGACACTGCTTCAATCGCGGCCCACAATGACCATGCCCAAGAAATTGCCAAGTACTACGAGGCCTCACTGCGATATGCCGAAGATGATCCTGCCCCGGCATGGGCACTTGCAATGCCCCTTCTAGACAATGAATCATTCGCCCAAAAACTCCTCGAAACCAGTACACCTTATTTAATGCAGAACGGAGATGCTCCGGCTGCCGTGGCACTGGGAATCGGGGATTGGTTCGCCTCGGTACGTGACGCGATCCTTCGGCTTGGAAATGCGCCAGGCGACGCCGCCGGTACGGTAGCAGCCAAGCTAGGGCGCAAGTCAATCCATGAGGGTGCCTCCCGATTTCTGGGCGATATCTTCGTTTACCTTACGACGCGCGATCAAACGGGGTCCACCAGCATCCTGGCTGACGTCCTGGCGAAACTTCGGGATGCGCATGCTGCGAGAACCTCCGGTGATGAGAAGCTCGTCGTAATTGGCCATAGTTTGGGCGGCTTGCTTGCTTATGACGCACTCACCTACTACTTGCCTGACATCAAGGTGGATTACTTCATTACAGTCGGTTCTCAAGTGGCCTTGTTCGAGGAAATGACACTCTGCAAGACAAGCCAGTCCGGCGTACCCAAGAACCCTCCAAGCGACCGCTTGCCCAAGCCTGCGAATGTAGGACGTTGGATCAACGTGTATGACACGAATGACATGTTCTCCTTCCGAGTAGAAGGTGTGTTCCACGATGCCGAGGACTACAAATTCGACACAGGCTACGGTCTACTCGGTGCTCACGGTGGTTACTTCTTGAGCCCCAGCTTCTACAAACGACTCGCCATGAGGATCATGGAGGCGAAGGCGTAGATATGGGCATTGTTTTCCAATCTCAGGCATTCATGGCCGACCCTACAGTTACCGCGACACATGTTCTGCTTATTGGCTGTGGTGAGTACCCTGGTCTCGCTGCCGCACATAATGGACTGCAACCACTGATTCCCCCGCGCCTTTCAGTGGAGGCCGTGGCCAACTGGTTCCTTTCTGGTCGTGATGCTATGCCTGCAGGCCAGGAACAGCCTCCCGAGAGAGCGTTCCATAATCCGCATGCCCCGTTGGGGTCGCTTGCCATACTCACATCACCGGTAGGGGACTATACCTTGCCTTCGGGAGAGGTAGCAGCCTGTACCAGGCCAACCCTTACGAACTTGAAGGCTGCTGTTCATCAGTGGCTTCAACGGTTGGGTAACAACTCAGAAAGTCGAGGAATCTTCTATTTCTGCGGCCATGGACTGAGCGATGGAACCGTCCAACATTTGGTAGCAGATGATGTGATGGAGATTGAATATGACAAATGGGGCCCTCTCTTTCATGTCTCGAACACCTGTCAAGCTGCAATTCGAGCGACCCCCGCGACGCTGGCTTTCTGGATTGATGCCTGCATGGAGTTCAACGAACAACTTCTCAACAGCATAGCAGCCCCCCAATCGCTGATTCATGGGAGCCGTTCGGGCCCCCCCAGGACCAAGGACTGGTCGCTCATTGGGGCCACTACCATGGGCCGGAAAGCATATGCACCTGAACGTGGAGTGGCGCGCTTCACTGAGGCCCTGCTGCGTGCTCTACAAGGACATTGCGGTACCCAGTACGGAATGGATCAGGACTTCAGTATCGGGGCGAATGACCTACGTGCCGCAACAGCAGAATTTCTCGATTTGGCACAGCAAGGCGTTGAGGGAGAAGTCCAGACACTAGGTGGTTTCCAAGGGGACGGACCCGGGAGCACCGCGCTTCATGTTCTGTCCAACAGCCCACGTGTCCACGTTGAAATGGACATTGATCCACCAGGCTATAGAGCTCTCGCTACCGCCTTTATGGAGAATCTGGCCAATCCGCGGGAGCTAAAAAAGCTTAACAACGGACCGGCGCGGTTCCTCAAGGAGCGAGGCGAATGGACTTATGGAGCTTTATTCAACCAGGACAGATTCCCAATTCAAACGCAGCGTAGACTGTTGACATCAGCCGTCCTTCGTTGGCAGTTCAAAGTGCCGGAGTAAATCATGCAACGTCTCCGAGTTAGCATAACGGCCGGCACTGCGCTGGCTTTGCCAATAGAAATCTATACCCCGAAAGGCTCATTGATTGCCAGGGGGGCAGTCTCGTCTCGGGACACCAAAGTCTTTGAGCTATCCATGCGGGGAAAGGATCAGACAGATCGCTTGCTAGAGAGGGTCTATGTATTTGCAAAGCTTCCTAGAGGAACGACTATTCAGGAGGTTGTGGAACTGGGTGCCGAAGGGGGGGACGCAGTTCTCAACATAGCCAAGGGCAGCCCTTATGAGTGGCTCGAATGGGTAACGCCATTTCGTTCCCTGCGCCACCTAAGTGGCGAACAACCTCATGATCCAGTTGGGCTCTCCCTCAGCGCTTCCCGCAGAATTGGCAAGGTATGGGCAACACTCTGGGAATTTCAGGAGCGGCGTTGGGAGGCCAGGAATGTCCGTTTCGAAAGCCTCCAGGGGGGGCGAGGCATACGCCAGCTAACCATAGACGTTCCGCACCGCCCCCATTTGCTGCAGCTGGGCGGCGAAGAATTGGCATGGCGTCTGATATCGCTGCCACCGGGGGAGCAGGTGAACATTGCATTAACCCCTAGCCGACAAGGGGGAAGAGGAGATGCCCTCGATATCACCGTTGGTCGGCAGCACCCCGAAAACGAACTTGTTATGACCTACCTGTCTCAAGGCAACCTCCCGGAAGCATCACGACTGGCAGAACTCAAGTACATTGCAGACAGTATGCTGTACGAGAAATTCAACGATCCAATCTCAGCTGTCGCTGGTGGCTATATCCTGCTCAAGACAAATCAGCTAGAGAGGCGAGAAAACTGGTTGAGGAATTTGGAGCTCCACTTTCCTCATATTGCCGACGTCAAGATATTAAAGGCTGCACTGGCACGTGAACAGGACGGAGTCTCAGAAAAGGACATCCGCAAGATGTTGCTCGAAGCCATGGAGGTCGGTTTCCCAACTTTCTCGCTCGGCATGACCTTGTTGCTCGACAGTATGGCAGCTATGCACCGTGGGGAAGCTGAAAAGCCGCAGTTCCACAGGGCGTATCTTGCAGTCCAAGCCTATGTTCGAGCCATGTGTTCAAACGACGCATACTTGGCGTTTTATGGCAAGAGCCCTGCTGAGCCGTTGTGGAGTCCGATCTATGGTATGGAGAAAGCAGGTGCCGCCACTCCTGTGAGTCAAGGCTCCAGTCCGCCCGTCTTCATGCGTCGTCCCAAGGGGGCGCCCCGTTCAGCCCGGTATGGGGCTACCTCTGTGACACTACCTCTCGCTCCTGCAAGTAGGAAAATGTTTGAATTCACTCATGAACCTCATGAGACGCGGCAGGCACTGCAAGGCCGCATAACAACAGATCATTGGCTTAGTTTGCAAGACTTGACACAATCCGAATGGAAAAATGTCAAAGTCATAAAAAATAAGACAATCCCTTCAGTTGAAATACAGGAGCTTCCTAATTACTTAGCAATGCAAGAGGATGCCGGCCCTGCCATGAGCTCTGCCCCTCGTAAGCTCAAGCTGCACTCCTCTCTTCGACCTGAAGAGACCATTGAGCCAGCGTCTGCGCCCAAACCAAAGCCCAGCCAGAATGCAAAATACTGGCAGAATGAACGGATTACTCACTCAATTTCGGTAATGGATGAAGATGAGTAGAGGGACAATTCAGCAGATTAATGGCTGCCTGTACGGCCTTGCTTAAGAAGCCACTAAAATAAAGTGGAGCTCCAGTTGAACTGAAAAAGCATAGACTGTTTCGGGGGAGATTAAACGCAATAGTGGCAAGTCGCCTGTGTGCCTTTTTCTGTGAGGATATATCTATGAGCGTTCTCCCTGATCATATTCGCCTGGTTCAGATAAAAGGACCAGAATGGGAAGGCATCGCCATACCAGTATTCGTACCGCTCAGTGGAAACGGGGTGAGTTTATGTGGAGGTATTGTTTATTGGTCTGATATGCCAGCGAGTCTGCGTATATGCTTTATGCGGTGGTTGGAAAGTAGGCTTCTATCGATCAGTATGCCTCCGATTGACTTACCGAGGGGCGGCCGAAAGTACTTCCTAGAAGATGTATTGTCCGCAATGGAGTATGAGTAAACGATACTAATCTTGTGGTGTGTATTTTTCAGCAACCAACAGGCGACCAATTATTGGTCGCCTGCCAACCTTATTACTGATAGATGTTTATTTTAAGTTATTGGTTTTTTTGTTGAGATTTGGCAGATAATATGTATAGTTGCCATTATATGATCTCGTGCCAGATTTTGTATAGCCTGCTATCTGATCTTTAGGCAAGACTAATACTTTACATCTTAGTGACTCTCTCGTGGTAGGGCTCCTCGCGTCGATTTGAGAAAGTAGTAGCTCATCACATTTTGATGGCGTCATCTCTGCTGTCTTGGTAGTAAGTATTTGCCCCTCTAACGCACTTTTTTCTTTCGGTGTGGGCAGCAAGTGAGATGATGCTTTCACTCCTTCCTTGGCTATAAGCTTCGATTTGTCTGCCACCTCCTCTTTTACGAGAAGTTCCAGAACTGCCGTGCGACGTCCCCCCGACGTCCCCCCGGTATTGAGTAGCACGTGGCTTTAGAGTCCAATCCCTCGCGTGTGAGGTTGAACCGATCGCGAACATGTAAGGATCGCTTGCATGTTCGCGCAATTGATCAACAGCACTGGCTTATTGGCGGAGCGGTGCTGCTGTCTCAATGCTTTCTGCTGCTCAGCTTTACTCATCTCACCCCACACTCCTTGCAAACACCGCATTCGCCAGGTAGCGGCGCAGCCATTGCAGCAGCGGGGCGTTTTCCTGGCCGGCGCGCCAGTACAGGTGAACTTCCAGTGCCGGGAAGGCCAGGTCCTGGGCGTGGATTTCCACCAGTTTGCCGTTCAGGGTGGGGTAGCGGGCGATGTTCAGCGGCAGTACCGCCCAGCCCTGGCCCATGGCGGCCTGTTCGGCTATCACGTACAGGCTGTCGGTGCGCCACAGTTGCGGGCTGATGTGTTCGTCGGCGTCGTTGCGCACAAAGCGCGGAGTGACCAGTAGCTGGCGGTAGCGGGCCAGGGTCTGGCGGTTGATTTGTGCTTCTTGCAGCAGTGGGTGGCTGCTGCCCACCACCAGTACGCGCGGCACGGCGCCTACTGGCTCGGATGCCAGCATGGCATCGGCCGGGATGCGGCGGTAGGCCAGGCCGACATCGGCCTGGCCTTCGCGCAGCCAGGCGGCAATGTTGGCCGCAGAGCCATGGCTCAGTTCCAGTTCCAGCTGTGGAAAGGCTTGATCCAGTGCCTGTACCAGCTCCAGTTCTGCCGGGTAGGGCAGGCCTTCATCCAGCGCCAGCGACAGTTGTTCCGGCCGGCGGGCGCCAAGTGACAGGGCGCGGTTGTCGAAGTGCTGGCACTGGCGCAGCAGTTCGCGCGCTTCGGCCAGCAGCAGGGTGCCGGCCGGGGTGAGGCTGGGCAGGCGGCCGCCGCGATCGAACAGTTCGGTATCCAGGCTGGCTTCCAGCAGGGCAATGGCGGTGCTGACCGCGGACTGGGCGCGGCCCAGCTGGCGGGCGGCGGCGGAGAACGATGGTGCCTCCGCGGCGGCAACGAAGGTGGCCAGTTGCTCCAGTGTCCATTTCATCCGCGCACTCCAGAACACGGCTGCTTGCCCGGCGATGCTGTGTTGCTCATGTTGCTTTCTCCTTATCTATCAACCCTTTGCAGCGTGAGTGCTTGCGTTGGCGGCTTGTCCCGCAGCCTTATCCAGATCGAAAGCCAGGGCTTCTGGCGGCGCCTCCGCTACCCAGGCTATGCCGCGTCGGCTGCTTCTCTACGCACATTGACTTGCTGGGAAACCATGGTTGTTTCAAGTACCGATCTATCTGTTTATTAGATGGTTTCTATCTTTAATGTACCTGAATTGCAGATATAAGATGGCGGCAATTGATCTGCAGGCAGACGGGGCAGCAGCCCTGCTGTGTCGTGCAGCGTGGGTATGTCCCGAAAGGAAGGTGCAGGATGAACAGCTATCTGATGCTGGCGATTGCGATTGTGGCCGAGGTGGTGGCAACCAGCAGCCTGAAGGCCAGCGAGGGCTTTACCCGACTGTTGCCCAGCGTGCTGGTGGTGGGTGGCTATGTCACCTCGTTCTACCTGCTGCCGCAGATCATGAAGACCTTGCCGGTGGGCGTGGTGTACGCCATCTGGTGCGGGGTGGGTATTGTGGCGGTGGCGCTGGTGGGGCAGGTGCTTTACAAGCAGGTGCTGGATGGCGCGGGCTATCTGGGCATTGGCCTGATTGTGGCCGGAGTGGTGGTGCTGCAGGTGTTTTCCAAGACCAATGTGCACTGAACAGCCAGAGCACCCTAGCGGGCACCTCCCAAAACTCCCGCTTTCGTCGCGATTCTGCGTTGTACACGAAAATTTCTCCTTACATATCAAATACATGCGGCGTAGAAATTTTTCGTGTGCGCCTTGCCTCGCTTAGAAATCCGGGTTTTTCGAGGCACCCTAGCGTAGTTGGCTAGCCGGGTTATCTGCCTGCAGTAATTGCGGCAGGCGGGTACTGATGCTGTCCATGCCTTCGTTGAATGCCAGTCGAGCGGCGTTGCCTTGTGGGTGGCGGCGACTGAAGCCGATGTAGACGCCCTGGCTGCCGGCGGTAAACAGGTAGCGTACCCGGCTGGGGGCAATACCTGCCTGCGTTATCAGCTGCGCGGCCTGTTTCTTGGGGTCGGTTACCAGGACAGCGTAGTGGATGCGGCGTAGTACCAGCTTTTTCAGCAGGGTGGTTTCATTGTTGGAGTAGTCGATGTTGAAACGGCGCAGCGCCGCCATGACTTCCGGTGGGTATTCATAGCCATTGACCAGGCCGAAGTGGCTTCCGGCTGGCAGGTCACTCAGGCGCTGCGGGTGTGCCGGCGTGGGTGAGGCGGCAGTAAATACCTGGGCTTCGGAGGTGTACAGCGGCAGGTCGGAAAAGCTTACCAGGCCCTGCAGCGAAGGCTCCCACGCCATGTTGAAACAGGCGACGGCCTCGCCGGACATCACTCTTGCCTTGCAGCGGGCATAGGGCACCACCACGAGGTCGATGGCAATGCCACGCGCGAGAAACGCCTCGCGGACGATGGTGTTGGCATAGCCTGAGCCGTCTGGCCGCGACCATGGGCTGGCCGCGTCCTCCACCAGAATTTGCAGTGGCTCGGCGGACAGCGTCAGGGCAAACAATAGCGGCAGGGCAGCAAAGAGCCGGTGCGGTCGTGGCATGGGCGAGCCTTCGGGTGGCGTCAGCAGGTTCGCTTGTCAGTATGGGCTACGCAGCTGAATTTTTCCGGCGCTGCCAGCGCGCCGGTGCTTTCCATGGCAAGCGGTACCCGGGGCTGCAACCGGCGTTCGTGGCGCAGGCGGGGTGGCTTGTCGCCCAGGTGCCGTCCGTGCCGGCTTGCTGCGGTGGCAACGTTGGCCGCACAGCGGCGCTGGCGTTTGCCGTGGCTCAGTTGCCCACGCTTACCCGGTTGCGGCCGCTGCGTTTGGATTGGTACATCATCTGGTCGGCGCGCTGTAGCAGGGTGTGGTAGTTGCTGTCGCTGTCCTGCAGCTGGGCCACGCCAAAGCTGGCGGTGAACTGCACCGGCCCGGCTTCGCCGCGCAGCTGCCATTGCGCGATCTGCTTGCGTAGCCGCTCGGCCACTTTGCTGGCCTGGCTGCTGGCGATGCCGGGCAGCAGGATGGCGAATTCCTCGCCGCCGATACGGGCGACCAGATCCACCTCGCGTACCGCATGGCTGGTGGTATCCGCCACGCAGCGCAATACCGCATCGCCTGTGGCGTGGCCGTGGGTATCGTTGATCTGCTTGAAGTGGTCGATGTCGAACAGGATCATCGATAGCGGCTGCTGGTAGCGGCGGGCGCGGGCGTATTCCAGGTGGGCGCTTTCTTCGAAATGGCGGCGGTTGGCTACCGCGGTGAGCATGTCGGTGCGAGCCTGGCGCTCGGCTTCGTCGCGGGCGCGGACCAGCTCGGCGGTGCGCTGTTCCATGGTGCGGCTGAGTTCCTGCCACGCCTGTTGCAGCTGCGCCCGGGACTGCTGTTTTTCCTGCTGTGCCTGCTGCTCGGCAGCTTCCTTTTGTTCTCTCAACTGGCGGATGCGTTCCGCCAGTGCCATGGCCAATGGCAAGACACTGACGATGATGCCGAATTCGGCGGCGTGAAAGCTGGCAAAGCTGTAGGGCAGCAGGCCGATGACGGTAAGCATGGTGAGCAGCGCGCCGATCAGCCCGGCAAAGGCGGACAGGCTGAAGTAGCGTGCCGCCAGCTGGCCGCCGCGCCAGGCGGTAATGGCGGCCAGCGCCACCAGCGGCGGCAGTACCGCGGCCATGGCCATGGCCACGGCATCGTAGTGCATGCGGTCGCCGGACAGCAGGCTCAGCGCACAGCCTGTCGGCAGCAGCCACAGGTAGCCGCGCAGCAGGTGGTGGATGCGGGGCAGGCGCTGGCGGGTGTCGAGGAAGGCCATCACGAACAGGCAGGATGCGGCCAGGTACAGGTAGATCAGGCTGACATGCGCATAGTCGGCCCAGTGCGGTGAATCCGGCCACAGGTACTGGTAGGCAAAGCCGTTATAGGTGAAGTTCAGCAGAAAGAAGCCGAGCAGGTACAGGCTGTAGTAGCCGTAGGTGCTGTCGCGGCTGGAAAGCCAGATGAAGCCGTTGTACAGCAGCATTACCAGCAGCGCGCCGTAGAACACGCCAAAGAAGCTGGCCCAGTCGCGGTCGCTATCGTGGAAGGCGGCGGGCTGCCACAGCTCTATCGGGTTGAGGAAGGCTTGCTGGCTGGCTACCCGCAGGTAGTAGCGCGGCTGGCCGGGGGGAATGTCCAGCTCCACCACGAATTGCGGGTGGGTGTAGGGGCGGGCGGCAAAGGGCAGGGCTTCGCCCAGTTGCTGGCTGCGATAGCCGCCGTGGCTGGTCGGCTGGTACAGGCTGATGTGGTCCAGCCAGGGGGTGCGCAGCACCAGCAGCATGCGGCGGTGCTGCGGGCCGGGATTGGCGATGTCGATGCGGTACCAGTAGGCGCTGCGGCTGAAACCGTGGCTGTTCAGCCGCTGGGCGCGCAGCTGAAAGTCGGCATCGCGCTGCAGGATGTCGGTCAGCGTCAGCCGGCCGGTGGGGTCGGCCAGTTCGGTGGCAAAGTGGTTCAGCTGGTAGCTGGGCTGCTGCGTTGCAAGCGGCACGCTGGCGGCTAGCGCGGCGTGACAGCAGGCAAGGCAGAGTGCCAGCAGCAGCAACAGGCGGTGTGTGGTCATGGCTCGCAAGGCGTTGCAGGTTGGCCGCAACAGCGGGGAGCTGAGCGGCCTGACACGATGCTGAGCATGGTACCTGCGGCCTGCGCTTTAAATTGTTATTTAAAGTCACGCCATTATTATTACGATGTATTATCGATTCTGTGGGTAAATTTGTAAGGCATAGTCAGTTTTCAGCACATCGGCACCTCGAACACCCGGGTTTCCAATTGCGCTAAGTCGCGGCGAGGCCGGGCGCGCGCAAAAAATTCCGACACCACATATGGTCGATATGTCAGGAGGAATTTTTGACGCGCAACGCCGTATCGCAACGACAGCTGGCGTTTATCGAGGTGCCTATTGCACCTGCCCCCACCACAGCCCGGTGGCGGTGGTGAAACTGCCGTCCGCTTCCAGTTGCAGCGCGCTGGCGACTTCCTGCGCCGCCTCCTGCTGCAGCTGACGCAGCATGGCCACTTTTTCCGGCGGTGTGCGCATGCGCGTTACCCAGCTGCCGAACTCCAGTCGCAGCGGCCAGCTGTGGTGGGCCAGCAGCTGGATGCCGCTGGCGGCAAACAGCGCGCGCCATTCGCTATCGCTGCGGTCGCGCACGTGCGAGCGGTCGCGCAGCAGCTCCCAGCACTGCAAGTGGGTGTCGGCCAGCGCGTCTTCCGGCGCCTGCACATCGATGATCAGCACATAGCCGCCCGGCGCGGTAACCCGCCGCATGTCGGCCAGGCCGGCGGCCAGATCCAGCCAGTGGTGGGCGCTGTAGCGGCTGGCAACCAGCGGGAAGCTGCCATCGGCAAACGGCAGCGCGCCGGCCTGGCCGGGGCGGGTGTCGATATTGGGCAGGCCGCGTTCGGCGGCGGCGCTGGCCACGGTATCCAGCATGGCGGGTGCCGGGTCCAGCGCGGTGACCTGCGCCAGCAGCGGCGCCATGGCAAACGCCAGGTGGCCGGCGCCGCAGCCTACATCCAGCGCGCGGGCATCGCGGCCAAGGTTGGCCGCCAGCAGTTGCTGCGCCATGGCCAGGTCGGGGCCGGCGGCGTGTACCGCGCTGCCGAGATAGGCTTGCGCCTGCGGGTCGAATTGCCGGGTAGTGGTTTGCTGGTGCGCTTGCATGCTGGTGTCCTCTGCGATTGAAGCCAGCACCGTACGCCGCATTGCATACCGGTACAAGACAGGTGCTTATCCTGTTATACGGAGTAACAGCCTGCAAACTAAAGGACACCTCGAAAAACTCCCGCTTTCGTCGCGATACTGCGTTGCTCAAGAAAAATTTCTCCTTACATATCGAACATATGCTGCGTCGAAATTTTTCGTTCGCGCCTTGCCTCGCCGGATTATCTCGATTGGAAATCCGGGTTTTTCGAGGCGCCCTGAAGTCGCAGCGATTTATCATGCCGCCGCAGGCCTGGCTGGGCTATGGTGGGCGCATGGCATGCTTATCCTGGAGACCGTGATGTCGCTATCCCCCCGCTGGTCTGCCCTGCTGCTGACGGCACTGGCGATGCTGGCCTTTGCCGGCAATTCCCTGCTGTGCCGGCTGGCGCTGGCCACCACCCGCATCGATGCCGCCAGCTTTACCCTGCTGCGGCTGGGCAGTGGCGCGCTGGTGCTGACGCTGCTGCTGGCCGGGCGGCAAGGCCTGCGGGCACTGGCCGACAGCTGGGCCGGCAGCTGGGCCGGCGCCGGGGCGCTGTTCGTGTATGCGGCCGGCTTTTCCTTTGCCTACCTGGGGCTCACGACTGCTACCGGCGCCTTGTGCCTGTTCGGCGCGGTGCAGGCCAGCATGATTGCCTATGGCCTGTGGCAGGGCGAAAGGTTGGCCGCAGGGCAGTGGCTGGGCTTTGTCGCGGCGCTGGCTGGCCTGCTGCTGCTGTTGCTGCCGGGGGTAGCGGCGCCACCCTTGCCCAGCCTGGGGCTGATGCTGCTGGCCGGCGTGGCCTGGGGCGTGTACTCGCTGCTGGGGCGGCGCGCGGGTGACCCGCTGGCGGTAACGGCCGGTAATTTTGTCCGTGCGCTGCCACTGGCGCTGCTGCTGATGCTGCTGTGCTGGCCGGCGGCGTTGCCGCCACTGGATGGCGCGTTGTACGCGCTGGCCTCTGGCGCGCTGGCGTCCGGCCTGGGCTACGCCATCTGGTATGCCGCGCTGCGGCAGCTGGCTGCCACCACCGCGGCCACGGTACAGCTGAGCGTACCGCTGCTGGCGGCGCTGGCCGGCTGGCTGCTCCTGGGCGAGGCATTGTCCTGGCGCATCCTGCTGGCAGCGGTGGCGATACTGGGGGGCATCGCGCTGGTGATCGCCGGCCGGCGGCAGGCCAGCCGCTGACGGCGGTGGATTGTTGACATTGCCGCCGCCGGATTGGCCGGAATGTCGGCACGGCGCCTGAAACCGCCGTGGGTTCAACGGCTTGAACCTGGCACGGCAATGCCGGGCATGGTCATGCGGCCAACGCGGGTGGCTGACGCACCGCATGCATCTGCACTACCATGATGCGGTTTCCCACCGCTCGGCTGTTGCCGGATTCCGTGTTCATGCGCCATCTCTCCCTGCTGCTGCTCTGCCTGCCCCTGTCTGCCCTGGCGCTGGATTACCAGGTGGATATCGACGCCCCGCTATTGTTGCAGCCCCTGCTGGAAGACAACCTCGACCTGCTGCAGCTGCGTGCCGACGACAGCCTGCAGGAGCGAGACCTGGCGGCCATGGTGGAAGGCACGCCGGCCGAGGCGCGGGCGCTGCTGGAAACCGAAGGTTATTTCGGCGCCGAGGTGCAGGTGCGGCGCGATGGCAACCGGGTAACGGTGCGGGTCGAGCCCGGCCTGCCTGTCACCATCAGCCAGTTGCAGCTGGAGTTCAGCGGCGCGGTAACGCAGGAGCCGGATTACCAGCGCTTCGTGGCCGATGCCAATAGCAGCTGGAGCCTGCCGCCGGGGGCGGTATTCCGCCAGGCCGACTGGGACGACAGCAAGAAGGCGGCATTGCGCCCGCTGCTGCTGGAGCGCTTTCCGCTGGCGCGCATCAGCGCCTCGCGCGCCGAGATCGACCCGGCCAGCCGCAGCGCCAAGCTGCAGCTCACCATCGACAGCGGCCCGCGTATCCGTTTTGGCGAGCTGCAGATCAGCGGGGTGGAGCGTTACCCGGACAGCGTGATCCGCGGGCAGGCTACCTTCCAGCCGGGCAGCCCGTTCCGGCAGCAGGATGTGCTGGACTACCAGACCAGCCTGGAGCGTGACAACCACTACAGCAGCGTGGTGGTGGCGCCGCTGTGGGAGCAGCTGCAGGGCGAGCAGGTACCGGTTGGGGTGACGGTCAGCGAGGTGAAGCGGCAAAAGCTGGAGCTGGGCCTGAACTACAGTACCGGCGATGGCCCCGGCGTGCGCCTGGGCTACGAGCATTACAACCTGTTCCGCCGCGGCTACACCGGCTCGGTGGTGTATGACTGGAAGCGCGATCGCCAGCAGCTGGACCTGGGGCTGGCCTTTCCGCGCGAGGTGGGCGGCTATTCCCACGCCATCAACCTGCGCGCCAGCCACGAGGATGTGCAGGGTACCGTTACCGATGGCCGCGAGCTGGGGGTGTTCCGCATCCGCCAGGTGGGCAATATCGAATCACGGCTGGGGCTGGAATACGTGCAGGAACACGAAAGCGAGCAGGGCGTTGCCACCCGTGACAGCAAGGCGCTGATTGCCTCCTACGGCTGGACGCAGCGCGCCATCGACAGCCTGTTGCGGCCCAGCAGCGGCTACCTGATAGAGGCGCAAGTGGCCAGCACCGTGGGCGAGCTGGGCTCGGACACCCGCTTCCAGCGCGGTTACCTGCGGCTGGCCAACTACTGGTCGCCATCCTGGTTGCGCGGCACCCTGGTCAGCCGGGTGGAAGGCGGCCAGGTGTTCGCCCGCGACGGCAGCGAAGTGCCGACCTCGCGGCTGTTCAAGGCCGGTGGCGTGAACAGCGTGCGCGGCTACGAATACGAAAGCCTGGGCGTGGAAGAAAGCGACGGCACCATCAGTGGCGGCCGGGTGCTGACCACCGCCAGCGTGGAATACCAGTACCCGGTGACGCAGAACTGGCGTGCGGTGGTGTTCTTCGATGCCGGTGACGCTGCCGGCAACTGGCAGCAGCTGAACCTGGCCACCGCCTATGGCGTGGGCGTGCGCTGGCTCAGCCCGCTGGCGCCGCTGGCCTTCGACGTGGCACACGGCAACCGCGACAATCGCTGGCGCTGGAACCTCAACCTGGGCTTGGCGTTCTGATGCAGCCAGACATGCACACTCCCGAATCTCCATCCACTCCGCCGCCAGCAGGGCAGCCAGAGGCATCGCCGCCACGCCGTCGCCGCCCCTGGTTGCGTCTGCTGCTGCCTACCGCCGCGCTGCTGCTGGCCATGTTGGCCGCAGTGGGCTGGCTCACCGCCACGCCGCAGGGCTTTGCCACCCTGTGGCGCTGGGCCGGCGCGCTGAGCAATGGCAGCCTGCAGCTGGGCCGCAGCGAAGGCACGCTGTGGCACGGCTTCCGTCTACAGCAGCTGCGCTGGCAGCGTGACGGCAGCGAACTGGCGGTGGACAGCGTACAGCTGGACTGGGCGCCGCAGGCGCTGTGGCGCGGCCAACTGCATATCCGCCAGCTGGCGCTGGGCAATGTGCGCTACGTGGCCGGCCCGGCCCGCTCGCCTGCCAGCGCGCCGCAGGCGCCGGCGTCGCTGGCACTGCCGCTGGATGTGCGGCTGGACGCGCTGAGCGTGGCCAGCGTCAGCCAGCCCGGCCAGCCGCTGCTGTCGGCGCTGCACGCGCAGTACCGCTATATCGATAACCGTCACCGCTTCACCCTGCGGCAGCTGGATACACCGTGGGGCGGGGCTACCGTGGATTTCACCCTGCTGGATCGCGCGCCGTTCCGCCTGGCCGGGCAGCTGCGCTACCGCGGCGAACTGGAAGGCGTGGCCGCCGAGGGTGACGTGGCGCTGGCCGGCAGCCTGTTGCAACCCCGGCTGGGCGGCGAAATCAACGCCCACGGCATGCTGATCAAGCTGGACAGCGAATTCCGCCCGTTCGCCGCAGTGCCGCTGCAGCGCCTGCGCCGGCTGGAGGTACGAGTGGGCGGCGTCAACCCGCAGGCACTGCTGCCGCAACTGCCGCAGGCGCGGGTGGCACTGGCCATCAGCCTGGAGCCGCGCGATGCCGATTCGGTGCAGGGCGGCATTTCGCTGCTCAACAGCGAGCCCGGCCCGCTGTCGGCGCAGCGGTTGCCGCTGTCGCTGCTGTGGGGCGAGTTCCGCATCGATGGCGATACCCTGCACTTGCCGGCGCTGCAGGCGCAGCTGGCCGGTGGCAGCATCGTGTTGTCCGGCAGCGCCGCCAGCCAGGCGCTGGCGCTGGATGCCCGGCTGCAGGATATCGACAGCCGGCAGCTACACGCCGCGCTGCCGTCGCACCGCATCAGCGGCGAGATGCACGCCGCCGGCCGCGCGCGCCTGCCGCAGCTGCTGGTGAAACTGCGCAATGCCGAGCTGGGGCTGGATGCCCGCCTGCGGCTGGCCGATGCGCCAAGGCGGCTGGAGGTGCCGGAAATGACGCTGCGCACCGGCTTGGGCCGGCTGCAGGGCGGGCTTGGCTGGCAGTTCGACAGCCGCCAGCTGCAGTTTGCCGGCCGCCTGCTGGGCTTCGACCCATCGCGCATCGACCCGCGCTGGCCGGCCGGCAACATCAACGGCACGCTGGACAGCCGCGCCAGCCTGGCCGCCACGCCGCAGGGCGATGTCGCACTGAAGCTGGCCGGTAGCCAGCTGGGCGGCGCGCCGCTTGGGGGCCAACTGGCGCTGGCTTGGCAGCCGCAGCGCCTCAGCCGGCTGAACGCCGATCTGACACTGGGGCGCAACCGCCTGCAGGCCAGCGGTGGCTGGGGGCAGAGTGGCGACAAACTGCAATTCACACTGGATGCGCCGCAGCTATCGCTGCTGGGGCCAGCATTCGCTGGCGAGCTCAACGCGCAGCTGCAGCTGGCCGGTACCCCGGCCCGGCCGGATATCGCCGCCAAGCTGGCCGCCCGCGCGCTGCGGCTGCCCGGCGGCATTGCCATCGGCGCGCTGCAGGGCGAGGGCAGCAGCGGTTTGCAGCAGAACAGCCCGTTCCGCGTGCAACTGCAGGGGCGCGAGCTGCAAGGCGCCGGCCAGCGCCTGGACAGTCTGCAGCTGCAGGCCAGCGGCAATCGTGCTGCGCACCAGCTGCAACTGGAGGCGCGTGGTCAGCTGCAAGGCAAGCCGCAGACGCTGAGCCTGGCGCTGCGTGGCGGGCTGGCGGCGCAGAGCCTGCGCTGGCAGGGGCAGCTGGCCAGCCTGCAGGCAGCCGGTGGTCTGCCCTTGCGGCTGGAGGCGCCGGTGGCGCTGCAGCTGGCTGCCGATGCGGCCAGCCTGGGCCCCAGCCGCTGGCAGGCGCTGGGCAGCCAGTGGCAGCTGGACGATACCGTGTGGCAGCGTGCCAGCGGCTGGCGCAGCGCCGGCCGGGTCAGCGGCCTGGCGCTGGATGCGCTGTCGCCGTGGCTGCAGCTGCCGTTGCAGCAGGATCTGATTGTTGCCGGCGACTGGTCGCTGGCCGGGCAGCAAGGTTGGCCGCAGGGGCGCATCAGCCTGCGGCGCGAGCGGGGCGATGTGCTGCTGCCACAGCAGCAGCGCGCCCCGCAGCCGCTGGGCCTGAGCCGCGCCGAGCTGCTGCTGGGCCTGGGGCCAGCGGCACCGTTGCGCCTGCAGCTGGAGAGCCGCTACGGGCGGCTGGATGGCGAGGGTACGCTGCAGCTGCCCGCCAGTGGCGGCCTGGACGCCGCGCAGATCGCCGCCCGTGTGCAGCTGGCGCTGCCGTCCTTGCTGCCGCTGCAGCCGTGGCTGGGCAACGGGTTTGATATCGATGGTGCGCTGAATGCCGACGTGCGGCTGTCCGGCCCGCTGCTGGCGCCACTGTATGCCGGCGAAATCAACGGCCGCGGCTTGCGCTTCGTGGAGCGCAAGAACGGCATCCGGCTGGAGGACGGCGTGCTGCTGGCCCGGCTGCAGCAGCGTAGCTTGCTGGTGGAGCGGCTGAGCTTCGGCAAGCAGGGCGAGCTGCAGGCCAGTGGCAGCCTGTCGCTGGACGGCGATCAGCCGGGCGCCGCCGTTACCCTGCGATTGACGCGGCTGCCGCTGATCGAGCGCCCAGGGCGGCGGTTGATGGTGTCCGGCGACAGCCGCATTACCCTGGAACAGGGCAAGGTATTCCTGCGCGGCGATCTGGGCGTGGACCAGGCGCGCATGGAACTGCCGCGGCTGGGTGGCCCCAAGCTCTCGTCCGACGTGGTGGTGCTGGGGCGTACCGTGGCGGCGGACAGCGATACCGCGCTGCCGCTGGGCATGGATCTCAATATCCGGCTGGGCAATGACTTCCGCTTCAGTGGCAACGGCCTCAATGCCGAGCTGGGCGGCAGCGTGCGGCTGCTGGCGCAGCCGGGCGGCGAGCTGCAGGCGCGTGGCCAGGTGCGGGTGGACAAGGGGCGCTTCAAGGCCTATGGCCAGGACCTGGATATCGACAAGGGCCTGATCACCTTTACCGGCGCGCTGGACAACCCGGCACTGGACATTCGTGCCACGCGGCGCAATTCCAGCGTGGGCGCCGGGGTGGAAATCAGCGGCTCGGTGCTGCTGCCGGCGGTGAAGCTGGTGGCGGACGAGCCGATGTCGGAGAAGGACAAGCTGTCCTACCTGGTGCTGGGCCGCGCCGCCACGGTGGACGAGCGCAGCAGCAATATGGGCGGCGCCTCGGCCGGCGGGCTGCTGGCCGGCCTGATCAACGACCGCATCGGCCTGTTCGATGATGTCGGCGTGCAGACGCGTGGCGCCACGACCGGTAGTGACGGCACGGTGAACCCGGCGGAGCAGGTGGTAACGCTGGGCAAACAGCTGACCCGCGAGCTGTACGTGGGCTACGAGTACGGGCTGAAGAGCGCCGAGCAGGCGGTGCGCATCAGCTACCAGCTGTCGCAGAAGCTGTCGCTGATCGCCCGCGCCGGGCGCGAGGCCTCCAGCGAACTGCGCTACACCCTGCGGTTTGATTGAGCAGAACGGCGGAACGCCCGGTATCACCGGGCTTCCGCCCTACGTGGGGTGATTCACCGCCGCCACCATGCCACGCTGCCGGTGGGCGCGGCTCGTGGCCTTTACCCCCTGCGATTGTTTGGGTAGGGCGGAAGCCCCGCAGGGGCGTTCCGCCGCGATGCACCAGTTTGCGGCCAACTTGGTGGCGGAACGCCCGGTATGACCGGGCTTCCGCCCTACGTGGGGTGATTCACCGCCGCCACCATGCCGCGTTGTCGGTGGGCGCGGCCCGTGGCCTTTACCCCCTGCGATTGTTTGGGTAGGGCGGAAGCCCCACAGGGGCGTTCCGCCGCGATGCGCCAGTTTGCGGCCAACTTGGTGGCGGAGCGCCCGGTATCACCGGGCTTCCGCCCTACGTGGGGTGACTCACCGCCGCTACCAGTGCCGCCGCTTCATCCAGCGGCAGCGGTTTGCCGGTGAGGTAGCCCTGCACCGTGTCGCAGCCCAGCGCCGCCAGTGCGGCAAACTCCTCCTCGGTTTCCACGCCCTCGGCCAGCGCCTCCATGCCCAGGCTCTTGGCCAGGGTGATGATGGCCAGCACGATGGCCGCATTGTCCTGGCGGTGCTGCAGATTGGTCACGAAGCAGCGGTCGATCTTTACCGTATCCGGGGCGAAGTTCTTCAGGTAGGCCAGGCTGGAGTAGCCGGTGCCGAAGTCGTCCACCGCCAGCCGCACGCCCAGCTTCTTCAGCAGCGCCAGGGTCTGCTGCACCACGCCGGTTTTTTCCAGCAGCGCGTTCTCGGTCACCTCGATTTCCAGCTGCGCCGCCGGCAGGCCGCTGCTGGCCAGCGCGCGCGCCACTTCGTCGGCAAAGCCCGGTTGCGCCAGCTGGCGTGGCGAGGCGTTCACGGCGATGGTCAGGGCCGGCTTGCCGGCTGCCGGCCAGCCGGCCGCCACGTGGCAGGCTTCGCGCAGCACCCACAGGCCGATGTCGACGATCAGGCCGGAGTCTTCCGCCACCGGGATGAAACGGGTCGGTGGTATCACCCGGCCGGTGGCGTCGGTCCAGCGCAGCAGCGCCTCGAAGCCGGTTAGATGGCGTGCCGCCACGCTGTATTTCGGCTGCAGCGCCAGGCGCAGCTCGCCATTGGCGAGTGCTGCGCGCAGCTGGCTTTCCAGCAGCAGCCGCTCGTTGGCCTGCTGGGTCATGTGGCGACTGAAGAAGCAGAAGTTGTTGCGCCCGCCGGCCTTGGCCTCGTACATCGCCATGTCTGCATTCTTCAGCAGCAGCGCGGCGTTGCTGCCGTCTTCCGGGCTGATGGCAATACCGATGCTGGCGGTAATCACCAGCTGGTGGCCATCGACGCTGAACGGCGCCTGCAGCGCTTCCAGAATGCGCTCGGCCACGCCGGCGGCCTGGTCGCTGTCGACCAGCTCCGGCAGGATGATCACGAACTCGTCGCCGCCGGTGCGGCCAACGGTGTCCATGTCGCGCAGCTCGCCGCGGGTGCGGCGTGCCACGGCCTGCAGCAGCGCATCGCCGGTGGCATGGCCCAGCGAATCGTTGATGTTCTTGAAGCGGTCCAGGTCCATGAACAGTACCGCCACCTTGTGGCCGCTGCGGCTGGATGCGCGCAGCGATTGCTGCAGCCGGTCGGAGAGCAGCAGGCGGTTGGGCAGGTCGGTCAGGTGGTCGTACTCGGCCAGGTGCTGCACCCGCGCCTCGGCCAGCTTACGTTCGCTGATGTCGGAGAACAGCGCCACGTAGTGGCTGAGCTTGCCGTCGTCGTCGCGCAGCGCGCTGATGGTGAGCCACTCCGGGTAGATTTCGCCGTTTTTGCGCCGGTTCCAGATTTCGCCGGACCACTGGCCGCGTGCGCGCAGGTGGTTCCACATGTCTTCGTAGAACTGCCGGTCGTGGCGGCCGGAGGAGAACAGCGCCGGGGTGTTGCCCAGCGCCTCCTGCTCGGTGTAGCCGGTAATGGTGCTGAAGGCGCGGTTCACCGCCACGATGTGGCTGGCTGCGTCGGTAATCAGGATCGCCTCGGTGCTGGCTTCGAATACCTTGGCGGCCAGCCGCAGCTCGTGCTGCTGCGCCACGCGGGCGCTGACATCGCGCGCGGTGGCGCACAGATAGGTCTCGCCGCCAAAGCTGACGGTGGATTGCTGCACTTCCAGCAGCTGCGGGCCCTGCAGGGTGGCGATTTCCTGTTCCTGTGCCACGCCGTCAGCGGCGCCAGGGTCGAACAGCTGCTGCAGTTGCAGGCTGTTCTCGCCGGCAAAGCATTCGCGTGCGCGCTGGTTCAGGTACACCACGCGGCCACTGCTGTCGCGCAGCACGATGATGTCGGCGGCGCTGTCGCTCATGTGGCGGGTCAGTTCCAGGTCGCGGGCGTTGGCCGCCAGCTGCCGCTCTTTTTCATCCAGCTGCAGGCGGTAGCTGCCTACCAGCTGGCGCATCCAGCGCGAGTAGTACAGCGAGAACAGCAGCGCCAGCAGCATGGTGGCGGCCAGAATGCCGCTGGTGGCCAGCATGCGGTTGCGGGTGGCCGCCATCAGCCGGCTGTCATCGTCGTCATCGCTGCTGCTCAGCAGCTGGCGCCGGGCCACCGCCACCACGCGCCAGCCCCATTGCGGCATGGTGGCCACATAGGCGGTATAGGTGACGGTCTTGCCGGCTTCCTGCTGCTCGAAGCTGAACACACTGCCAGGCTTGCTGTTGCTGCTCAGCGCCTGCAGTGCGCTGCCGCTGTCCTGGCGTGGCGGGCTGCCATCGAAGTTCAGCAGCGTGCGGCCCTGGTCGTCGAATACCGCAAAGCCGCTGTGCGGGCCTACCCGCTGGCGTGCCAGCAGCGCCAGCCCCTGGCGTTGCAGGTCTTCCTGCATATTGCGCAGGTACTCGCCGCCGCCTATCAGCCAGTTGTAGGGCGCGAAATAGCGCACATAGGCAATCTTGTCCGACATCATGCGCTCGCCGGGGCGGTACCAGCGGTAGGTGGCGTAGCCGCTGCCAAGCCGGTTGTGGGTAGCCTGGATCAGCGTGCGCATGATGTAGGTGCCCTGGTCGTCGCGGTTGTCCAGCAGCGAGCTGCCCTCACGCGATGGATCAGTGGGTAGCAGCAGGCAGTCGCCATTCATGCTGTCGACAAAGTAGTAGCCGCGGCCTGCGAAGTAGCGCAGCGGGCGCAGCGCTTCCAGGATGTCGCGCTGGATGTGCTCCGGCGGGCGGCTGCCCTTTTGTCGCTGGTATAGCGCGGTGGCCAGGGTATGGGCGCTGTCCACCTGTTCGCGGATGCGCTGCTGCAGCACCTCGCGGGTCTGGTCGTGCAGGCTGGTCAGCAGCATGCGGGCGTGCTCGCCCCAGGCACGCAGAAACGCCTGGCCGCGCAGTTCGTTCTGCTGCTGGCTGGCGAGCCGGCTGTGCTGGTAATCCTGCCAGTGCTGATAGAAAAAATAGCCGGCCAGCAGCGTGACGACGGTAACGACCGCCCCCAGCATGCCGAACAGCTGCAGGCGGACCAGCTTGTTCTGGATGCGGTGCATGTGTGTGATGGTGTGGCGGGTGGGTTGGATCATTATAAAAACCGGCTAGCGCGGCAGCTTGATAATTGTCAGCCCGGCAAGCTTTATCGCAACGCATCGGGTACAATCCGCGCCGGGGAGTCGGCCAGACAGTCGCCGCGTGCTTGCACGGGGAGGAAAGTCCGGGCTCCACAGGGCAGGATGCTGGCTAACGGCCAGGCGTCGCGAGGCGACGGAAAGTGGAACAGAGAGCTGAACCGCCGATGGCCGGACTTGTCACCCGCAAGGGTGACAAAGTCTTTTCAAGCAGGGCTTGTCCCGGCGAGAAAATCTGTAAAGACGGATCAGGCAAGGGTGAAAAGGTGGACTCCTTCGGGAGCCGCCGGGGGAAACCCCGGCGCGGTAAGAGCGCACCGCGGACGCAGTGATGCGGACGGCAGGCTAAACCCCATCCGGAGCAAGACCAAATAGGGGTACATTGGCGTGGCCCGCGCTGTACCCGGGTAGGTTGCTTGAGCCTGTCGGTAACGGCAGGACTAGAGGAATGACTGTCCAACGACAGAACCCGGCTTATCGACCGACTCCCCACCCTCTTCTACACACGGCAGCCCACGCTGCCGGCCCCGCTTTGCCACATTTTCGCTGGCAATTGTCATAGCTTAAAAAATAGGCAAAAAGCTTTTTACCACCGCAGTAAAAGGCAGTACAATGGCGACCCTTTTCAGACGCCATCCCTTTCATTTGCCATGCAAATCGGCCCTTACCAGCTCAAGAACCGCCTGATCGTGGCGCCCATGGCGGGCGTGACCGACAGGCCGTTCCGCATGCTGTGCAAGCAGATGGGCGCCGGGATGGCGGTGTCGGAAATGATCACCGCCAACAAGGCGCTGTGGACCACGCCCAAGACGCTGCGGCGGGCCAATCACGAAGGTGAAGTGGAGCCCATCGTGGTGCAGATCGCCGGCGGCGAGCCGCAGATGCTGGCCGATGCCGCGCGGCTGAATGTGGAACACGGCGCGCAGATCATCGACATCAACATGGGCTGCCCGGCCAAGAAGGTGTGCAATGTGGCTGCCGGCTCGGCGCTGCTGCGCGACCTTTCCAACGTTGGCCGCATCCTGGAGCAGGTGGTGAAGGCGGTGGATGTGCCGGTAACGCTGAAAACCCGCACCGGCTGGAGCAGCGAAATCAAGACCGCGCTGCAGGTGGCGCGCATGGCCGAGGATGCCGGCATTGCCGCCCTGGCCCTGCATGGCCGCACCCGCGAGGACATGTACCGTGGTGCCGCCGAGTACGACACCATTGCGGCGGTAAAGCAGGCGATCAGCATTCCGGTGGTGGCCAACGGCGACATCGACAGCCCGCAAAAAGCGAAATACGTGCTGGAGTACACCGGCGCCGACGCCATCATGATCGGCCGCGCCGCGCAGGGCCGGCCGTGGATTTTCCGCGAGATCCAGCACTACCTGGACAGCGGCGAGATCCTGCCGCCGCCGCGCATCGCCGAGATCGCGGTGGTCATGCAGGCCCACCTTACCGAGCTGTACGACTTCTACGGCGAATACAGCGGCTGCCGCATCGCGCGCAAGCATATCGCCTGGTACACCAAGGGGCTGCGCGGTAGCAATGACTTCCGCCAGGCGATGTACCGGCTGGAAAGCACTGCCGAACAGCAGCAGGCGGTGGCGCAATATTTCAACTGGCTGGCGGAGCATTCCGAGCGGCTGGAATACCTGGCAGACAGCGTGGCCGAGGCTGACGCGGTGGCCGATTGAGAATCCGGAATAGTCGATAACATCATGCAGAATAATGACGATATTTCCTTGAGCGTGCGCCTGGCGATGGAGCAGTACTTCCGCGACTTGGATGGCGAAACGCCGGCCGCCATCTACGACATGGTGCTGGCCTGCGTGGAAAAACCGCTGCTGGAAGTGGTGCTGACCCACACCCAGGGCAACCAGACGCGCGCGGCCGAACTGCTGGGCCTCAATCGCAATACACTGCGCAAGAAAATGAAGGCTTACGACCTGATCTGAACCAAGCCACCCGTGTACCCGGGTGGTTTTATTTTGACTAGCGAACTCCCCTGCAGGGCAGGGGCGGGGGCGATGAAGTTATCAATAAGATTGATCTCCAGGCTGGCGGCGCGGATCGCGCCCTGGCAGACAGTATTTGAGTTGGCCGCAAGCTTGCTTGCGGCTACGTTAACTTTGAAAGCGGTAGACAGACCATGACCAAGATCGAACGTGCGCTGATCAGCGTTTCTGACAAAACCGGTGTGCTTGAATTTGCCCAGGCACTGGCCGGCTTTGGTGTCGAAATCCTTTCCACTGGCGGCACCTCCAAGCTGCTGCGCGATGCCGGCGTACCGGTAATCGACGTGTCGGATTACACCGGCTTCCCGGAAATGCTGGACGGCCGCGTGAAGACCCTGCACCCGAAAGTGCACGGCGGCATTCTTGGTCGTCGCGACCTGCCGGAACACGTGGCCACCATGCAGGAACACGGCATCGGCAACATCGACCTGGTGTGCGTGAACCTCTACCCGTTCGAAGCCACCATCGCCAAGGCTGACTGCTCGCTGGAAGATGCCATCGAAAACATCGACATCGGTGGCCCGACCATGGTGCGTTCCGCTGCCAAGAACTGGCAGCACGTGGCCATCGTTACCGATGCGGCCGACTACGTGGCACTGGCTGAAGAGATGCAGGCCAATGCCGGCAAGCTGTCCAAGCTCACCCGCCTGAACCTGTCGAAGAAAGCCTTCACCCACACCGCTGCCTACGATGGTGCCATCTCCAACTACCTGACCAGCCTGGCTGAAGGCGTGGACAGCGGCGTGCCGGAACGCTTCGCCTTCCCGAACCGCCTGAATGCCCAGTTCGTGAAAGTGCAGGACATGCGCTACGGCGAAAACCCGCACCAGGCAGCCGCCTTCTACCGCGACCTGGACCCGGCAGCCGGCTCCATCGCCAACTACCGCCAGCTGCAGGGCAAGGAGCTGTCCTACAACAACATCGCCGACGCCGATGCCGCCTGGGAAGCCGTGAAGACCTTCGACGCGCCGGCCTGCGTGATCGTGAAGCACGCCAACCCGTGTGGCGTGGCCATCGCCGCCGACACCCTGACCGCCTACAAGCTGGCGTTCGCGACCGACACCACCAGCGCCTTCGGCGGCATCATCGCCTTCAACCGCCCGGTGGATGCCGAAACCGTGGAAGCGGTAACCGGCCAGTTCCTGGAAGTGCTGCTGGCACCGGCGTTCACCGATGAAGCCAAAGCGCTGATCGCGGCCAAGAAAAACGTGCGCGTGCTGGAGATTCCGCTGGAAGCCGGCGCCAACCGCTACGAGCTGAAGCGCGTGGGTGGCGGCGTATTGGTGCAGACGCCGGACATCCGCAACGTGGGCCTGGACGAACTGCGCGTGGTGACCAAGCGTGCCCCGACCGAACAGGAAATGGCTGACCTGCTGTTCGCCTGGCGCGTGGCCAAGTACGTGAAGTCCAACGCCATCGTATTCTGCAAGAACGGCCAGACCGCCGGTATCGGCGCCGGCCAGATGAGCCGCGTGGATTCCACCCGCATCGCCGCCCGCAAGGCGCAGGATGCCGGCCTGACCCTGCAGGGTGCGGTAGCCTCCTCCGATGCCTTCTTCCCGTTCCGCGACGGTATCGACGTGATTGCCGAGCAGGGCATCAAGGCCATTATTCAGCCGGGTGGCTCCATGCGTGACGACGAAGTCTTCGCCGCCGCCGACGAGCACGGTATTGCCATGGTTCTGACCGGCGTACGCCATTTCCGTCATTGATGGAGTAGGGCGGAAGCCCCGTAGGGGTGTTCCGCCGTTTTGAACAGGACATGGCGGAACGCCCCTGCGGGGGCTTCCGCCCTACTAGAGAAAAGCCATGAAAGTACTTGTCATCGGTTCCGGCGGCCGCGAGCACGCGCTGGCCTGGCGTATCGCGCAGTCCCGTCGTGTGTCCAAGGTATTCGTGGCGCCGGGCAACGCCGGTACCGAGCTGGACGCCTATCTGACCAATGTGCCCATCACCGGCATTACCGAACTGGTGGAATTTGCCCAGGCGGAGAAGGTAGAGCTGACCGTGGTCGGCCCCGAGGCGCCGCTGGCCGCTGGCGTGGTGGATGCCTTCCGCGCCGCCGGGCTGAAGATATTCGGCCCGACGCAGTACTGCGCGCAGCTGGAAAGCTCCAAGGATTTCGCCAAGGCGTTCATGCAGCGTCACGGCATTCCTACTGCCGGTTATGAAACCTTCAGCGACGCCGCCGCCGCGCACGACTACGTTGGCCGCAAGGGTGCGCCGATCGTGATCAAGGCCGATGGCCTGGCTGCCGGCAAGGGCGTGGTGGTGGCGATGACGCTGGACGAAGCGCACGCGGCCATCGACGACATGCTGGTGGGTAACAAGATGGGCGACGCCGGCGCACGCGTGGTGATCGAGGACTTCCTGCAGGGCGAGGAAGCCAGCTTCATCGTGATGGTGGATGGCGAGCACGTGCTGGCCATGGCGACCAGCCAGGACCACAAGCGGCTGAAAGATGGCGACCAGGGCCCCAACACTGGCGGCATGGGCGCCTACAGCCCGGCTCCGGTGGTAACGCCGGAAGTGCATGCCCGCGTGATGCGCGAGATCATTCTGCCCACCGTGCGCGGCATGAAGGCCGATGGCCACGCCTACACCGGCTTCCTGTACGCCGGCCTGATGATCGACGCCAACGGCAACCCGTTCACCATCGAGTTCAACTGCCGTTTCGGCGACCCGGAAACCCAGCCCATCATGGCGCGCCTGAAGTCCGACTTCACCGTGCTGCTGGAAGCCGGCGTCAACGGCAAGCTGGACACGGTGGAAGCGGACTGGGACCGCCGCGTGGCGCTGGGCGTGGTACTGGCCGCATCCGGCTACCCGGATGCCCCGCGCAAGGGCGATCTGATCAGCCATATCCCTGCTGCCACGGAAGACACCATGACCTTCCATGCCGGCTCCAGCTTCAATGCCGATGGCCAGCTGGTGACCAGCGGCGGCCGTGTGCTGTGCGTGGTGGGCCTGGGCGACAGCGTGAAGATGGCACAGCAGAAAGCCTATGCCGTGGCCGACCAGATCGAGTTTGCCGGCAAGCAGCTGCGCCGCGACATCGGCAACCGCGCCATCGGCCGCCAGAAGTAAACGTTGGCCGCATGATGAGCAACGGCGCCTGCGGGCGCCGTTGTTTTTTGTAACGTTGACTGGTGGTCGCACTGTTTAAACAGTATCCGATGGCAGCTTTTAGCTATCTATGGTTTATGCTAGGGAAGTTTTTTATGTCATTAAGGAATGAGCATGAAATTTCGTCCCATGTTGCCGTTGTTGCTGGGGGCAATACTGACCAGTGCCTGCGCCACGCAGACCCTGGATGTGCCTCGCGCTGACAACTATCCGGTGTCCTCGCAGAAAAAGGCGCGTGCGGTACACCATTGGGATGTGCTGGCTGAAGATGTGGCTGGCCGTATTGCGGAAAAACTGCAACCTAAGTATGCCGGTCAGCCGCTATATGTGCAGGCGGCGGGCGATTCTTCATTCATGCAGGGCTTTCGCAAGTTGCTGATCAATCAGCTGATCGCCAAGGGGATGGAAGTGGCTACCCAGCCGGCTGGCACATTGCAAGTCAAGCTGGATGCGCAATTGGTTAGGCATAACAGCCAGGCAGGCAACAGTGTGCAGCTGAAAGCCACCAGTCTGGCGGCGGGTATTGCCGTGATTCGTGATCTGACATTCCAGCATACCGCAACCGCTTATACCCTGATCGGTCTTGGGGCCGCTGCCGGTCTGGATGCGGCCAACCTGGCATTGAACGGCAGTGCCAGTGGTGGGCCAACCCGTACCGAAGTGTTGGTAACGACTACAGTCGAGGCGGCGCAGCGCTATCTGGTTAGCACCTCTGATGTGTATTACATCGAGAGCGAAGACGCATCGTTGTACAAGGCGCAGGATCCGCTGCATACCTGGAAGGTGGTGGGGCAATGAAAAAGCTGCTGACTATTTTCTTGTTCGGCCTGGTGTTGAGTGGCTGTGCATCGGTAGAGGTGCCGCAAGCACGCAGCAACCTGATTGCGGCCAACTATGAGGCAGTGGATGCCTTGCTAGCGGGGATACCGATGGCAACGGACCAGCCTTTGCTGGTAGCCACTTTGGTAAACGTGGATGTGCTGACCGAATCATCGCGTCTGGGACGGCTTTTTTCCGAGCAGATTGCAGCCCGACTTACCAAGCGCGGCTTCCCGGTAAAAGAGCTCAAGCTGCGGGAGAACCTGTTCATGAAGCAGAGTGAGGGTGAGTTATTGCTGTCCCGCGAGGTGAGCGAAGTCAGCAAGGCGCAAAATGCGCGTGCAGTCGTAGTTGGCACCTATGCCGCTTCCAATAGCATGCTCTATGTGAATCTGAAGTTGGTAAATCCAACTGGCAATGTGGTGTTGGCCGCGCATGATTATTCGTTGCCGCTGGACGGTAATATCAGTGATCTGCTGGGACGACGAAAGACAACACCATTTTGAGAGGTAGCGCGTTTTACCCAGGGCCATCGATAGGATGGCCCTTTTTCATGCTGCGGATGGTTAGGTCTGTCTACACTTAAGCAGGTGCCATCTAGGGGGATCACCATGCGCAGCCTGATATTCGCCCTGTTAGTGCTGGCCGCTGGCAGCCACGCCGCCGACAGCCTGCAGCTGCGGTTGCTGACCGAAGATTACCCGCCGTTCAATATGCAGACCCCGGGCAAGCAGATTACCGGCTCGGCCACCGATATCGTGCGCGAGCTGATGCTGCGCAGCGGCATCCGCTACAGCATCGAACTGCTGCCGTGGTTGCGTGCCTACAACCGAGCGGTGCTGGAACCGGGTACCTGCGTATTCGCCACTACGCGTACCGATCAGCGCGAGAGCCAGTTCAAGTGGATCGGCCCGGTGGGGGAGACGTCATGGGTGCTGTTCGGTCGCAGTGACAATCCACGGGTATTGAACAATCTGGAAGAGGCTCGCCGCTACCGGCTGGGTGGCTATGCCGGCGATGCGGTGGCGCAGTACCTGATTGCCCGCAATTTCGATGTGGACCTGGCAACCCAGGATGAGCAGAACGTGCGCAAGCTGCTGGCCGGCCGCATCGACTACTGGGCCACCGGCAAGCACAGTGGTTTCCTGCTGCTGGCGCGCGAGAAAGTCAGCAATATCCGCCCGGTGCTCACTTTCAATACCACCTTCCTTTATCTGGCCTGCAATATCGGCATGAGCGATCAGCTGGCCAGCCAGCTCAACGATACGCTGCGCAAGATGCAGAAAGATGGCACTGTGGCTAAAATCAACGCCCGATATCTGCCTGATTGAGCGGGAACCTGCCTGCCGGCTACCCGGTCTTTGCTTTCTGCCTGTTGTTGCCATTTACCACCGTGAGAAAACCGTTGCCGCAACTTCCCCGCGCCGGCGCGCTGCATGCCGCCCGCGCCACCTTCCGCCATGGCGGAGTATTGGCCTATGCCACCGAATCCTGCTTCGGCCTGGGCTGTGACCCGTTCAATGTCAGCGCCATCCGCCGCATCCTGGCCATCAAGGCACGCCCCAATCACAAGGGACTGATCGTGATTGCGGCCAACCTGGCGCAACTACGGCCGCTGATCCGGCCGCTGACGCCGGCCCAGCTGGAAGTGGTGAACCGCTACTGGCCCGGCCCGTATACCTTTTTGCTGCCGGCTTCGCGCCGGGTGCCGCAGCTGCTGCGCGGCCGGCATGACAAGATCGCGGTACGCATTACCGCCCATGGCCCGGCTGCCGCGCTGTGTCTGGCGCTGGGCTCGCCGCTGGTGTCCACCTCGGCCAACCGCGCCGGGCAGAAGTCGCTGCGCAGCGCGCGCGCCTGCCGGCTGGCGTTTGGCGAGCAGGTGCTGACGCTCGACGGGCGCATCGGCAAACGTCGCAAACCTTCCACCATCATCGATCTGGACAGCGGCCGCGTGCTGCGTTGATCCCAAGGAGCCAAAGTGCAGGAAATTTCCCTATTCAGCCTGATTCTTCATGCCAGCCTGCCAGTGCAGCTGGTGATGGCCGGCCTGGTACTGATGTCCTTACTGTCGTGGGGGGTGATCTTCAACAAGCTGGCGGTGCTGGGGCGCACCCGTCGGGTTACCCAGGATTTCGAGCAGAAGTTCTGGAGCGGGGTGGACCTTAACAGCCTGTACGAGACTTCGCGCGTCAACACCGATGCCGCCGGCAGCGAGAAGCTGTTTCAGGCTGGTTTTGCCGAATTCCTCAAGCTGCGCCGCCAGAACGGCATGGATGCCTCCGAGCAGCTGGACGGCGCCCGCCGCGCGATGCGCGCCGCCGCACAGCGTGAGCTGGATGCGCTGGATCACCACAATGCTTTCCTCGCCACAGTGGGCTCGGTCAGCCCGTATATCGGCCTGTTCGGCACGGTGTGGGGCATCATGCACGCCTTCATCGGCCTGGGTAACGCTGGCCAGGCCACGCTGGCCACGGTGGCGCCGGGTATCGCCGAGGCGCTGATCGCCACCGCCATCGGCCTGTTCGCGGCGATTCCGGCAGTGGTGGCCTACAACCGCTTTGCTGCCGACGTGGATCGCCTGGCCGGGCGTTTTGATTCCTTCATGGAAGAGTTCTCCAACATCCTGCAGCGCCTGGCCGCGCGCTAAGCACGCTGTAAAGACAAAAGCCGTTCACTGTTGCCAGTGAACGGCTTTTTGCTGCCTGCGCTGCGGGGCTTACAGCGAAATTGGGTTTTATTTGTTGGTCGGAAGCTGAAACGGTGCCGGCTTGCCCTGAACCCGTTGGCGCGAGCCGGGCAGAATGGTGCGTCCCAGGTCTTAAGCCGCCGCATGTTTGAGCCGCGCGACGCTAGCGCGCGGCGAGTTCGGCGGCGCCTGGGACGTGCCGTTTTGCACGGGGTTTCGAGCAGCCGCCGGGGAGCCGGGGATTGGAAAGGGGCCGGCGGTCGGCCCCTTCCTCGTTCGCCGGGCGAAACCGGCACCAAAATCATCACCCGCGTAGCGGATTCAACCTCTTGTTCTTCAGCGCCACCTTCCAACCATTCGCGTTACAGTGAACCGTAGGAATGCAGGCCGGACAGGAACATGTTGACGCCGATGAAAGCGAAGGTGGTAACCAGCAGGCCGATCACCGCCCACCAGGCCAGCGGCTCGCCGCGCCAGCCCTTCACCAGCCTTACATGCAGCCAGGCGGCGTAGTTCAGCCACACGATCAGCGCCCAGGTTTCCTTCGGGTCCCAGCTCCAGTAGCCACCCCAGGCATCCGCCGCCCACATCGCGCCAAGAATGGTGGCGATGGTGAAGAACAGGAAGCCCACCGAGATCGCCTTGTACATCATTTCGTCGATCACTTCCGGCTTGGGCAGCTTGTCGGTGAGGATGCCTCGGCGTGCCAGCAGCTGCGCCACACCCAGCATGGCCGACAGCGCGAAGGCGCCGTAGCCGACAAAGTTGGCCGGCACGTGAATCTTCATCCACCACGATTGCAGCGCCGGAATCAGCGGCTGGATCTGGTGCGCCTGGCGGTCGAAGGTGTACCACAGGATGAAGCCCACCGCGGCGCTGATCACCAGCAGCACGAAGGCGCCCAGCTGGCGGGCGGCGAACTTGGCTTCGTAGTACAGGTACATCAGCGCGGTGATCAGGCAGAACAGGATGAACACTTCGTACAGGTTGGAAACCGGAATGCGGCCAACGTCCGGCGCGATCAGGTAGCTCTCGTACCAGCGGGTGAACAGCCCGGCCAGGGCGAAGGCTGCCGCCGACCAGGTAAGGCCGCTGCCGATGCGGTTGAGCAGCGCCGAGCGCGACAGCAGGCCACCCCAGTACACCGCGGTGGCGAGGAAGAACAGCGTGCACATCCACATGAACGAAGACTGGCTGGACAGCAGGAACTTCAGGCCGAAGCTCTCGCTGGCGCGTGCCAGGTCGTGCTGGTACAGGCCGATGGCCAGTTGCGACATGGCGCCGGCCAGCGGGAAGAACCAGCGCCAGCTTTTCCAGAACCAGCCCAGAGCGATGATGCTGATGGCGCTGCCGCCCAGGATCAGTTGCTCGTAGTAATCCATGGCGCTGCCGTACAGGCTGAAGCTGTAGCCGGCGGCGGCAATGATCAGGGCGGCAAACAGCCAGTCGCCCATTGCCAGTCGCTTGTAGAACGGTTGTTGCAGGGTCAATTCCATCATGCTTCTCCGCCTTGTTGGCTGCGGCCTTGCAGCGTGCCGACAACTTGCTCGAAATCGCGATCCAGATCGCGGTTATGGCGATTGCTGCTCATCGCCACCCTGATACGCCCAGGGCGCAAGACTAGCCATAGCCGCACTTCCCGGATATAGAACATCAGTATGATGCCGATCACCAGCAGCAGCGAGCCCAGGTACACCAGGTTCTTGCCTGGCGAGCGGGTCATCTGCAGGCCGGAAGCCTGTACCTGCTCGAAGCCGGTCAGCTCCAGGTACACCGGCGCGGCGTAGTCGTTCAGCGCGCTGATGGCCACCAGGCTGTCCAGCAGGAAGCGGTAGTGCTTTTCGTCCTGCGGCCACGGCGGCAGCTTGGCCTGTTCCTGTGCCACCGCCATCACGTCGACAATGGCGCCCTGCAGGATCTTGATATAAGTCTGGGCAATGGCCTGGCGCTTGTCTGCCGGCACTTTTTCATCCAGGAACTGCTCCAGCGCGGCAAAGCCGCCGGCATTGAAGCGCCCCAGCACCCAGCGCACGCTGTCGGCGAATTGCTGCTGCATCGCCGGGCTGATGGCATTGCCCTGCAGCGCCTTGGCGGCGGTGCGCGTCACCATGGCGTCGTACCAGGCCGGGTTGGCCAGTGCGGCGCGCAGGCGCATGAAGCTGTCGATCTTCAGTTCGTCATCCAGCGGAATGCGTAGGTACTGGAACGGCTGCGACACCTCGCTGCGCACGCCGGCGACCTGGAACATGGCGCCGTCCTGCCCCATCGGCGCCATGTAGTGCTGGTACTCGCGCGCCTGGCCCTGGTTGTCACGCAGCTTGAAGCTGATCGACGGGCCGACGTTCTTCAGGTGCCTGGCGTCCTGCTTCACTTCGCGCGCGTCCTGCATGCGCTGGCCAAAGCTCTTGCTGCCATCCGGCCCCTTGCCCATGTTCTCCACGTTGAACACGCGCAGCTCGCCGAATTCCAGCTGGTAGTCCTTGCCATTGGCTTTCAGCGGCTGTGCCGCCAGCGATACGCCCTTGATGCCTACCGGCTGCTGTTGCGGTGCGGCCAGGTTCCAGGCGCGCAGCTGCAGCGGCGAGCCGCCATCGCCGAAGCTGGCCTGGTAGATGGCCACGCCATTGATGATCAGCGGGTAGTTCACCTTCACGGTAGCCGGGGTTTCCTTGCCGCTTTGCTTGTCGGTGACCACGATATCGCTGGCAAACAGCTTGGGCATGCCGTTGCTGTAGTAGTCGACGTGGAATTTCTTCAGCGTGACGATGAACGGCAGCTCCTGTACCAGGTAGCCCTTGCCGCTGTTCAGGAAGATCACGTCGGCGCTCTTGTTCTCGGCCACGGTGACATTGCCGCGGAACGACAGGTTGGCCGCAGTCAGGCGGCTTTGTTCCGGAATCTGGCTTTGCGGCAGGTCGCGGGTTTCCGGCACGATGCTGCCGGTGAGCTCGCCGATTTTCAGCGGCAGGTTGCCGTCCAGCAGGCCGCCGATACAGATCACCACCAGCGCGATGTGGGCGCAGAAGTAGCCCAGCTTGTTGGCCGCACCCTTCTTGGCAGCTAGTACCACGCTGCCATCCTCGCGTTCGCGCCGCTTGTAGCGCATGCCGCGCTGCTGCAGCAGCGCAATTGCCGCCGGCTCCTCCAGCTGGATATCCAGTTCGCGGCTGTGCTTCATCGCCGCCAGCGAGTTGTCGCTGGCCTTCTCGCGGAAGGCGCGCATTTCGTGCAGGAAGCCGGGGCCGTTGCGCACGATGCACAGCGTGGTGGATAGCACCAGGAAGGCCAGGATGGTGAGGAACCAGGCCGAGTGGTAGACATCGTACAGACCCAGCAACTCGAAGGCGCGGAACCAGAATGGCCCGAACTCGAAGGCATAGTTGGGATAGGGCTCGTTCTGCTTGAGTACCGTGCCGATTATCGAGGCAATGGCAAGGATGGTGAGCAGGCCGATGGCGAAGCGCATCGAGCTGAACAGCTCGTACAGACGGTAGCCGGGAGAGGTGCGTTTGGTGCTGGTCATTTTTCTGTTTTCAGGCGCGACAAAGGGGGCGCGAAGCCCCCTTTGGAATACTGCCACGCAAAAAAGTTGCGCTGCTTAGCGGAGGCCGGAAATGTATTCCGCAACCGCCTTCATTTCGGCATCGCTCATGCGCATGGCGATATCGGCCATGATCTGGTTCTTGCGGTCGGTGCCGGCCTTGAAGGCGTTCAGCTGGGCCACAACGTAACCTGCATGCTGGCTGCCCAGTGCCGGGTACTGATCCGGGATGCCGCGGCCAGCCGGGCCGTGACAAGCCATACAGGCCGGAACCTTGGTCGCCGGGTTGCCGGCCAGGTACAGCTTCTTGCCCAGCGGGATCTGGCTCTTGTCGGCGGCTTCGCGCGGCTTCACCTTCTGGCTGCTGAAGTAGGCAGCCACGTTCTTCATGTCCTGAGCGGACAGCGGAGTGGCCATGCCCAGCATGATCGGGTTCTTGCGATCGCCCTTCTTGAAGGCCTGCAGCTGGTTCTCGATGTACTTGGCGTGCTGGCCGGCCAGGGTCGGGTTGGCAGACGCCACGCTGTTGCCGTCCGCGCCGTGACAGGCAGCGCACACCTGATCCACGATGGCTTTGCCCTTGACCGGGTCGGCCTTGGCTGCCGGAGCCGGGGTGGCGGCGATCGCGCCAGCTGCAAAGCCTGCAGCCGCGATAGCCAACAGCATCTTACGTTTCATGGTCGCTCCTAGTGAGAGATAGCGTAAATATCTGTAAAGGTGGCAATTTCAAACCTGCTATTCTATATCAATTGACTTTGCCCTTACTACTATGTCGATTTTCCAGAAAGCACAGTTTTTTACCACGGTAAACCATTTGCAGGACTTGCCCCCGACCCGCTGCGAGGTGGCCTTCGTCGGGCGCTCCAATGCCGGCAAGTCCAGCGCCATCAACACCCTGTGCAATCGCACCAGGCTTGCCTACGTATCCAAGACGCCGGGACGCACCCAGCATATCAATTTCTTCGATCTGGGGCAGGAGCGATTTCTGGTCGATCTGCCGGGCTACGGTTATGCCGAAGTGCCGGAGGCGGTACGGGCGCACTGGGTGCAGCTGCTGGGGCGCTATCTGCAGACCCGCGACAGCCTGGTGGGGCTGCTGCTGATCATGGATTCGCGCCACCCGCTGAAGGAGCTGGACTGGAAAATGATCGAATTCTTCCAGGTGACCCAGCGCCCGGTGCATATCCTGCTGTCCAAAGCCGACAAATTGTCGCGGCAGGAGCAGCAAAAGGTTCTGTCCTCGGTCAAGAAAGAGCTGGCTGGCCTGGCCAATATTTCGGTGCAGCTGTTTTCCAGCTCCAAGAAGACCGGAACCGAGGAAGTGTCGCGGGTGGTGGAGGACTGGTTTGCTGCCTGCCCGCTGCCGGAGGAGGAAGATTTCGACGGCCCGGAAACTTTCAACGACTAAGTCGTCAAAGCAGACAGGAGCAACGCGCTTCTTCCCGCTTCACCTCCCTGAGCGGGAGCCTGCAAGGGCATTTACCCCGGTTGATTGCAACCGGGGTTTTTTCTTGCCTGCGTTTTGCGCGCAACAAACGGATCGCCAGTACCGCATCCGCCACCTACACTGCCGGCATCCAATGCGGAATGCCTGCAGATGAAAACCGATTACTGGCTGTTGCTGCTGTTGGCCGCGCTGTGGGGCGGCTCCTTTCTGTTCATGCGTGTGGCGGTGCCGGTGTTGGGGCCGCTGCCGCTGATTGAATTGCGCTTGGCGCTGGCGGCGCTGTTGCTGCTGCCCGTGCTGTGCTGGCAGGGCGGGCTGGCGCAGTGGCGCGCGCACTGGTGGCAGATCACAGTGTCCGGCGTCTTCCTGTCTGCCTTGCCGTTCTGCCTGATCGCCTGGGCCACGCTGACCCTGCCTGCCGGTGTGGCATCGGTGCTGAATGCCACCACGCCGCTGATGACCGCGCTGTGGGCGCTGCCGCTGGCCGGGGAGCGGCTGACGCTGAGCCGCAGTGGCGGCCTGCTGCTGGGGCTGGCGGGGGTGGTGGTGCTGATGCTGGGGCGCGGCGCCGGCTTTTCCGCCGACGCGCTGCTGCCGCTGGCCGCCATGCTGGGCGCTACCTGCTGTTATGGCTGGTCCGGGCACATGACCCGGCGCTGGCTGCAGGGGGTGCCGCCGCTGGTGATTACCACCGGCATGCTGGCGAGTGGTTCGCTGCTGCTGTTGCCGCTGGCCTGGTGGCAGTGGCCGGTGGTCAGCATCGGTGCCGGGGTATGGGGCGCGGTGATCGCGCTGGCGCTGGCCAGTACCGCGCTGGCCTACCTGATCTTCTATCGTCTGATTGCCCGCCTCGGCGCTACCCGTGCCAGCGGCGTCACTTACCTGGTGCCGGTGTTCGGCGTGCTGTGGGGGGCGCTGCTGCTGGGCGAGGCGATCAACGCCGGCATGTTGCTGGGCGCGGCGCTGATCCTGGCCGGGGTGGTGCTCTTGAGCTGGCAGCCGGGGCGCAGCCGCTAGGCGTCGTTATTTGCTGCCAGAGGTAGCGTCACCAGCACGGCGAAGCCACCCTGCGGCGGGTGGGCGAAGGCGAGCCGCCCGCCGTGCTGCTTGACGATGCGCGCCACGATGGCCAGGCCCAGGCCGCTGCCGCCATCGGTGCCGCGATGTGCGGCCAACCGTTCGAACGGCGCCAGTGCCGCCTGCTGCAGCTCGGGAGCGATGCCGGCGCCGCTGTCGCTCACCTGCAGGGTGGCCTCGTTGCCAGCTACCGTCAGCGTCACCGCGAACGGTGCGGCGCCATAGCTGCGCGCGTTCTGCAGCAGGTTGGACAGCAGGCGCTGCAGGCCGAGGGCATCGCCATTGACCGTGGCGGGCGCCCGCTGGTAGTGCACGGTCATGTCATCGCGGGCAAATTTGTCCAGCACGCTGGCCACCAGCTCATCCAGCGCCAGCGCCGATAGCGGCCGCTGCTCCTCGCTGCGGGCGAAGTCGATGAACTGGCCGACGATGCGTGACAACTCGTCGATGTCGGCCAGCATGCCGTCGCGGTCGGTGTTGTTGTCCTGCAGTTCCACTGCCAGCTTCAGCCGGGTCAGCGGCGTGCGCAGGTCGTGCGACAAACCGGCCAGCATCAGCCGGCGTTCGCTGGCGGATTTATCCAGCGCGCTGGCCATGCCGTTGAAGCGTTCGATCAGCAGCTGTACCTCGCGCGGGCCGCTGGGCTTGAGCGGTGGTGGCAGCCGTCCGGCTTCCAGCTCGCGGGTGGCGGCCACCAGCTGCGACAAGGGGCGGGTAGTGCGCCAGGCCAGGGCAAAGGCGGCCAGTACCGACAGCAGTGCCACCAGCCCGGCGGCCTGCAGGGTTGGCCGCAGCGAGGGCGGCAGGAAGCGTGCCAGCGGTACCACCAGCCAGTAGTGCTCTTCCAGCACCGGTACCTTCAGCCACAGCTCGTGGCGTTCGCCATTGGTGAAATACACCTCTACCGGCTCGCCCAGCGCGCTACCCAGGGTCTGTGCCAGCTCGCGGCCCATGCCGGGCACGTGGCCGTCACGTCGGGTGCGGTCGTCCAGCGGCAGCAGTCGTGACAGGCCGGCGTGGTTGTTGGCGCGCAGCCAGCGCGCGCGCTGTGCGGCGGGCATGCTTTCCAGCACGCCTTCGTAGTCGGCCAGGGTGTCCAGTACCTGGGCATACAACTGGCGCGACAGCAGGCGGTTTTTCTGCTGCACACCCAGCCACAGGGTGAATATCTGGCTGGCCAGTACCGCCAGCACCACCAGCATGGCCAGGCGGCTGAACAGGGTGCCGCGCAGTGCCGGCAGCTTCATGCTCCGTCCTTGTTGCCGCCGTCCGGCACGAACACATAGCCATAGCCCCATACGGTCTGCAGGAAGCGCGGCGGGCCGTCAGCGTCTTCGATCGCCTTGCGCAGGCGCGAGACGTGCACGTCGATGCTGCGATCCTGCGATTCGCCGCCGCCCTTGCCCATGGCCAGCTCCATCAGCTGCTCGCGGGTAAGCGGCCGGCGCGGGTGGCTGGCCAGTGCCAGCAACACAGCGTACTCGGCGGTGGTCAGGCTGACTGGCACGCCGTCGCGAGTCAGCTCGCGTCGTGCCGGATTCAGCACGCAGCTGCCAAAGTGCAGTGGCGCCGCATCGGCCAGCTGGGCGGTGACCGCCGGGGTATGTTCATAGCGGCGCAGCACCGCATTGATGCGTGCCAGCAGTTCGCGCGGATTGAACGGCTTGGCCAGATAGTCGTCGGCGCCCATTTCCAGGCCGAGGATGCGATCCACGTCCTCGCCACGGGCGGTCAGCATCACCACCGGCACCGGCTCGCCTTGCGCGCGCAGGCGGCGCACCACGGCCAGGCCGTCCTCGCCTGGCATCATCACGTCCAGCACCACCACGTCCGGGCGGTTGCGGGCCAGCTTGCGATCCAGGTCGCGCGCATCCGGCAGGGTTTCCACGGTGTAGCCCTGCTGGCTCAGGTAGCGCTGCAGCAGCTCGCGCAGGCGCACGTCGTCGTCTACCACCAGTATCTTGCGTTGCTCCATGGACTTTTCCGTTGATGCTTTATCGAACAGCCTCCAGCCTACCGTGGCGACCTGCCGGCGTCAGCCCCGGCGTAAAGAGAGGTTAAGCAGGGGCCGCGACTTAACAGCCGTTAACACTCTGCCGCCAGTAGCACAAAGATGGGCAAAACCTGCGGCGTAGAGTGCAAGCATCGACCACGCCCCATGGGGCCATGCAAGGAGTTGCCTGATGAAAACCCGTACCGTGCTGACCGCCGCCACCATTGCCGCCATTGCGGCCGTATCCGCCACCGCCCTGGCCTTTGGCCCGGGCAAGGACGAGCGTGGCGGCCGCGCCGAGATGCAGGCATTTCGCGATGCCGTGATGTCCGGCGCGCTGACCGATGCCGAGCTGACCACGCTGCAGAAAGATCGCGAGGCCATGCGTGCCCAGATGCAGAAGCTGCGTGCCGATGGCGAGCTGAGTAGTGCAGACCGCGAGGCATTGCAGAAGTTGCGCCAGGGCATGCACGACAAGGCAAAGGTGCTGATTGCCAATAGCGACCGCACCAAGGCGCGCAGCAGCTGGCCGAGCCAGTTGCTGCCGGAGCCGGGTCGTCATCAGCGCGGCATGCACGAGCGTCATGGTGGCAAGCATGGCGATTGGGCTGGTGCCGATGGTGCCCGTGCCTATCATGCTGCGGTGCAGTCCGGTGCCCTGACGGATGCCGAGATCGCCAGCTTGCAGCAGCAACGCCAGGCACTGCATGCCAGGATGCAGGAGCTGATCAACAATGCCGACCGTACCCAGCCGCGCCAGGCTACGGACCAGACACGCTGAGGCCGAGCGTGTTGACAAAGTCCTTTCGCCAGGGGGTTTTATAAACAGGAAGGCTGCCGATGCAAACACTTGCTTGGCGCGGCCCGGCTTCGCCGGGGCCGGTGACAGGTCAACGAGGCACTTTGTCTGCAGCCTGGGCATGCCACGTCCCCCGGCGTGGCATGCCCTTGTGCCGCAGGATAGAATGCAGACTATGAACCGGCTCTTATCGATGTTGCTGCTTGGCATGGCGACTGCCCTGGGCTCTGTTGCCTGGGCGGCTCCGCCGTGGCTGGCTGGTCAGCAAGCGGAGCAGGTCGAGCGGCTGGACAGCTTGCGGCTGCGTGAACTACGTCTAAAAGAGGCGGTGGAACGTGGCGAGCTGAGCCGCGAAGAAGCCCGGCGTCTGCGCCGGTATTATCGCCGCCATGATGCGGTGCGCCTGCCGGTGCCGGCGGACGCGGTGGATAGCCAGCCGGATGCCCCGGCGGGCAGAAAAGACTGGCATCGCTGGCGCAAAAAACAGGACAGGCTTAACGCCGCACCGTTCAACGAGCCGGATTAACGCGGCAGCAGCGGCAGGCCATCAGGGCAGTACATTTGAATACCGGGGGGTAGGCATGAAATGGCAAGGCTGGGCTTGGCTGCTATTGGTGTGGCTGAGCATATCGCAGGCCTGGGCGGCGGATGCCTGCCGTAGCAGTGCCGATAGTAATGCCTGCCAGTTGCAGCGCGCCGGTGAGGCCAGCTGCAGCGATGTGCGCCTGCCCGATCGCCCCGCCTGCCTGCAGCAGTTCACGCCCGCGCATAATTGCAAGCGCGAACGGGACAGCCTGGCCTGCCGCGCCTTGCAGCAGGCGCAATACCAGTGCAGCCAGCTGCAGGGGCTGGCCCGCCGTCAGTGCGTGGCCAGCGCGCTGCCGGCGCCCAGCTGCCGGCCAGGTACGCCGCCGGAGCGCTGCCAGGCCTTGCTCACGGCGGCACGCGACTGTGGCGCGCTGTTCGGCAGCAAGCGCCGGCAGTGCCAGCACCAGATCCTCCAGCAGGCCGACGACGGTTCCGCCCAGCGCTAGCTCGCAGCCTCAATCGAAACGCAGGGTGCAGCACAGCCGGTAGGGTGGGTAAAGGCCGCAGGCCGTGCCCACCGGCAACGCGGCATGGTGGGCACGCTACGCTTTGCCCACCCTACAGCTGGAGCGGAAGGGCTTGGCCTGCTTTGAGGCCAGGGTTGGCCGCATGGCCAGCCAGCTTATGGCTGCAGGATGATGGAGCCGGTGGTGCGGCGCGCCTCCAGATCAGCATGCGCGCGGGCGGCATCGGCCAGCGCATAGCGGGCGGACGGCTGTACTTTTACCGCGCCGGCGCGGATGCGCTCGAACAGTGCCGCGGCACTGGCTTCCAGCTCGGCACGGGTGGCCACGTAATCGCCCAGCCGGGGGCGGGTGAAGTACAGCGAGCCTTTCTGTGCCAGCAGTAGTGGCGCAAATGCCGGCACTGCGCCGGAGGCGTTGCCGAAGCTGACGAACATGCCGCGCGGCATCAGGCAGTTCAGCGAGATCTCGAAAGTATCCTTGCCCACCGAGTCGTACACCACCGGCACACCCTTGCCATCGGTGATCTCGTTTACCCGTGCCACCACGTCTTCCTCGCGATAATTGATCACCTGCCGGCAGCCCAGGCGGCGCGCGATATCGGCCTTGTCGGCGCTACCCACGGTGCCGATCACGTGCACCCCCAGCGAGTTCAGCCATTGCACCGCGATCTGTCCCACCCCGCCGGCCGCGGCATGCCACAGCACGGTCTGGCCGGGCTGTACTGCATAGGTGCGGCGGATCAGGTACTCCACGGTCATGCCCTGCAGCATCACGCAGGCGGCGGTGTCGTCGCTGATATCGTCCGGCAGCCGCACCAGTGGCGCGGCGTTCATCACCCGCCGCTGGCTGTAGGCGCCCTGCGCGCCACCGGCATAGGCCACGCGATCGCCCACCTCCAGGTAATCCACCCCTTCGCCCACTGCCTCCACCACGCCGGCCGCTTCCGAGCCCAGGCCGGATGGCAGCGTCAGCGGATACAGGCCCGTGCGGTGGTAGGTGTCGATGAAGTTGACGCCGATGGCGGTGTGGCGCAGCAGCACTTCGCCCGGGCCGGGTTGGCCCGGATCGCACGTTTCCAGTTGCAATACTTCCGGGCCGCCGTTGGCGTGAAAGCGGATGACCTGATTCATGGCATGCTCCTGTCGATTGGGCGCGGCTTCGGCGCGCAGATGCGGCATCTTGCAATAAAGCGCAGCGCAAGGGCAGCAACAGGCTGTTCTGCTGTCAGTACGATGCCGGCACGCGTCCCTGCAGCTGCAGCAGCGCAGGCAGGCACTGCGGCCAACGCTGCAGGCGGTGATCGTCGCCATTGAATACCGTCTGCCGCGCGCCGGTGTAGTGGCAGGCGGCCACGCGCCAGTCCAGCACCTCGTCGGCGGTACCCAGCAACAGCCAGTAGTTGGCCGCATGGATTCGCGGTGGGCGGATAGCCTCCAGCTCAGCCATGTGCTGCTCGGTTAGCACGTAGTCCTCGCCGGTGTAGGGGTTGTGCTGCGGGCCGAGAAAGCGCGCCAGATCGCGTTCCGGGTAAATGGCCGGGTTGATCAGCACCGCCGGCAGGTGAAAGCGCTCCGCCAGGTGGCTGGCGTAAAAGCCGCCCAGCGAGCTGCCGATCAGCACCAGCGGCTGCTGCTGATCGGCAATCAGCGCGGCGGCCTGGGCAATGGCGGTGGCGGGGTAGGGCGACAGCTGTGGTGCCTGGAAACTGTGTTCCGCCCCGCTGGTGGTGAAGAAGTCGCGGGTTTCGCGTGCCTTCAGCGATTGGGGGCCGGACTGGAAGCCGTGCAGATATAGGTAGTGCGTCATGGTGTCTGGTCTGGGTGAAACGTCGGCAGGAGCATGGCAGCCTGTCAGTTGGGGCGCCACTGGTAGCGCTGCAGGATGCGCAGTATCTCGCCCTTGCGCTCCAGGCTGGCGATGGCGCGATCCAGCCGCGCCAGACTGTGACGGGCCTTCGGCGCCACCGCGCAATAGGTCGGGCGGGTGGACACTACCCAGGGCTGCATCTTGATGCGTTGTGCCGCGGCGGCGTTGTCGCGCGCCCAGCCGGCCAGCTCCAGCTCGGAACTGATCGCCGCATCCACCGCACCCAGCGCCAGCGCCTTCAGCACCGAGTCCAGCCGCTGGTGATCCACCCGGGTGGCGCGGCCGTCCTGCCACAGTTTTTCCAGTTCCGGGTAGTGGTAGCCGCGAATCACGCCAACGCGCAGCCCGGCCATGTCCAGGTTGGCCGCAATCTGTCGGGGCAGGGTGTTGCTGGTGACCACGCGCTCCACCTGCGGATAAACATCGCGTGTCCAGCCCAGGCGGGCGGCGTTGCCGAACCAGGCCGGATTGGCATTGCAGATGATGTCCACCTCGCTGCCCTCCACCGACGGCTCCACCCGGTTGCGCGACAGCAGGCGGAACTGCGCCCGCACGCCCAGCTCGGCCGCCAGAGCCTGCCCCAGGTCGTAGCTGAGGCTGGGAGCCAGCTGGCGCGATGCATTCAGCACCACGATGGGCGGGGCATCCGATTCGGCCACGCCTACCCGCAGCTCTGCTGCCATGCCGCTGGTTGCCCAGCTGGTCAGAGCGAGCATGCCCAGGCCGGTCATGATCAGCCTGGGCATGCGCGGGGATGATAGCTTCGGCATATGCGGCTCCTGGCGCCTTTTATTCTGTATTGTTCTAAACAATGCGCTTATCCTGCTGTTTCGCAATGATAAGATGAAACACTTTCTGCCTACGTAGTTTTACCTATATAAGCCGCTTTTGCCATGTCCACACACCTTTCGCACCCTGTTTTCGACCTGCTATCGCGCCGTATCCTGATTCTGGATGGCGGCATGGGCACCATGATTCAACGCCACAAGCTGGAAGAAGCCGACTACCGGGGCGAGCGTTTCAAGGACTGGCCACGCGATGTGAAGGGCAATAATGACCTGCTGGTGCTGACCCAGCCGCAGATCATTGCCGGCATTCACCAGGCCTACCTGGATGCCGGTGCCGACATCATCGAGACCAACAGCTTCAACGCCACCGCCATCGCCATGGCCGACTATGGCATGGAATCGCTGGTACGCGAGCTGAACTACGAAGCAGCCAGGCTGGTGAAAGGGCTCTGCGCGGCCGCCACTGCGGCCAACCCGGACAAGCCGCGCTTCTGTGCCGGCGTGCTCGGCCCCACCAGCCGTACCTGCAGCATCAGCCCGGACGTGAATGACCCCGGCTACCGCAATGTCAGCTTCGACGAGCTGGTGGCAACCTACACCGAGGCCATCGACGGTCTGGTGGACGGCGGCGCCGACTTCCTGCTGGTGGAAACCATTTTCGATACGCTGAACGCCAAGGCGGCGGTGTTCGCGATCCACAAGTATTTCGACGAACGCCCGGATGTGGCGCGGCTGCCGATCATGATTTCCGGCACCATCACCGACCAGTCCGGCCGCACCCTTACCGGCCAGACCACCGAGGCGTTCTACAACAGCCTGTCGCACGCCGACGCCATGAGCTTCGGCCTGAACTGCGCGCTGGGCCCGGACCTGCTGCGCCCCTACGTGGAAGAAATGTCGCGCATTTCCGCCACCTATGTCTCGGTGCATGCCAACGCCGGCCTGCCCAACCCGCTGGCCCCCACCGGCTACGACCTGACGCCGGAAGACATGGCGCCGCAGGTGCGCGAGTGGGCGGAAGCCGGGCTGGTGAACATCATCGGCGGCTGCTGCGGCACCACGCCGGAGCACATCGCCGCCATCTACCAGGCGGTGAAAGACCTGCCGCCGCGCCCGCTGCCGCAGATCGAGCCCAAGTGTCGGCTGTCCGGCCTGGAGCCGTTCAATATCGGCGACCACGACCTGTTCGTGAACGTGGGCGAGCGCACCAACGTGACCGGCTCCAAGGCATTCGCCAAGCTGATCCTCAACGGCGACTACGCTACCGCGCTCGACGTGGCGCGGCAGCAGGTGGAAAACGGCGCGCAGGTGATCGACATCAATATGGACGAGGGCATGCTGGATGCCCACGCCGCCATGGTGCGCTTCCTCAACCTGATCGCCGCCGAGCCGGACATCAGCCGCGTGCCGATCATGATCGACTCCTCCAAGTGGGAGGTGATCGAAGCCGGCCTGAAGTGTATCCAGGGCAAGGGCATCGTCAACTCCATCTCGATGAAGGAAGGTCGCGACAAGTTCGTGGAACAGGCGCGGCTGATCCGCCGCTACGGTGCGGCAGTGATCGTGATGGCCTTCGACGAGGCCGGCCAGGCGGATACCTATGCCCGCAAGGTGGAAATCTGTGGAGAGAGCTACCGCATCCTGGTGGACGAGGTGGGCTTTCCGCCGGAAGACATCATCTTCGACCCGAATATCTTCGCGGTGGCCACCGGTATCGAGGAACACGCCCGCTACGGCCTGGACTTCATCGAAGCCACCGGCTGGATCAAGGACAAGCTGCCGCACGCCAAGATTTCCGGCGGCGTGTCCAACGTGTCGTTCTCCTTCCGCGGCAACAACAAGGTGCGCGAGGCGATTCACGCCGTGTTCCTGTACCACGCCATCAAGCGCGGCATGACCATGGGCATCGTCAACGCCGGCGCGCTGGAGGTGTATGACGAAGTCGATGCCGAGCTGCGCGAGCGCATCGAGGACGTAGTACTGATGCGGCCAACCGCTGACGGCTCCGACGCCACCGAGAACCTGATCGCGCTGGCGGAGAAGTTCAAGGGCGACGCGGTGGCCGGCAAGCAGGGCGAGGACCTGTCCTGGCGCGAGCTGCCGGTGGCCAAGCGGCTGGAGCACGCGCTGGTAAAGGGCATTACCACCTATATCGAGCAGGACACCGAAGAGGTGCGCGCCGCTAGCGAGCGCCCGATCCACGTGATCGAAGGCCCGCTGATGGACGGCATGAACGTGGTAGGCGATCTGTTTGGCGCTGGCAAGATGTTCCTGCCGCAGGTAGTGAAATCCGCCCGCGTGATGAAGGCGGCGGTGGCCTACCTGGAGCCGTTCATCGAGGAAGAAAAAATCCGCCTCGGTCTGCAGGACGCGCCGGCCAAGGGCGTGATCATCATGGCCACGGTGAAGGGCGATGTGCACGACATCGGCAAGAACATCGTTGGCGTGGTACTGCGCTGTAACAACTACAAGGTGATCGATCTGGGCGTGATGGTGCCGTGCCAGAAGATTCTGGACGCCGCCATCGAGCACAAGGCCGACATCATCGGCCTGTCCGGCCTGATTACCCCCAGCCTGGAAGAAATGAGCCACGTCGCCAAGGAAATGCAGCGCCAGGGCTTCGACATTCCGCTGCTGATCGGTGGCGCCACCACCAGCCGCGTGCACACCGCGGTGAAGATCGCGCCGCACTATCAGGGCCCGGTGATCTACGTGCCGGATGCCAGCCGCGCGGTGGGGGTGTGCTCCAACCTGCTGTCCGACACCCTGCGTGACAACTTCGTGCAGGAAGTGGCCGACGACTACGCCAAGGCGCGCGCCATCTTCGAAGGCCGCGGCGAAGCCAAGCTGCTGCCACTGGCCGAGGCGCGCGAGCAGCGCCACCGCATCGACTGGCGCAGCTACACCCCGCCGGTGCCGAAATGGCTGGGCGTGCGCCGCTTCGAACAATACGATCTGGCCGAGATTGCCCGCTACATCGACTGGACGCCGTTCTTCCAGAGCTGGGAGCTGGCCGGCCGCTTCCCGGCGATTCTGGACGACGAGATCGTCGGCGAATCCGCCCGCGCGCTGTGGGCAGATGCGCAAGCGATGCTGCAGCAGATCATCGCCGAGAAGTGGCTGACCGCCAACGCGGTGATCGGCCTGTTCCCGGCACGCAGCGTGGACGTGGACGATATCGAGATTCTGGACCCGGATACCCGCGCCCCGCTGATGACCTGGGTGGGCCTGCGCCAGCAGCTGGTGAAAACCGACAAGGACGGCAACAAAAACCCGGACTGGGCGCTGGCCGACTTTATCGCGCCGGCGGATAGCGGCGTGGCCGACTACATCGGCGCCTTTGCGGTGACCGGCGGCCTGGGCATCGACCCGCACGTGGCCCGTTTCGAGGCGGCCAACGACGACTATTCGGCGATTCTGCTGAAGGCGCTGGCCGACCGCTTTGCCGAAGCCTTCGCCGAGCTGATGCACCATCGCGTGCGTACCGAGTTCTGGGGCTATGCCGCCGACGAGGCGCTGGATAACGAGGCGCTGATCGACGAGAAATACGTGGGTATCCGCCCGGCACCTGGCTACCCGGCCTGCCCGGATCACACCGTGAAGCGCGAGCTGTTCGAGCTGATCAACGCGCCGGCCATCGGCATGAGCCTCACCGAGGGCTATGCCATGCTGCCTACCGCGGCGGTATCCGGCTTCTACTTCAGCCACCCGGACAGCCGCTACTTCGGTATCGGCAAGATCAGCCGCGACCAGGTGGCCAGCTACGCGCAGCGCCGCGGGGTGAGCATCGAACAGGCCGAGCGCGACCTGGCGCCCAACCTGGGCTACAACGCGTAAACCGTATGCCTGCGGCCAAGGTTGGCCGCATGGCAAAGCACAAGGGCGGGCCAATGGCCCGCCCTTGCTGTTGCTGAGGCGTTGTTCCGCCCCCTCCTGCCTGCCGCCACCATGCCGGCACGACGTTTGTCTGCACGGTCATGCTCCCTGCGACAGCAGTACCGTTTCCCGGTGACAAGCGTGCTGTTAGTGCCAATTACCGTAAATTTATCTATAAAAACTTCTTATCGTGATTGGTGGATGAATCTGGCATTCACTATTTTTCTATAGTTCTTGCTTTTAGGACGGGTCTGATTAGGCCATGCCGAATCTTCTTGCATCTTATCGAAACCGAAACACTTCGATAGAAAGAGCTCAAGATGAACAGGCAATTCCGCAGTCTCTACAATGCAGCGCTGGGCAGCTGGGTAGCTGTCAGCGAATTGTCCACCGCTCATGGCCGTGGCCGCCTGCGCAAGAAGCGTCTGGCTGCTGTCTGCAGCCTGGCCATCGCCAGCGGCCTGTTCAGCTCTGCTGCACTGGCCGACTGCAACAACAGTGGCGGTAGCAACTACAGCTGCAGCGGTATCACCAGCAACTCACAAGTCATTAGCGGTAACGCATTGAATGTCTCCGCTGACAGCAGCTTCCAGGCCACAGCCAGCAACACGCTGGCGCTGTCCACCAGCAACGGCGATTTGAGCGTCAACCTGGCGGCCGGGTCCACACTGACCAACAGCGATCCTTTTAGCTACACGTTGGGCGCCACCACTACCGGTGGCAGCGGCAATATCGACCTTACCCTGGGCGGCAATATCAACAGCAGCGGCTTGCAGGGCGTGTATACCGACATGCTCTCCAGCGGCAATCTCAGCATTACCCAACTGGCCGGCAGCACCATCAGCGGCGGGGCGGCAATCCGCGCCGCGACCAATGGCAGCATGTCACTGGATCTGGCGGGCACCCTGACCGGGGTCAGCACGGTGGGCAACAACTATGGCCTGACCATGGTTGGCAATGGCGGCCCGGTAACCCTGCTACAGCATGCCAGCAGCCAGATCAGCGGCAGCCTCGGCATTTATGCCGGCATCTACACTGACCAGGCTACTTTCAATCTGGCCGGCACAATACAGGGCAATAGCAACGACGGCATTTTCCTGGATATGGGGGGGAGCATGACGGCGTTCACCCTCAACCAGACCGCAGGCAGCATCAGCGGCGCGGACAGTGGTATTGGCCTGTACTCGGATAACACCGCACCGATCAACCTGAATCTGGCCGGCAGTGTCAGTGGTGGTAGCCAGGCTGCCATCCTCACCGATACCGCAGCAGGCAGCGCTGTCAGCATCAACCTGCAAAGCGGCGCCAATGTCGGCAGCAGCAATGGCACCGCGTTGCTGGACACCCTGGGTAACGCCGATGTCAGCATCGCCAGCGGCGCTACCGTAGCGGGCAAGGTGCTGTTGGGCGAAGGCAACGACACGCTGACCATCAGCGGTGCGGCCAACCTCAGCGGCATCACGCTGCTGGACGGCGGCAACAGCGAGGATGGTGGCGTTACCGATATCCTCGGCACCGGCGGAGCTGCCACCAACAAGCTGACGTTCCAGAACAGCAGCCAGACCCTGGCAGGGGCAAACCTCAAGAACTGGCAAAGCGTGAATGTTGACGGCGGCAGCCTGACCCTGAGCGACGGCACGCTGGCCACCGGTAGCGGCACGAACCCGGACAGCAGCCTGCAAGGCCTGGTGCTGAGTAATGGCGGCAGTGTCAGCAGCCCGGCGGCGCTGAACATCAGTGGAGATGTGAACATCGGTACCGGCTCCATGCTGAGCCATGCGCAGGGCGGCAGCATTACCGGCAACGTGGCGAACGCCGGCAGCCTGTACTGGCAGAACCTGGGCCAGACGCTGACCATCAACGGCAACTACCACGGGACGGCGGGCAGCAGCCTGTCGCTGGAAAGCTATCTGGGCGATGACAGCGCCACCAGCGACCAGCTGCACGTTACCGGCAACATCACCGGCAGCACCGCTATCAGCATCCGTCCGGTGGCCGGCAGCCCCGGCGCGCAGACCGTGAACGGCATCCGCGTGGTGCAAGTGGATGGCAGCTCGGCGGCCGGCAGCTTTACCCTGGCTGCGCCGGCACAGGCTGGGGCCTATCAATACCTGCTGCAGCAGGGCAGCGCGCTGGATGGCAACGACTGGTACCTGGTGAGCCACTTTGATTGCTCGCTGAACAACAGCTGTGCTGCGGCCAACCCCGGTACCCCGCTTTACCGCCCGGGAGTGGTGAACTACCTGGCCGCCCAGGCGGTGGCGAACGAGCAGGGCATGCAGCAGCTTTCCAGCCTGCACCAGCGCATTGGTAGCCAGTGGCTGCAGACCGATGGCGGCCAGCGCTACTGGCTGCGTGCCTACCATGGCCAACAGCAGGCCGATGGCGCGCAGCGCTTTGGCTACGACAGCAGCAGCAACGGCATTCAGGCAGGCTACCTGTTGCATGACAGCAAGGATGCGGCCGGCAACCGCGACTACCTGGCCATTACCGCCGATTACGCCCGCAGCCAGGCCGACTTCCATGACCGCCTGCGTCCGCAGGCCGGCCTGGATGCCCGCACCGGTGCACTGAGCGCCAGCAGCCTGGGGGCCGGTGTGGTGTACAACCATACCTGGGCCGATGGCAGCTATGTGGATGTGGTCGGCCAGCTGTCCGCGCTCAGCAACAAGTTCACCGACAGCTATGGCGGCAGCGCCAAGCAGCGCGGCTGGCGGGTTGGTCTGAGCGTGGAGGGCGGGCTGCCGCTGGCGCGCTGGGGCAGCTGGCAGCTGGAATCGCAGGCGCAGCTGCAGTATCTGCATACCCGCTACCAGGGTATGGCTGATGGCAGCGGGCAGGTAGACGGCAGCAGCAACAATTTGCTGCGTGGTCGCCTTGGCCTGCGGCTGAGCAGTGGCCAGCCGGAAGATCAAACCCAGTTTTACGGCATTGCCAACGTGTTCCGCGACATGGGTGGCAAGACTGCGCTGCAAGTCGGGGGCCGCCGGGTAGAGGAACAGTTTGCGCGTGGCGGCTGGGAGCTGGGAGCCGGCATGCAGTATCGCCTGTCGGCCACTAGCCAGCTGTATGCCGACTTCCGCTACGGCCAGTCCTCCGGCGGTGGGGAAGGGCGCAAGCTGGAGCTGAACCTGGGCTGGAAGGCCAGTTTCTGAGGCGGGCATATCGGGGAAACGACGTCACCATGCTTTCCCGGATGCGCCTGCGGCTTATCCGGGCTACGGTGCGGGATGCGTAGCGTGTTGGTACATGCAGATGCAGCAAGGGCGGGCCGATGGCCCGCCCTTGTCATTGCGGCCAACGTAACCGGCAGTTGGCCGCAAGGTGGCTGTGCCGTGCTACATCAGCAAACAGGTGCGGTCGCGGCCGGCGTCCTTGGACAGGTATAGCGCCTTGTCCGCCAGCTTCAGCATGGTCTGGCTGTCGGCGGTGGAGGGCTGCAGCGCGGACACGCCGATGCTGACGGTAATGGGTAGCTGGCGGCCTTCCTCGCTGTGCATCGCCAGCTCGCGTACCGATTCGCACAGCCGGTTGGCCAGTACGCAGGCGCCTTCGGCATCGGTTTCCGGCAGGATGATGGCGAACTCCTCCCCACCGATGCGGCTGAGGATATCGTGTTGCCGCATCAGGCCCTGCAGGTGGCTGGCCACCCGCGTCAGCACCAGGTCGCCGGCATGGTGGCCGTGGCTGTCGTTGATGTTCTTGAAATGATCGATATCCAGAATCATCACCGCCAGGCTGGTGCTGTAGCGGCGCGCGCGGCTGAATTCGCGCTCCAGGCTCTGCATGAAGAAGCGGCGGTTGCTCACCCCGGTCAGCATGTCGGTGAGCGCCTGCCGCTCCAGCTCCTTTTTCAGCAACTGCAGTTCGGTGATGTCGGTGGAAAAGCCGATCAGCGCCTTGGGCTGGTCCTGCAGCACGATGGGTACCTTGACCGACCAGTAATAGGAGGCCCGGCCGCTTTCGTCGGTGATTTCTTCTTCGCCGGCCATCTTGTGGCCACTGTCGAACACCTGGCGATCGATTTCCCACAGGTGGTCGGCGGTAGCGCGGGCAATCACTTCGCTGTCCAGCTTGCCGATGATGTCTTCCGGCGCCAGCCCCAGCAGCGCGGCGGTGCGTTCGTTCACGTACAGGAAACGGCGGTCTTCCGACTTCATGTAGATGTAGGAGTCGACATTGTTCAGCACCGTGTCCAGCAGCTGGCGCTGCTCGCGCAGCTCCGCCTCCAGCCGCTTGCGTTCGGTGATGTCGGTGGAAATGCCGCACATGCCGATGATCGTGCCCTGCTCGTCGCGTACCGGCGCCTTTACCGTCCAGTAGATGCGTGTCTCGCCAGTGGCCTTGATGATGTTCAGCTCTTCGCTGACCAGGGTCTCGCCATGATCCAGCACCTTGCGATCGTTGAGCCGCAGCTGGTTGGAGATATCCAGATCGAAGAACCGGCTGTCGTCGCTGCCCACCACATCGTGTAGCGCCACACCGAATAGCTCGCACACCATATTGTTGGCATAGGTGTAGTTACCGGCGACATCCTTGGTGTAGATGTAGGCACCGACATTGTTCAACACCTGGCGCAGGCTGAGCAGTTCGCGCAGCAGCTCCTGCACATGATTGTTATCTTGCATCGCCATGCTCCCTGTCGGCACGAAGGCCGGTGGCTAATGCATTCTGGCAGATTGTGCGGCCAACTCCAGCGCGCGACACGGCCACCGCGGCAGTAAAAAAATCATCTATAAAATCAGCTGGTCATTGCCAATGATTCAGCATTAACTGCGGCCTTGGCCGCAAACAGGAGACCGTATGGGCAAGAACCGGCTGGAAGCATTCAGCGATGGCGTACTGGCCATCATCATCACCATCATGGTGCTGGAACTGAAAGTACCGCACGGCAGCGACTTCTCGGCGCTGGCGCCGCTGCTGCCCAGCTTCTGGAGCTATGTGCTCAGCTTCATCTACGTGGCCATCTACTGGAACAACCATCACCACCTGCTGCATGCCACCCGCCATGTTTCCGCCAGCGTGCTGTGGGCCAATCTGCACCTGCTGTTCTGGTTGTCGCTGTTCCCGTTCGCCACCGGCTGGATGGGCGAGAACCACTTCGCGCCGCTACCCACCGCCGCCTACGGCGTGGTACTGCTGATGGCGGCCATCGCCTGGTACCTGCTGCAGTTCAGCATCATGTGCACCGACGGCAAGGCCTCGCCGCTGAAGCGGGCACTGGGGCGCGACTGGAAGGGCAAGCTGTCGCCGCTGGGCTACCTGCTCGGCATTGCCGCCTCGTTCTGGCTGCACTGGCTGGCGCAGGCCATCTATGTGCTGCTGGCGCTGCTGTGGCTGATTCCGGATCGCCGCATCGAGCGGGAGATCGATCCGCATTGATGGCAACTTGCCTGCCGGAAAACTGGCAGTTTCACCGTTTTTTTTACTCCTGCCTGAAATTTCTGCCGCTGCTGATGGTAATTTTTCATTGAAAATCAGCAGGATAGGCGTTGTGTGCCGGTTGGCACGCCGGCTGCTATGGCCATGCTATCTGCCGGACTCTCCGGCCCGACCATGCCACCACAGGAGTTAGCCATGCACAGCGCCATCGGAACCGATCTGCCCGCAGATTTCTGCCAGGACATGGACAATGCCCATACCTTGCCGGCCAGCTACTACACCTCCGAGGTGGTGTTCCAGTACGAGAAGGAACACATCTTCACCCACGCCTGGCTGTGCCTGTGCCATGCCAGCGAACTGGCCGAAATCAATGCCTACGTCACCCGCAAGATCGTGGGCGAAAACCTGGTGGCGGTGCGCGGCCGCGACGGCACGCTGCGCGCCTTCTACAACGTCTGCCCGCACCGCGGCCACGAGCTGTTCAAGGACAGCGGTATCGCCCGCAACGTGGTGAGCTGCCCCTACCATGCCTGGACTTTCAAGCTGGATGGCGAGCTGGCGGTGGCGCGTAACTGCGAGAACGTGGCCAACTTCAACAAGGCCGACTACAACCTGGTGCCGATTCGCGTGGCCGAGTACGCCGGCTTCGTGTTCGTGAACATGGACATGGACGCGCCGCCGGTGGAAACCGCGCTGGCCGGGCTGGATGCCCATCTCAAAGCGGTATGCCCGAACGTGGCCGAGCTGCAGGTGGCCTCGCGCACCATCACCGACACCCCGGCCAACTGGAAGGTGATCGTCGACAACTACATGGAGTGCTACCACTGCGCGCCGGCGCACCCGGGCTTCTCCAGCTCGGTGGACAGCAGCAGCTACACCCACACCTTCCACGGCAACTGGACACTGCAGCACGGCCACAGTAAATCGTCCGAGCAGGGATATTCCTTCGACAAGGAAGTGAACAATCAGGCCTTCAGCGGCTACTGGGTATGGCCGTGCGTGATGTTCAACGTGGTGCCGGGCGACGACACCATGACCGTTATCTACGAATACCCGGTGGCCGCTGGCCTCACCGTGCAGTACTACGAGGTGCTGATGAAGAGCAAGGATGTCACCCCGGAGCAGCGCAACTTCATCACCTGGGCCACGCAGACCTTCCGCCCGGAAGACCTGGCACTGGTGGAAAGCGTGCAGCGCGGCCTGCAATCGCGCGGCTACCGCGGCCAGGGCCGCATCATGGTGGACGCGGCGCGCAGCGGTATCAGCGAACACGGTATCGCCTACTTCCACCGCATGGTGGCCGGCTACTACCCGCGCCGCGACAAGGAAGCGTGATGAGCACTATCCACTGGCTGGCCGGCACGGTAAGCGACATCACCGTGCTGGCGCCCGATATCAAACGCTTCACCTTGCGGCCAACTGCCGGCCATTACCCGGACTTTGCCTCCGGCAGCCACCTGCTGCTGCGGGTGGGGGCGGCGGCGGACAGCCCGGTGAATGCCTACTCGCTGCTGGATGCCAGCGGCGGTGGCGCGGAGGTACACATCGCGGTGCAGCGCGAGCCGGCATCGCGCGGCGGCTCGGCCTGGCTGCATGCGCTGCAGCCGGGTAGCGCCATCCACTTCAGCACCCCGGCCAACCTGTTCGCGCTACAGTCGGCGGCGCGGCGCCATGTGTTCATTGCCGGCGGCATCGGCATCACGCCGTTCATCGCCCACCTGGCGGCGCTGCAGGCCAGCGGCGGGCAGGGCGAGCTGCACTATGCCTTTCGCCATGCCGACACGGCAGCCTTCGTGGCCCAGCTGGCCGGCCAGCCGCAGGTAAGCCTGTACGACGGCAGCCAGGGGCAGCGGCTGGATGTGGCGGCGCTGCTGGCCACGCTGGGGCCGGATGATCATGTCTACGCCTGCGGCCCGCAACGCTTGCTGGACGCGGCACAGGCCGCCGGCCAGCAGCTGCGTGCCGAGGGGAGGCTGCATATCGAGCAGTTTGCCCCCCAGGTGGCAGCCACTGGTGGTGCGTTTAGCGTGCGGCTGGCGCGCAGCGGGCTGGATATCGCGGTGGCGGCAAACGAGTCGATCCTGGACGCCATCCAGCGCCAAAGCGCGGTACGGGTGGAAAGCCTGTGCCGCGAAGGCTACTGCGGCACCTGCGAAACACGGCTGCTCTCCGGCAACGCCGAGCACCGCGACCAGTACCTGAGCGACGCCGAGCAGCAGGCGCAGGATCGCATCATGCTGTGCGTGTCGCGCGCCGCCTGCGCGCGGCTGGAGCTGGACCTGTAGCCCGGATAAGCGCAGCGCATCCGGGAACGTCGTGCGACCTTGGCCGCACTCCCCGGATGCGCCTGCGGCTTATCCGGGCTACGCGAGCTGCCCCCATAAAACCATGCGGCCAACCTTTCGGGAAAAGGTTGGCCGCATGGTTTCCTGCTGACCCGGCCTGGCTTGCCTCAGCATCGTAGGTTGGGTTGAGCGCAGCGAAGCCCAACGTTTACCGCGAGCTTTTGCCGTGTTGCGTGGTTTTGTATCCGCTTCGCGGATGATGATTGAGGTCGCCGGTTCCGCCCGGCGTACGGGATACCTTCTTTTGCGTCGCCAAAAGAAGGTATCCGAAGAAAAGGCGACCCGACGGCTACTCGAAACCCCGGGCAAAAAGGCACGCCCCAGGCGCCGCCGAACTCGCCCCTCGCTAACGGCTCGGGACTCAAACAGATCGGCGTCTTAAAACCTGGGGCGCACCATTTTGCTCGGCTCGCGCCAACGGGATTGGGGGCAAGTTGGTTCGGTTCTACCAATTGCATGATTAGGTGAATTGCTGGGTATGGCTCACGGTAGGACCCGTAGCCCGGATAAGCGCAGCGCATCCGGGTATCTGTGCCCTCGTTCCCGGATGCGCCTGCGGCTTATCCGGGCTACGCCAGCTGCCCCCATAAAACCATGCGGCCAACCCTTCGCCCGAAAGGTTGGCCGCATGGTTTCCTGCTGATCTGGCCTGCCTCAGCCCACCACCTGCTGGGTCAGGCGGATGCCGTATTTCTTCATCTTGTACTGCAGTGTGGCTCGCGGCAGGCCGCATTGGCGTGCCGCCTCCGACAGGTTGGGGTAGCGCTGCAGGTAGTGCAGCAGCAGGCTGCGTTCGTAGGCGGCCAGCTGTTCGTCCAGCGTGCCGCTTCCGGCTGCCGGCATGGCCGGCGGGGTGCTGGCAGCCGCCAGCTGCGGGGCAACGGCCTTTTCCTCGCTGGCCTGCTCGTCGTCCTCCAGCAGCACGAAATCCAGCTCCTCGCCGTTTTCGCAGAAGATCAGGCTGCGCAGGATGATGTTCTCCAGCATGCGCACATTGCCCGGCCAGCTGTGGCGCTGCAGCCGGTCCAGCACCGCATTGCTGATGCGCTTCACCCGGTTGCCGGTGAGCTTGCCGTTGCGCTCCAGGAAGGCCTGCGCCAGCAGCGGGATGTCGCGCTTGCGCTCGCGCAGCGGCGGAATGGTGAGATAGCCGACGTTGAGCCGGTACAGCAGGTCCGGGCGGATGCGCTGCCGCTCCAGCATCTGCTGTGGCGATTCGTTGGTGGCGGCGATGATGCGCACGTCCACCTGGCATTCCTTGCTGGAGCCGACACGGCGGAAGGTCTGCTCCTGTAGCGCGCGCAGCAGCTTGCCCTGCACCGCCAGCGGCATGGAATTGAGCTCGTCGAGAAACAGCGTGCCGCCGTGGGCATTTTCCAGCAGGCCGGCGCGGTCTTCGGCGCCGGTAAACGCGCCCTTCACGGTGCCGAACAACGCGCTTTCGAACAGCTGCTCCGGCATCGCCGCACAGTTCATCACCAGGTAGGGTTTGCCGGCGCGGTCGCTGTGGCTGTGCAGCAGGCGCGCGAACAGCTCCTTGCCGGTGCCGGTTTCGCCGTAGATCAGCACCTGCACGTCGGTTTTGGCCAGCCGCTGCGCCTGCTGCACCAGCTTCTGCATCGCCGGTTCGCAGGTGATGATGCCGTCGTCGGCCTGTGCCTGCTGCGCCTGCAGCCGCTGTTGCAGGTCGACGAACTGCTCGTGCAGGTGGTTGATCACCGACAGGTCGCGGGCGATCTCGATGGCGCCGATGATCTCGCCGCTGCCGCTGTTCAGCGGCAGGGTGGTATGCACCTGGTGCACCGGTTTGCCGCTGGCGTTGTAGTACAGCTGGTACTGGTTGTGATAGCGGGTACCCTTGTGTACCGCCTGCAGCAGGGTGCTGCTGTGCTGGTTCATCCTGGGGTAGACCTGCAGCAGCGGGTTGCCCAGCGCGTGTGCGGCCAGGTAGTCGTCCTGGCGGGCGCTTTCCTCGTTGTAATACACGTAGTTGCCATCGCTATCGACGATGGCCACCGGCTGCGGCAGCGAGTCCAGGAACTCCTTGAATACGGCAATGGCGGCGGCCAGTTGCGCTTCCATCTGTGTGTCTCCTCCGGGTGTCCCGTTATCGTTTTTTTACTATTCATACCACGGCATGCCAGCCGGCGTCCGCCGGTACCGCCATTCTGCCCGCTCCGGGCCGCCAGATATCTGGCAGTTACGCAACTATCTACGCATCCACTAAAAATCCGCGAAACGCAAAATTGATCCAAGTCAATGTTTTTGCTGCGTTTTTCTATCGCTGTCGGTGTGGCACGCTTTCTGCTGAATAGCTTCCCATCTAGACGCCGCCGCCACGCTCTGCGCGGGGCCGCCAGAACAGGGAGAGATCGCTTGCAACCACTGCCCACCACCTCGTCCGATAGCCAGCCCATCATCGATATCCGCGATCTGCACAAGCATTTCGGCAACCACCACGTACTGAAGGGGGTGTCGTTCACTGCCCACCAGGGCGAGGTGGTGTCGCTGATCGGCGCCAGCGGCTCCGGCAAGAGCACCCTGCTGCGCTGCATGAACCTGCTGGAGGTGCCGGACAGCGGCCAGGTGCTGATCTCCGGCGAGGAGGTGGCTCTGGCGCAGAACCGTCGCGGCCAGAACGTGATCGTCGATCCACGGCAGGTGGAGCGCATCCGCACCCGGCTGGGCATGGTGTTCCAGAACTTCAACCTGTGGCCGCACATGACGGTGCTGGAAAACCTGATCGAAGTGCCTACCCGTGTGCTGGGGCAGCCGCGCCAGGAAGCCATCGAGCTGGCAGAGGCGCTGCTGGCCAAGGTGGGCATTGCCGACAAGCGCCACAGCTACCCGGCCTTCCTGTCCGGCGGGCAGCAGCAGCGGGTGGCGATTGCCCGCGCGCTGGCCACCCGCCCGGCGGTGATGCTGTTCGACGAGCCCACCTCGGCACTGGACCCGGAGCTGGTGGGCGAGGTGCTGAAGGTGATCCGCGACCTGGCGCAGGACGGCTGCACCATGGTGCTGGTCACCCACGAAATGGCCTTCGCCCGCGATGTGTCCAGCAAGGTGATGTTCCTGCACCAGGGCCGCATCGAAGAAGCGGGCAGCGCCAGCCAGGTATTTGAAAACCCCGGCAGCGAACGCTGCCGTCAGTTCGTCAACGCGCAGTTCTGCCGCGCCTGAGAGCGTGTTCACGATCTAGCGAGCTCGCGCGAGACAAGGCGAAAACGACTGAGGAAGCGGAGTTTACAAGTGGTAAATGCGCATACCTGAGTCGAATTCACGCCGTATCGCCGACGCGCAGCAGATCGTGAACAGGCTCTGAGGCTGCGGCCAACGGTAACGGCCCCACAGCTACCCCGGCTGTGCCGTCACACACCCATCAGGAGAAACGCAAGATGAAAACCACAATGCTGTCCCTGTGCTGTGCCGTATCCCTGGGCCTGGCCGCCTCCGGCGCCATGGCAGCCACGCCGCTGAAGATCGGCGTGGCTGCCGAGCCTTACCCGCCGTTTTCCATCAAGGGCAGCAATGGCCAGTGGAGCGGTTTCGAGGTGGAACTGGTCAACCGCCTGTGCCAGGAGATGAAGACCCAGTGCCAGATCACCGAGGTGGCCTGGGACGGCATCATTCCCTCGCTACAGGGCAAGAAGATCGACGTGATCTTCAGCTCCATGTCGATTACCCCGGAGCGGCAGAAGGTGATCAATTTCAGCAAGCCCTACTACTACACCGACGCCATGTTCGTGGGTGCCAAGGGGAGCAAGCTGGACCTCAGCCCGGCCGGCATGCGCGGCAAGACCATAGGGGTGCAGTCGTCCACGGTGAACGCCAGTTTCGTGATGAAGCGCTATGGCCAGAGCGCCAGCATCAAGTACTACAACACCCAGGACGAGCTGAATGCCGACATGGCCGCCGGCCGCATCGACGCCATGCTGCTGGATGGCCTGGCCGCAGGCGACTTCCTGGCCAGCAAGCAGGGGGCGCAGCTGGAGTCCAAGGGCCTGGCGCCGCGTGACCCGCTGTTCGGCCCCGGCATCGGCGCCGGCCTGCGCAAGCAGGACGTGGCACTGAAGCAGCAGTTCGATGCCGCCATCGACAAGCTGCTGAAGGGTGGCAGCTACGACGCCATCCAGAAGAAGTACTTCAAGATCAGCGTAGCGCCGAAATAAGCCGGCAAGGCCGCTTGCCACTGGCCTGAAACCTCTGGCAAGCGGCTGTACGACACTTCCACCACCCCCTCCACAAGGGAAGTCCGTCATGAGCTGGTTGCAACACGTATTCGATACCGTGGTTCTCGACTGGGGCCCGGCGCTGCTGGATGGCGCCGCGGTGACCCTGCAGATTTCCATCGGCGCCTTTGTCGTCGGTCTGCTCATCGGCGTGCTGGTGGCCATGACCAAGCTGTCCGGCCCGCGCCCGCTGGTGTGGCTGGCCAATCTGTACACCAGTATCTGCCGCGCCGTGCCGGAGCTGCTGCTGATCCTGCTGCTGTATTACGCCGGCGGCGACCTGATCAACTACCTGCTGGCGCAGTTCGGCCAGGAGCCGGCGCCGATCAACGGCTTCATGGCCGCCGTGGTGGTGCTGGGCATCGTGCAGGGTGCTTACGCCGGCGAGATCATCCGCGGCGCCATCCAGTCGATACCGCCCGGCCATATCGAGGCGGCACGGGCCTTCGGCTGCCGCCGCGGCATGGTGCTGCAGCGCATCATCCTGCCGGAAATGCTGCCCTACGCGCTGGGCGGGCTGTCCAACCTGTGGCTCATCCTGATCAAGGACAGCGCGCTGATCAGCGTGGTGGGCTACAGCGAGCTGCTGTTCACCACCAAGCAGGCCGCCGGCTCCACCCGCGAATACCTGCTGTTCTATGTTTCGGTGTCGCTGGTGTACCTGCTGATCACCCTGCTGTCCAACCTGCTGTTCAGCCGCGTCGATCGCCGCATCGGCCGCTGGATGCCAGCCCACTGAGCGGGAGCGCGACATGGATTTTTCCTGGATCACCGATTACCGGCCGCAGCTGTGGCTGGCACTGCTCACCACGCTGCAGCTGCTGCTGATCTCCGGCGTGCTGGGCTTTCTGCTGGCCATCGCGGTGGCGTTTGGCCGGCTGTCCAAGCAACCGTTCATTGCCTGGCTCAGCCTGTCCTATACCAACCTGATTCGCGGCACGCCGCTCCTGGCGCAGATCTACGTGATGTATTACGGCGTGGGCAGCCTGTTCCAGGACAGCCCCTGGCTGCGCGACAGCTGGCTGTGGCCCTATCTGCGCGAAGGCTTCTGGTACGTGGCGCTGGCGCTCACCCTCAGCGTGGGCGGCTACCTGGGCGAAGTCATCAAGGGCGGCCTGCGCGGCGTACCCAAGGGCGAACTGGAAGCCGCACGCGCGCTGGGCATGCCACGCTGGCTGATCATCCGCCGCATCTGGCTGCCGCGCACGCTGTACATGCTGCTGCCCACCCTGGCCGGCGAGTCGGTAATGCTGCTCAAGTCCACCGCGCTGGCCTCCACCGTGGCGGTAATGGACGCGCTGGGCATGGCCAACCTGATCCGCAACCAGACCTTTCTCACCTACGAGCCGCTGCTGCTGATGGCCGGCGTGTACCTGCTGCTGGCGCTGTGCATCGAACAGCTGTTCCGGCGGCTGGAAGCCCGGCTGCCGTTCCGCAACGCGCTGTAACCGTTACTCATCAAGGACCTTCAGCATGCACTACTCCACTCTGGTAGACCGCCTGGCCGGCAAACGCACCGACGCCTGGCAAATCCACTACGCCGCCCTGCAGGCCCAGGCCGAGGGGCGGGAGGTGTTCGTTCTCAGCGTGGGCGACCCGGATTTCGCCACCCCCGAGCACATCACCGAGCGTGCGGTAAGCGCGCTGCGCGGCGGCGACACCCACTACAGCGAGGTGAACGGCCGCCTGGGGCTGCGCCGCGCCATTGCCGCCATGCACAGCGAGGAAACCGGGCAGGCGGTGGATGCCGACCAGGTGATCGTGGTCGGCGGCGCGCAGAACGGCCTGTTCGCCGTGGCGCAGTGCCTGCTGCAGGCCGGCGACGAAGTGCTGGTGCCGGAGCCGATGTACCTGACCTACGAAGCCAGCATTCGCGCCAGCGGCGCCACGCTGGTGCCGGTGCCGGTAAGCGTGGAGAGCGGCTTTCACATCCAACCGCAGGCCTTTGCCGCCGCCATCACCCCGAGCACCCGCGCCATCTTCCTGGCCACACCCAACAACCCCAGCGGCGCGGTGATGACGCACGACGAGCTGGCCGCCATCGCCGCGCTGGCGCAGCAGCATGATCTGTGGGTGGTATCGGACGAGGTGTACGCCAACCTCACTTTCGAGCGCCCGCACATCAGCATGGTGAGCCTGCCGGGCATGGCTGGGCGCACCGTCACCATCGGCAGCCTGTCCAAATCGCACGCCATGGCCGGCTGGCGTACCGGCTGGGTGGTGGCGCCGCGCGAGCTGATCATCCACCTGGAACGGCTGGCGCTGTGCATGCTGTACGGCCTGCCCGGCTTCGTGCAGGAGGCGGCGCAGCTGGCGGTGGAGCAGCGCGGACCGGTGATTGCCGCCATGCGCGACACCTATCGCCGCCGCCGCGACGTGTGCTACCAGCAGCTGTCGAACGTGCCCGGCCTGCGCTGCCAGCTGCCGGAGGCCGGCATGTTCATGCTGCTGGACGTGCGCGGCAGCGGCCTGTCCGCCCATGACTTTGCCTGGCAGCTGTTCCGTGAAACCGGGGTATCGGTGCTGGATGCCAGCGCCTTCGGCGACACCGCCGCCGGCTTCGTGCGCCTGGGCTTTGTGCTGGACGAGGCGCGACTGGCGGAAGCCTGCCGTCGCATTGCCACCTTTGTGACCCAGCTGCAGCCGCAGCCGGCATAAGAGCCTGCACACGATCTGCTGCGCGTCGGCGATACGGCGTTGAAACCGTCTTCGAAATGCTCATTGACTCCATGTCAATTCCGCTTCCTCAGCCGGTTTCGCCTTGTCTCGCTCTAGCTCGCTAGATCGTGAGCACGCTCTACTACCCAAGAAAGGAGCGCAACATGAAAACCCTGGGCGTCTACCTCACCGAACTGTTGGCCACATACGGCGTGGATACCGTGTTCGGCATCCCCGGCGTGCATACCGTGGAGCTGTACCGTGGCCTGGCCGACAGCCCGATCCGCCACATCACCGCCCGCCACGAGCAGAGCCTGGGCTTCATGGCCGACGGCTACGCCCGCGTCAGCGGCAAGCCCGGCGTATGCCTGGTGATCTCAGGCCCCGGCCTCACCAACACCCTTACCGCCATGGGCCAGGCCTATGCCGACTCGGTGCCGATGCTGGTGATCTCCGGCGTCAACGCGCTTGGCAAGCAGGGCTCCGGCAACGGCTACCTGCACGAGCTGCCGGACCAGCAGGCGCTGGCCAGCCAGGTGTGCGCCTTCAGCCACAGCCTGACCCGCGCCGAGGAGCTGCCGCAGGTGCTGGCGCGCGCCTTCGCGGTGTTCGACGGCGCGCGGCCTCGGCCGGTGCACATCGAGATTCCGCTGGACCTGATGTCGGCCCCCGCCGACCACCTGCCGCTGCCGGCACAACCGCCGCGCTTGCAGCGCGCGGCGGCAGCGGAGAGCGAGCTGGCGTTGGCCGCACAGCAGCTGCGCAGTGCGCGCCGGCCGCTGCTGCTGGCAGGCGGCGGCGCCACGGCGGCGGCGGACGATATCACCCGGCTGGCCGAACTGCTGGACGCCCCGGTGGTGATGACCATCAATGCCCGTGGCGTGCTGCCCGCCGGCCACCCGCTGGCACTGTCCTGCACGCCGTCGCTGGCGGCGGCGCGGGCGCTGATCGAGGGCAGCGACGTGGTGCTGGCCATCGGCACCGAGCTTGGCCCCACCGACTACGACATGTATGCCGACGGCGGCTTCACGCTGCCGGGCCGGCTGATCCGTATCGATATCGACCCGCAGCAGCTGTTCCGCAACCGTGCCGCCGACCTGCCGCTGCTGGGCGACGCCGCCGCCAGCGTGGCCGCGCTGTGCCGCTTGCTGGCCGAGCACCGTGGCCAGCGCGAAGGCGAAGCCCGCGCGGCGCAGGTGCGTGCCGGCTTTGCCAACCGGCTGGATACGCAAAGCCGCGATGACCTGGCGCTGCTGCACCAGCTGCGCGACGCGCTGCCACAGGCGCGCTGGGTGGGCGACTCCACCAGGCTGGTATATGCCGGCAACCTCGGCTTCGACGCGCTGGCGCCACGGCAGTGGTTCAACGCCTCGGTGGGCTTTGGCGCGCTGGGCTACGGCTTGCCGGCCGCCATCGGCGCCGCGTTGGCCGCACCGCAGCAGCCGGTGATCTGCCTGGCCGGCGACGGCGGTTTCCAGTTCACCGTGGCCGAGCTGGGCAGCGCGGTGGAAAACGCGCTGCCGCTGATCGTGCTGCTGCTCAACAACCGCTGCTACGGCGAAATCCGCCTCGCCATGCAGGCCGCCGAAGTCACGCCGCTGGGAGTGGATCTGTACACCCCTGATTTCGTGGCGCTGGCGCGCAGCTATGGCTGGCATGCCGAGCAGGCCAGCGGCAATGCCGCCATTGTTGCTGCGCTGCAAGCGGCAGCGCAGCGCAGCGGCCCCAGCCTGATCGAGATCCCGGCCCCGCTGCCGGGGCTGTAATCCAATTAACCACGATCGCGCGAGCCAACACCGGCCAGCGATCGTGCGATGACGGAAAGGAAGCAGCATGGACAAGGATTTTGCCTACTGGCAGGCGCGCGCCGCCGCGCTGCCCATCGAACTGCGCGCCTTCATCGACGGCAGCTACAGCTGGGCCGCCGACGGCGAAACGCTGCCCTGCGTCAGCCCGGCCGATGGCCGCCTGCTGGGGGAATTCGCCCGCTGCGGTAGTGCCGATGTTGATCGTGCCGTAGCCGCCGCACGCCGCAGTTTCGAGGCCGGCAGCTGGTCGCGGCTGGCGCCGCGCGAGCGCAAGGCGGTGCTGCTGCGCTGGGCTGGGCTGCTGAGCGAACACAGCGAGGAGCTGGCGCTGCTGGAAACGCTGGACGTGGGCAAGCCTATCGCCGACACCTCCAGCATCGACCTGCCCAGCACCGTGTACTGCCTGCAGTGGTTTGCCGAGGCCATCGACAAGCAGCATGGCGAGGTGATTCCGGGCGATGGCAGCTTTCTTGGCACCGTCACCCGCGAGCCGGTGGGGGTGGTGGGCGCCATCGTGCCGTGGAACTACCCGCTGCTGATGGCGATGTGGAAGCTGGCGCCGGCGCTGGCCACCGGCAACAGCGTGCTGCTCAAGCCGTCGGAGCGCTCGCCGCTGACCGCGCTGCGCATCGCCGCGCTGGCGCGCGAGGCTGGGCTGCCGGATGGCGTGCTGAACGTGCTGCCGGGCGATGGCAAGGTGGGAGAGCTGCTGGCGCGCCACCACGATGTGGACTGCATCGCCTTTACCGGCTCCGGCCCGGTTGGCCGCAAGATCCTGCACGCCGCTGCCGACAGCAATATGAAGCGGGTGTGGACCGAGCTGGGCGGCAAGTCGCCGAATATCGTGTTCGACGACGTGGCCGACATCGCGCAGGCCGCCAGCAGCGCTGCGTTTGCCATCTTCTACAACCTGGGCCAGGTGTGCAGCGCCGGCTCGCGCGTGCTGGTACAGCGCAGCATCCTGCCTGCCTTCCGCGCGGCGCTGCTGGCGGTGGCTGTTGACTGCCAGCCCGGCCACCCGCTGGACCCGGCCAGCAGCTTTGGCGCGCTGGTAGACCGCAGCCACTGCGACAACGTGGCGCGCTATATCGAGCTTGGCCGCAGCGAGGCCACCCTGCTGGCCGGCGGCCAACGCCTGGCGCGGGATGGCGGCTGCTATCTGCAGCCCACAGTGTTCGAATGCGCCAGCGGCAGCGAGCGCATCGCCCGCGAGGAAATCTTCGGCCCGGTACTGGTGATCGTGCCGTTCGACGACGAGGAAGACGCCATCCGCCTGGCCAACGACAGCGACTATGGCCTGGCCGCCGCGCTGTGGAGCCGCGACCAGCGCCGCGTTCACGCGGTGGCCGCGCGGCTGCGCGCCGGCACGGTATGGGTGAACTGCTACGACGAGCTGGCGGACATGAACTTCCCGTTCGGTGGCTACAAGCAATCCGGCAATGGCCGCGACAACTCGCTGCATGCGCTGGACAAATACACCGAGATGAAATCCACCATCATGCGGCTGCGCTGAGTTGCTCCTGAGGGTGCGGCCGGGGGCGGCCGCACCTGCTTTTTTCCCCCTTGTGCCGTTGTCCGGCGCGGTGTCGCGCTTGATTTGCCGCAAGCCGGCGACAGTTAGCCATGGCAAGCCACCCGTAATTTGTCATCGTCCATTACAATAGCTGTCATGGTCAGCCAGCTTATCCGTCATTCCCTGCTGCTTGCCGGGCTGACGAGCCTGGCAAGTCTTGCTTTTGCCCAGCCGCTACTGGTGGCGCTCGGCGAACACAAACCGCCTTATATCCTGCAGGAACAGCGTTCCGGCATTGAATACGAGCTGGTAACCACCGCCTTGCGTGATGCCGGTTACGAGCCGCAGGTGGTGTACATGCCCAATCAGCGCGCGCAGCAGGCGCTGGCCGAGGGCAGGGTAGATGCCGCCATCTCGCGCAATGGCCCCTTCGTGTCGGTGCCGTATATCGCCTACCACAATATGGCGATTACCCTGTGCGAGCGGAACCTCTCGCTGCCGACCATTGCGGCGCTGGGCAGCCACCGTGTTACCGCCTTCCATAACGCACAGCGTTTCCTGGGGCCGGAATTCGCCGACATGACGCGTAATAACGCCGGCTACAGCGAGGTATCGCCGCAGCTGATTCTGGGCAATCTGCTGTACTCCGGCCGCACCGACGTGGTGATTTCCGACCTGTTCATCTTCCTCGGCCTCACGCCGCAGCTCACCCTGCCTGCCGGTGCGATCCGCCCGGTATGCAGCCATGCGCTGTTTCCACCCACGCTGTACTCGCTGTCGTTCCGTGATCCGGATGCGCGCCAGCGCTTCAACAGTGCCATTCGCAAGCTGGCGCGCGGCGGTTTCTACCAGCAGCTTGGCAGCCGCTACCGGCTGCTGGACAGGCAGGGCCGCGCACTGTTCAGCCCGGATACCGAGGTGCGCACGCCGGACGGTGGCCAGCGCTGGACCTTCAACAACACCGCGCTGCGCCTTCGCTAAACCGCTGCGGCCAACCCTATAGCCTGCACTGGCTGCGTATCACCTGCGCCAGGGTGGCAAAGTGGCGTTCGATGTCGGCCTCGTCCACGTGGGCATAGCCCAGCAGCAGGCCGGGCTGCGGCGCCGCGCCACGGTAGTACTGGCTGAGCGGGCGGGTGAGCACGCCGGCGCGCATCGCCTGCTCGCACACTGCTAGATCGTTGCTGCCCGGCGGCAGGCCCAGCACCAGGTGCAGGCCGGCGGCGCCGTCATGGATTGGCAGCCGCTCGCCGAAATGCTGGCGGATGGCGGCCAGCAGCGCCTGGCGCCGCCGCGCGTACAGCTGGCGCATGCGGCGGATATGGGCGACAAAATGTCCCTCGGCAATGAAATCCGCCAGCACCGCCTGAGTCAGGTACTGCCCACCGCGATACAGCTCGGACAACCCGGTCTGGAAGCTTTCCACCAGCGCCTCCGGCACCACCATGTAGGCCAGGCGCAGACCGGGGTAGATCACCTTGGAAAAGGTGGCCAGATAGATCACCCGGCCGTGCGCATCCAGCCCCTGCAGCGAGGGTAGCGGCGGGCGGCCGTAGCGGAATTCGCTGTCGTAGTCGTCCTCCACGATCCAGCAGTTGTTGCGTCGCGCATAGGCCAGCAGCCGGCGCCGCCGCGCCAGGCTCATCACCGCGCCCAGCGGGTACTGGTGCGAGGGCGACACGTAGATCAGCCGCGGCACCCCCTGCGGCATGCCCTCGTCCAGCTGCAGCCCCTGTTCGTCCACCGCCACGGGGATGGTATCCAGCCCGGCGCTGCGCCACACGCTGTGCACCCCCCAGTAGCCAGGATCCTCCACCCAGGCCTTGTCGCCGCTGTCGGCCAGCAGCAGCGATACCAGCTGCATGGCGGCGTGGGTGCCATTGGTGACGATGATCTGCTCCGGCGAGCAGCGCACCCCGCGCGAGCTGCGCAGGTAGTCGGCCAGCTGCTGGCGCAGCGCCGGCAGCCCCGGCCCCACCGCGTAGGTGAGCAGGTCCGGCTGCGGCTTGCGCCACTGCCGGTTCTGCAGCCGCATCCAGATGCGCGCCGGAAAGGTACGCACCTCCGGCACGCCGGGCATGAAGGCGCCCCATTGCCGCTCGGCGGCGCCGGCCTGTGCCACCAGCGCCTGACCGCGCGCCGAGATGGCCGCCTGCGCCTGTGCCGGCGTGGCCGGCTGGGCATGTTCCAGCGCCACCAGCCGGTCCGGCCGGGTATCCAGCACGAAGGTGCCCTGGCCGACGCCGGCGCTGACATAGCCCTCTGCGGCCAACCGTTCGTACACGTGGATCACCGTGTTGCGGGCCACGCCCAGCTCGGTGGCCAGCTGGCGCGACGACGGCAGCCGCAGCCCGGGCGGCAGCTGTTCCTGCAGCATGGCATCGCGCAGCAGCCGGTACAGCTGCTGGTTGTTGGCCTCGCTGCTGCCACGGTTGAACTGCTGTTGCAGCAGGTCACCCAGCAGTGGCGAGCTGCCGCCACCGGCGGGGGGAGATGGCATGGACACGGTAAATTGGCTCCATCAGAAAAACATGATTGGGTCTAATTATATCGCCAATGGCCCCTTACACTGCCGGCCTGCATTCCCCCCAATGCAAACGGGCAGCTCGAAAAACGCCAGCTTTCGTTGCGATACTGCGTTGCTCATAAAAAATTCCTCCTTACATATCCGCCATATGCTGCGTCGGAATTTTTTATTCGCGCCTTGTCTCGCTTAGAAAACCGGGTTTTCAAGCCGCCCGAACATAACAACAAAAAACAAGGGCCGCCCAAGCGGTCTTCCCCGGACCAATAGAGAGTAATAGTTGATGACTGCAACCTCCTCCGGCTTGAGCCACGGGCTCAAGCAACGCCACGTCACCATGTTGTCGATTGCCGGCGTGATCGGCGCCGGCCTGTTCGTCGGCTCCGGCCACGCCATTGCCGAAGCCGGCCCGGCGGTGCTGATCGCCTACGCCATTGCCGGCCTGCTGGTGGTGCTGGTGATGCGCATGCTGGGCGAAATGGCCGTGGCCTCGCCCGATACCGGTTCGTTCTCCACCTATGCCGATCGCGCCATCGGCCACTGGGCCGGCTACATGATCGGCTGGCTGTACTGGTGGTTCTGGGTGCTGGTGATTCCGCTGGAAGCCACCGCCGCCGCCACCATCCTGCATGCCTGGTTTGCCGGTGTGCCGATGTGGCTGTTCGCGCTGGGCATCACCGTGCTGCTGACCATCACCAACCTGTTCAGCGTAAAGAACTACGGCGAGTTCGAGTTCTGGTTCGCTCTGGTGAAAGTGGTGGCCATCGTCGCCTTCCTGGCCATTGCCGGTGCCGCCATCTGCGGCCTGATTCCGGGTAGCCAGGTAAGCGGTGTGAGCAATCTGTTCGCGCATGGCGGCTTCATGCCCAATGGCTTCGAGGCAGTGCTGGGCGCCATGCTCACCACCATGTTCACCTTCCTCGGTACCGAGATCGTCACCATTGCCGCGGCGGAATCCGACAACCCGCAGCAGCAGATCACCAAGGCCACCAACTCGGTGGTATGGCGTATCTGCCTGTTCTACCTCGGCTCCATCTTCGTGGTGACGGCGCTGGTGGCATGGAACGATCCCTCGCTGCCGCTGCAGGGTTCCTACCAGCGCACGCTGGAGCTGATCGGCATCCCCAATGCCAAGGCCATCGTCGATGTGGTGGTGCTGGTGTCGGTAGCCAGCTGCCTGAACTCGGCGCTGTATACCGCCTCGCGCATGCTGTACTCGCTGTCCACCCGCCGCGACGCGCTGCAGCTGTTCGGCGAGGTTGCCCCCAACGGCACGCCGCAGAAGGCGGTGCTGGGTTCCATGGTGGTGGGTTTCCTGATGGTGATTGCCAACTACCTGGTGCCGGAAGAAGTGTTCAACGTGCTGCTGGCTACCTCCGGCACCATCGCGCTGCTGGTGTACCTGGTGATTGCCATTTCGCAGCTGCGCATGCGCCAGAGAATGGTTGCCGCCGGCGAGACCCCGGCCTTCAAGATGTGGCTGTTCCCGGGCCTGACCTGGGCGGTGATCGTGTTCATCTGCGCGGTGGTGGTGCTGATGGCGTTCCGCCCGGACCACCAGATCGAGGTAATCGGCACCGGCGTGCTGACCCTGTTGCTGCTGGCGGTGGGCTGGGTACGTGCCCGCCTGTTCGGCACGCCGTGGGTACGCAGCAGCACACTGCAGACTGCCGCCAGCCGCGCCTGATTTGTTTGACCCTGCTGTATCACAGCCTTTGCCCGTCGCCTGTGCGACGGGTATTTTTTTGCTGCCGCGAAGGTGGCCCACAAGGTAGCCCGGATAAGCGCAGCGCATCCGGGGACGCCTTACCCTCCAGCCGGCAAACCCCGGATGCGCCTGCGGCTTATCCGGGCTACGCTTTGCCCCCTGCGAAGCTACACAACGTTGGCCGCAAAAAAGCCGGACAGTCTGCACTGTCCGGCTTCTTGTAATCTGCGTCCGCACTTGGCCGCGTCTACCCACGCTTACTGGTTGCGGTTGGCGCGGCGGTAGCGTTCGATCAGCAGCTTGGTGGAGCTGTCGTGTGGCGCGGAAGCCAGCTTGCCGGCCAGCTCGGCGTGAATGGTCTTGGCCAGCTGCTTGCCCAGCTCCACCCCCCACTGGTCGAAGCTGTTGATGCCCCAGATTACGCCCTGCACGAAGATCTTGTGCTCGTACAGCGCGATCAGGCTGCCGAGGTTGCGCGGGTCGAGGCGGTCCATCAGCAGGGTGTTGGTCGGGCGGTTGCCGTCGAACACCTTGTGCGGCACCAGCGCTTCCAGCGCCTCGCCTTCCAGCCCCTGCGCCGCCAGCTCGGCGCGCACTTCGTCGGCGGTCTTGCCGCGCATGAAGGCCTCGGCCTGGGCGAACACGTTGGCCAGCAGGATCTCGTGGTGGCCCGGCAGGCTGGTGCGGTTTTCCAGCGAGCAGATCAGGTCGATAGGTGAAATGTGGGTGCCCTGGTGCAGCAGCTGGAAGAAGGCGTGCTGGCCGTTGATGCCGGTTTCGCCCCAGATGATAGGCGCGGTCTCGAAGTTCACCGTGCTGCCATCCACGCATACCTTCTTGCCGTTGGATTCCATGTCCAGCTGCTGGATGAAGGCCGGCAGGCGGTGCAGGTACTGGTCGTACGGCGCGATCACGTGGCTGCCGCCGCCGTAGTAGTTGATGTACCAGATGCCGATCATGGCCAGCAGCACCGGCATGTTCTCTTCGTACGAGGCGTTGTAGAAGTGCTGGTCCATGATGTGGGCGCCGTTGAGCAGCTCGGTGAAGTTCTCCTCACCCAGATACAGCATGATCGGCAGGCCGATGGCCGACCACAGGCTGTAGCGGCCGCCCACCCAGTCCCAGAATTCAAACATGTTTGCCGGGTCGATGCCGAACTCGGCCACGGCCTTCTTGTTGGTGGATACCGCCACGAAGTGCTTGGCCACCGCCTTTTCGTCCCGCGCGCGCGACACGAACCACTCGCGTGCGGTCAGCGCGTTGGTCAGCGTTTCCTGGGTGGTGAAGGTCTTGGATTCCACCACGAACAGCGTGGTCTCCGGGTGCACCTTCTTCAGTGTTTCCTTCAGCTGCGCGCCGTCCACGTTGGAGACGAAGTGCATGTTCATGCGCGGGTGGCCGTAGGGCTTGAGCGCGCTGCACACCATCAGCGGGCCGAGGTCGGAGCCGCCGATGCCGATGTTCACCACGTCGGTAATCGGCTGGTGGGTGTAGCCCAGCCATTCGCCGCTGCGCACCGCGTGGGCGAACTTGCCCATGCGCGCCAGCACCGAGTTCACCTTCGGCATCACGTCTTCGCCATCCACCAGGATCGGCGAGTTGGTGCGGTTGCGCAGCGCCACGTGCAGCACGGCGCGGTTCTCGGTGCTGTTGATCTTTTCGCCCTTGAACATGGCCTTGATGCGTGCCGGCAGGCCGGCTTCGCGCGCCAGTTGCATCAGCCCTTTCAGGGTGTCGTCGGTGAGGCGGTTCTTGGAGTAGTCGAGAAACAGGCCGCCCACTTCCAGCGAGTAGCGCTCGGCGCGTTGCGGGTCGGTTTCGAACAGCTCGCGCATGTGCAGCTGTTTGGCTTCGGCGAAGTGCTGCCACAAGGCGTTCCAGGCGGGCAGTTGCGTCAGTTTGCTCATGATGGCTCCGGGTCTCTTTGTCGTATTGTCGCGGCCAACCTCTGTCGGGTTGGCTGTTGTGCGCCTGCTGCGCGGGGCGCGTGCAGGCTTAGTCATGCTCTTCGTCGCCGCGCAGGCGTTTCTGTTTCAGGCTGCGCTTGGCTTTTTCCAGCTGCGTCACCACGCCGGGGCCGCGTTTCAGCGCCACGCCCACGGTGAGGATGTCGATCAGCACCAGGTGCAGGATGCGCGACAGCATCGGGCTGTAGGTTTCGCTGTCTTCCGGCGAATCCACCGCCAGCGTCACGGTGGCTTTTTCCGCCAGTGGTGTATCCGGCACGGTGATGGCAATCACTTTGGCGCCGGTGGACAGCGCCATTTCCACCGCGTCCATCAGCTCGCGCGAGCGGCCGGAGCTGGAAATCGCCACCACCACGTCGTCCGGCCCCAGCACTGCGGCGGCCATGATCTGGATGTGGCTGTCGGCATAGGACACGGTGGGAATGCCGAAGCGGAAGAACTTGTGCTGCGCGTCGGCGGCGATGATGCCGGAGTTGCCCAGGCCGTAGAACTCGATGCGGCGCGCGCCGGCCAGCAGGTCCACCGCGTCATCCACCGCCTGCGGGTTGATGTCGTTGCGGCACTTCAGCAGCGCGGTAACGGTGTTGTCGAACACCTTGGCGGTGATCTCCGACACCGGGTCTTCCGGGCGCACACTGGAGTGCACATAGGGCACGCCGCCCACCAGGATGCCGGCGAGCTTGAGCTTGAAATCCGACAGACCACTAAAGCCCATGCTGCGACAGAAGCGGATCACCGTCGGCTGGCTGACGCCGGCGCTGGTGGCGATGTCGGACACTGCCGACTGCATCACGGTATACGGCTGGGCCAGTACCAGCTCCGCTACCCGGCGTTCGGCGCCGGAGAGCTTGTCGAGGTCTGCGCGGATTTTTTCAAGCATGGTGGTCACCCAGGTGGTCGGCCAGTGCGGCCTGTACGCCGGTCAGCGCCGGGTAGGCACTGTGGATCACATACACCGGCACGGCGGCCAGGTAGTCGCGGAAGCGGCCCTTGGCTTCGAAACGCTCGCGGAAGGCGGAGCGGGCGAACATGTCGCCGAAACGCGGCACGATACCACCGCCGATATACACCCCGCCAACCGCGCCCAGTGTCAGCGCCAGGTTGCCGGCGGCGGTGCCGAGCATGGCACAGAAGTGCGCCAGCACTTTTTCGCAGCGCGCATCACGGCCGGACAGGCCGCGCTCGCTGATCTGCGCCGCCGACAGCTGGCCGGCGGCTTCGCCGTCCGCCACCGCCAGCGCATCGTGAATCAGCTCCAGGCCGGGGCCGGACAGGAAGCGCTCGCAGGACACATGCTGGCCGAGGCGGCCCTGCGCATAGTGCAGGATGGCGGCCTCTTCATCATTCACCGGGGCGAACGACACGTGGCCGCCTTCGCCGGCAATCGCCACCCAGCTGCCGCCGTGTGGCAGCAGGCCGGATACGCCCAGGCCGGTGCCGGCGCCGATCAGCGCCTTGGCGCCGTGGCGCAACTCGCCGCCGCCCACCTGTACCAGTTCGCTGGCCGGCAGGTGCGGCAGCGCCAGTGCCAGCGCGGTGAAGTCGTTCAGCACCAGCAGGGTGGCGAAGCCCAGTTCCTGACGGGTGGCCTCAATGGAGAATGCCCAGTGGTGATTGGTCATCTGCACGAAGTCGCCGGTCACCGGGTTGGCGATGCCGATGGCGGCATGGCTAACCGAATGGGTATCGGCGCGCTGCAGGTAGGCACGCATGGCATCGGCCAGCGTCGGGTAATCGTTGCAGGGCAGTACATCGATGTCCTCGATGATGCCGGGCGCGGTTTCCAGCGCGAAGCGGGCATTGGTGCCGCCGATGTCGGCCAGCAGGCGCGGGTAGGGGTGCAGGGTGCTCATGGTTACGTTATCCCTCGCTCAGGACTTGCGCACGATCTGCTGCGCTTCGGCGATACCGCGTTAAAAACGTCTTCGGAATGCTCATTGACTTCATGTCAACTCCGCTTCCTCAGCCGTTTTCGCCTTGTCTCGCTCTAGCTCGCTAGATCGTGAATATGTTCTTAGACAGACCAGTACACGTCCAGCGGACGGGCAGTGGCGGTCAACAGGTGGCTGATTGGCAGCGTATCGCTGACGGCGGCTTCGGCAGCGTCCAGCACGCGGCGTTTGGCCTCGCCGGCAATCGCCAGGTACAGCTTGCCGCTGCGCTGCAGCTCGGCCAGCGTCATGCTGATGCGGGTGTGCGGCGCTGCCGGCGGCACCACTACCAGTAGCGCGGCAGGGTTGGCTGCAGCCAGGCCCTCGGCCAGGTTGCTGGCGTTCGGGAACAGCGAGGCGGTATGGCCGTCTTCGCCCATGCCCAGTACGGCCACGTCCGGGGTGCGCCACTGCGCGGTGGCGGCGGCCAGCTCGGCCTGGGCATCGCTGCCGGTTTGTACCAGCGGCAGGAAGCTGGCGGCGGCAGCCTTGCCCCGCAGCAGGTGCTCGCGCACTAGCCCGGCGTTGCTGTCGGCGTGGTCGGGAGCCACCACGCGCTCGTCCACCAGAGTGACGGAAACCTGTTGCCAGGCGATGTCCTGCGCGGCCAGCGCCTGCAGGAAGGGAACCGGCGAGCGGCCGCCGGAAACGGCCAGTACCGCCTGGCCACGCGCGGCGATGGCGCTGGCCAGGTCGGCGGCTACTGCCTGCGCCAGTGCGGCGCTGGCAGTAGCCGCCGAGGCGAATGCGTGCAAATTCATCTCTGTATCCGTTGATGCTATTGATGCTGTTTTTATCCGTTGCGGCCAACCTTCAGGGGAACGTTGGCCGCAGGCAGGGGAGAGTGCTCAGCACTCCTCGTGCCACGACACCCCGTCACGCGACAGCAGCGCGCTGGAGGCAGCCGGGCCCCAGGTACCGGCGGTGTACTGCTTGGGCGGGGTAGTGCTGTGTTGCCAGTGGTCCATGATCGGCTCTACCCAGCGCCAGGCTTCCACCAGCTCGTCGCGGCGCATGAACAGCGCCAGCTTGCCGCGGATCACGTCCAGCAGCAGGCGCTCGTAGGCGTCGGCGCGGCGTACCTTGAACGATTCGTGGAAATCCAGGTTCAGGTGCACCGGCTGCAGGCGCTGGGTGTCGCCCGGCTCCTTGGACAGGAAGTACAGGCGGATGCTTTCTTCCGGTTGCAGGCGGATCACCAGGCGGTTGGCGGTGTTCAGGCCCATCGGGCTGGGGAACAGGTGGTGCGGCACGTCGCGGAAGTTGATCACGATCTCCGCCAGGCGCTCCTGCATGCGCTTGCCGGTGCGCAGGTAGAACGGCACGCCGGCCCAGCGCCAGTTGTCGATCTCGGCCTTGATGGCGACAAAGGTCTCGGTCTGGCTGCCGGCGGGAATGCCCTGCTCCTGCAGGTAGCCCACCACCGGCTGGCCGCCCACCGCGCCGGCCTTGTACTGCGCGCGCACGGTCTTGCCGGCCACGTCCTGCTCCGTAAACGGGCGCAATGCCTTCAGTACCTTCAGCTTCTCGTCGCGTACCGCGTCGGCGCCCAGGTTGGCCGGCGGCTCCATCGCCACGATACACAGCAGCTGCAGCAGGTGGTTCTGCACCATGTCGCGCAGCGCGCCGGTGTTGTCGTAGAAGTCGCCACGGGTACCCACACCCAGGTCTTCCGAGATGGTGATCTGCACGTTGTGGATCCACTCGCGGCGCCACAGCGGTTCGAACAGCGCGTTGGCAAAGCGGATCGACAGCAGGTTCTGCACCGACTCCTTACCCAGGTAGTGGTCGATACGGTACAGCTGCTCTTCCTTGAAGTGGCGGGCAACGGCTTCGTTGATCTCGTTGGACGATTCCAGATCGTGGCCCAGCGGTTTTTCCAGCACCACGCGTACCTTGTCGTGGTTCAGGCCCACGGCGGCCAGGTTGTCGCAGATGCCTTCGAACAGGTCCGGCGCGGTGGCCAGGTAACACACCGCCACGCGGCCAACGTGCTGGTTCAGTGCGTCGGCCAGCGCCGGGTAGTGCTCCGGCGTGCCGGCGTCTACCTTGAGGTAGTCCACGCGGGAGAGAAAGCCCTGCCAGGCGGCGTCGGAGAAATATTCCTTGATATGGATGCGCGCGCTCTTTTCCACCATCGCCAGGTAGTCCTCGCGCGCCATGTCGCGGCGGCCCAGCGCCAGGATGCGGCCTTCCTCGTTCAGCAGGCCGGCAGCGTGTGCCTGGTACAGCGACGGCAGCAGTTTGCGCATGACCAGGTCGCCGGTGCCCCCGAACAGCACCATGTCGAAGGCCGGGGTGTGCAGATTAGCGTTGTCCATCCTGAGTGTTCTCTCGCACTGGGGGTTGTGATGTAGTTATATTACCAAACGACTGTTGCTTGTCTATGCCTGTTGCCAGCTTTTTACTGCAGGTGTTTGCGGTGTTGTTCACGGCCAACATTATATTAAAGCACTGATATATATGAATTTGTTTGACGCTGCGCGGCTTTTTTTCGGAGAAATGCGGCGTAACGCCTTGCCAACAAACTGTAGTAAAACTACCATTCGACTACCGCAACACGGGCCAACACCATGACTCTGCACCCCGTTCTCCAAGCCGTTACCGACCGCATCGTCGAACGCAGCCGCGCTACCCGCGCCGCTTATATGGAACATGTCCGCGCCGCCATGCGGCAGGGCAAGGTAGAACGTTCCCAGCTGTCCTGTACCAATCAGGCACACGCGTTCGCTGCCATGCCGGACGGCATCAAGATTCACCTGCAGGACAGCGTGCGCCCCAACCTGGCCATCGTGTCTGCCTATAACGATATGCTGTCGGCGCACCAGCCGCTGGAAACCTTTCCGGCGCTGATCAAGGAAGAAGCGCTGAAGGCTGGCGCCACCGCCCAGTTCGCCGGCGGCGTGCCGGCAATGTGCGATGGCGTTACCCAGGGCTTCGACGGCATGGAGCTGTCGCTGTTCTCGCGCGACGTGATCGCCATGAGCACCGCCATTGCCCTGAGTCACCAGATGTTCGATGCCGCGCTGTACCTGGGCGTGTGCGACAAGATCGTGCCGGGGCTGGTGATCGGCGCGCTGTCCTTCGGCCACCTGCCGGCGGTGTTCGTGCCGGCCGGCCCGATGACCACCGGCATCGCCAACGACGAAAAAGCCAAGGTGCGCCAGCTGTTTGCCGAGGGCAAGGTTGGCCGCGACGCGCTGCTGGCCTCCGAAATGGCCTCCTACCACGGCCCGGGCACCTGCACCTTCTACGGCACCGCCAACAGCAACCAGATGCTGATGGAAATCATGGGCCTGCACCTGCCGGGCGCCGCCTTTGTGAACCCGAATACCCCGCTGCGCGAGGCGCTCACCCGCAAGGCCGCGCGTGTGGCCACCGAGATCAGCGCCCAGGGCAGCCGTTACACCCCGATTGCCGAGGTGATCGACGAGAAAGCCATCATCAACGGCATTGTCGGCCTGCTGGCTACTGGCGGTTCCACCAACCACACCATGCACCTGGTGGCCATGGCGCGCGCCGCCGGCATCAGTATCAACTGGGACGATTTCGACCAGCTGTCCGCCGTGGTGCCGCTGATCGTGCGCGCCTACCCGAATGGCAAGGCCGACGTGAACCACTTCCACGCTGCCGGCGGCATGGGCTTCGTGATTCGCGAATTGCTGGATGCCGGCCTGCTGCACGACGACGTAACCACCATCATGGGCAAGGGCCTGCGCGCCCACAGTCAGGAAGCCTGGCTGAACGATGGCGAGGCGGCCTTCCGCCCGTCGCCGCAAACCAGCGGTGACGACAGTGTGCTGCGCCCTGCGGCCAACCCGTTCTCCGCCGATGGCGGCCTGAAAGTGCTGGCCGGCAATATCGGCCGCGCAGTGATCAAGGTATCGGCAGTGAAGCCGGAACACCGCGTGGTGCAAGCACCGGCAGTGGTGTTCAACGACCAGAACGAACTGCTGGCGGCGTTCAAGCGCGGCGAGCTGGAAAAAGACTTTGTAGCGGTGATCCGCTTCCAGGGCCCGCGCGCCAACGGCATGCCGGAACTGCACAAGCTCACCCCGCCGCTGGGCGTGCTGCAGGAACGTGGCTTCAAGGTAGCGCTGGTAACCGACGGCCGCATGTCCGGCGCCTCCGGCAAGGTGCCGGCGGCGATTCACGTTTCGCCGGAAGCACTGCTGGGCGGCGACATCGGCAAGGTGCAGGACGGCGACCTGGTGCGGCTGGATGCCGACAAGGGCGAGCTTGTGGTGCTGGTGCCGGCTGCCGAATGGGCGGCCCGCCAGCCGGCGCAGGTGGATCTCACCCGCAACCAGTTCGGCACCGGCCGCGACCTGTTCGCCGGCATGCGCCAGCTGGCCACCGCGGCGGAAGAGGGCGCGATGAGCTTTGCCCATCCGCTGTGGACACAAGACAAGTAAAGACATTTCGCCACGGAAGACACGGAAAGCACGGACCCGCGCCTGACAACCCTGCATCAGCGGGCTGGCGAGTCGAGTTGCTGAGTGGTTCTGTGGTTTCTGTGGCAATCGAAAAGGATAGATAGATGGACGCTTTGAATCTGCTTCGCCAAAGCCCGGTAATGCCGGTGATCGTGGTAAACGACGCCGCCGTGGCGGTGGATCTGGCCCGCGCCCTGGTGGCCGGCGGCATCCGCACCCTGGAAATCACCCTGCGCACCAAGGCGGCACTGGCGGCCATGCGCCGTATCCGTGACGAAGTGCCGGACGCGCTGGTAGGCGCCGGCACCGTGCGCACCCGTGCCCACCTGGAAGCGGCGCTGGATGCCGGCGCGCAATTCGGCCTCAGCCCAGGCCTGACCCCGGAGCTGGCCGCCGCCGCGCGTGCCTCCGGCGTGCCGTTCATTCCCGGCGTGGCCACCGCCTCCGAGGCGATGCGCGCGCAGGACGAAGGCTTCGACATCCTGAAACTGTTCCCGGCAGAGGCGGTGGGCGGCATCAAGCTGCTCAAGGCGCTGGCCGGCCCGCTGCCGGAACTTCGCTTCTGCCCGACCGGTGGCATTGATGCCTCCAATGCGGCCAACTACCTGGCACTGCCGAATGTGCTGGCAGTGGGTGGCAGCTGGCTGACCCCGGAAGCGGCGCTGGCCGCCCAGGACTGGGACAAGATCACCGCACTGGCGCTGGAAGCCAGCGCGCTGGCCAAGCGCTGAGTCGCTCAGCACTGTTTTGCCAGCGACAGGCAAACCTCGTAGCCCGGATAAGCCGCAGGCGCATCCGGGAACGATTGCCACGCTGGAGTTGTGTTTATCCCGGATGCGCTGCGCTTGTCCGCGTATGTGCTTCGCGTATCCCCGGATGCACTGCGCTTGTCCCCGGATGCGCTGCGCTTATCCGGGCTACCAAATCCTTTCCGTCAGACTCGCGCTGCGGGATGGTGTGTTTTGTTGCTTTTCGTTTCTTTCGCAGGCGTGCTGACTCTCCCCGGCACGCCGTTTTTTTGTCCGCCTGCTTGCGGCCAACGTTATGCTGGAATGGTGGAACGCCCTGCGGGCTTCCACCCTACAAGCTTCCGCCCTACAAGCCTCCCCGGTTTTGGCATACCATCAAGCACCGTCATTTCCCGCCCTTGCCCCGCCATGAAGCTGTTCATTGCCGAAGACGACACCGTACTGGCCGACGCCCTGCTTACCCGCCTGGCGCGGTTGGGCTTTGACACCGCCCATGCCGCCGATGGTTTGCAGGCACAGCAGCAATTGCTGACGGAGGATGTCGATGCCGTGATCCTGGATATCGGCCTGCCGGGGCTGGACGGCCTGCAGGTGCTGCGCAATGTGCGCGTGCACAAGCCGGCGCTGCCCATCCTCATCCTCACTGCGCTGGACAGCATGGAAGACCGCGTGGCCGGGCTGGATGCCGGCGCCGACGACTACCTGGTGAAGCCGTTCGAATTTCCCGAGCTGGAGGCGCGCATCCGCGCGCTGCTGCGTCGTCACCGCGTGGCGGACAGCCCGCAGCGCGACGAGCTGCGCTTTGGTCGCTTGCGGCTGGACCGTGCCGGGCAGCGCGCCTGGGCGGATCAGCAGCCGCTGGAGCTGTCGGCGCGCGAATTGCAGCTGCTGGAAATCCTGCTGGCCAATGCCGACCGCGTGGTGACCAAGGAGCAGATTGCCGGCGAGTTGTCCGGCGACGGCGAGGAGGTGGGTGCCAATGCGGTGGAGGTGTACGTGCACCGGCTGCGCAAGAAGCTGGACGGCAGCGGCGTGGGCGTGCGCGCAGTGCGTGGCCTGGGCTACCTGCTGGCGGCGGAGCAACCATGAGCCAGCACGGTAGGAAGTTGGCCGCATGAACGGCGCCCGCCCGCGCCAGCTGTCGCTGCGCCGCCAGCTGCTGCTGTGGCTGCTGCTGCCGCAGCTGGTGCTGTGGCTGGGGGCGGCCTTTCTGGCCTACCAGCTCACCCTGGCCTACGCCAACGAGGTGATAGACCGCACGCTGGCCAAGTCCAGCAGTGCGCTGGCGCGCCAGGTCAAACCGTTCGGCAATGGCTTTTACGTGGATTTTCCGCGCGCGGCGCGTGACGTGCTGGAGCAGGACCCGGACGACCGCGTCTATTACATGGTGAGTTCGCCGCCGGAAGCCTTCCTGCTGGGCGAGCCAGCCATGCCGCGCCCGCCGGCCAGCGTCAGCGCGCCGCTGGGGGAAACCTTTTTCTACAACGGCAAGCTCGGCAAGCTGGATGTGCGCGTGGCGGCGCAGTACCTGCCGGCCGGCACGCCGGACAAGCCGGAACAGATGCTGGTACAGGTGGCCAAGAGCCGCAACCTGTCGGCCGAGCTGGCGCGCCGCATTCTGCTGGACATGGGCCTGCCACTGCTGCTGCTGATCTCGCTTACCAGCGTGCTGGTATGGGCCGGCGTCAGCCGTGGCCTGTCGCCACTGCGCAGCCTGCGCCGCACGGTGGAGGACCGCACCCCGCGCGACCTGGCACCGATCGAGATCGACAACGCACCGGCCGAGGTGCGGGCGCTGGCCACCGCCATCAACACCCTGCTGGACGAGGTGCACGGCCAGGTGGCGCAGCAGCGGCGCTTCATTGCCGATGCCGCGCACCAGCTGCGCACGCCGCTGGCCGGGCTGAAGTCGCAGACCGAGCTGGTGCAGGGCGAGCTGGCCGAGGCCGCGCCGGACCTGCCGCTGGCGCGGCGCCAGTTGGGGCAGGTGGAAACCAGCGTCGCCCGTTCCATTCGGCTGGTGAACCAGCTACTGGCGCTGGCGCGCGCCGAACCCGAAGCCGGCCTGCAGTTCAGTGCACTGGATCTGGCGGCGCTGGCGCGCGACGTGGCGGCGGAGGCAGTGCCGCGCGCCTTGGCCGCAGGCATCGACCTGGGAGTGGAAGGCGAGGAGGGCGCGCTGCCGATACTGGGCCATGCCGGCCTGCTGCGCGAGCTGGTGGCCAACCTGCTGGACAACGCCATCAGCTACACCCCGCGCGGCGGCGAGGTAACGCTGTGGCTGGCATGCGAAGGCCAGCAGGTGCGGCTGGAGGTGCGCGACAACGGCCCGGGCATCCCCGTGGCCGAGCGCGAGCGGGTATTCGAGCGCTTCTATCGTGGCAGTGCCGAAGGCAAGGGCAAGGGCTGCGGTCTCGGCCTGGCCATCGTGCAGGAAATCGCCCGCCGCCATGGTGCCAGCATCAGCCTGGATGACAATCCGGGCGGCGGTTTGCGGGTGTGCCTGCTGCTGCCTTTGCTGCCGGCGCAGTCAGGCTGAAGCCGGGCAGCACTGCCTTGCCGGCAAAGTAGTGTGTAGTTGCGACACTACTTTTCTGCTTTTTATTGCACCGCAATATCGTTTCCATGCCCTGATTTCAAGCATTTCACGACATTGTCATGGTGCATCGCACTCGATGTGGTGCATTTCCTTACAGCAATACCATCACAAACTTACACAAAACTTACATCTCGCGGCTATAGTTCCCCCAACTGCGGAACCGGCAAGGAGAGTTGCCCCGTAGTCGTCGCCGTTCGCAAAGCCAAAAATCCAGCAGCGGGCGGCACACAACACGACAGGAGATGGAATATGGAAATGAAGCGTCTGACCGTGGCCGTACTGGCCGCAACCCTGCTGCCGGCCGCCGCAATGGCAGGTGATGTGGAAGTGCTGCACTGGTGGACCTCCGGTGGCGAAGCCAAATCCGCCGCCGAACTGAAAAAGATGATGACCGCCAAGGGCCATACCTGGAAGGATTTCGCCGTGGCTGGCGGTGGTGGTGACAACGCCATGACCGCGCTGAAGACCCGCGTGGTATCCGGCAACCCGCCGACCGCCGCCCAGATCAAGGGCCCGGCGATCCAGGAATGGGGTGCCGAAGGCGTGCTGGCCGATATCGATGCCGTGGCCAAGGCAGGCAACTGGGACAAGCAGCTGCCGGCGGTAGTCAGCAATGTGATGAAGTACAAGGGCAAGTACGTGGCCGCACCGGTGAACGTGCACCGCGTGAACTGGCTGTGGGTGAACCCGGAAGCCTTCAAGAAGGCAGGCGCCACCGTGCCGAAGACCTGGCCGGAATTCTTTGTTGCCGCCGACAAGCTGCAGAAGGCCGGCATCCAGCCGATCGCCCATGGCGGCCAGCCGTGGCAGGACGCCACCCTGTTTGAATCCGTGGCGCTGGGTGTGGGTGGTGCCGACTACTACAACAAGGCATTCGTGAAGCTGGACAAGGCCACCGTGGGTGGTGCCACCACCGTCAAGGTGTTCGAGACCATGGCCAAGCTCAAGACCTATATCGACAAGGGCGCCGCCGGCCGTGACTGGAACCTGGCTACCGCCATGGTAATCAACGGCAAGGCCGGCATGCAGTTCATGGGTGACTGGGCCAAGGGCGAATTCACCGCCGCCGGCAAGGTACCGGGCAAGGACTTCCTGTGTGTGGATGCACCGGGCACCCAGAACGCCTTCACCTTCAACATCGACTCCATGGCCATGTTCCAGCAGAAGTCGCCTGCCGCCGTGAAGGCCCAGGCCGACCTGGCCGCCACCATCATGAGCCCGCAGTTCCAGGAAGTGTTCAACTTGAACAAGGGCTCCATCCCGGCCCGTCTGGATACCCCGCTGGCCAAGTTCGATGTCTGCGCCAAGAAGTCCAACTTCGACATGAACGCCGCCGCCAAGAGCAGCAAGCTGGTGCCGAGCTTCGCGCACAAGATGGCAATGCCGTCGGCTACCGAAGGCGCCATGGTGGACGTGATCTCGCAGTTCATGAACTCCAGCATGACTCCGAAACAGGCTGCCGAGCGCCTGGCCAAGGCCAGCGCGGTTCGCTGATCCTGATGCTGTAACAGCAGCAGCCCTCACCGCCAGCCGGCGGGGGCTGCTGTCATGTCCCGCCGTTTGTCCGCGCTGCCGCCAGGCAGCGTGAACGGCGCCGCCTTACCCGAGACAGCAAGGAACTCACATGTCTGCCTCTGCTCATCAAGGCCTGCGTGCGCTGGCCGACCGCTGGCTGCCCAAGCTGGTGCTGTCGCCGACGCTGGCTGCCAGCCTGGTTTTCGTCTACGGCTTCATCGCCTGGACCGGCTGGCTTTCCTTTACCGAATCCCGACTGATGCCCCGTTTCGAGTGGGCTGGCTTCGTGCAGTACCAGGCGCTGTTCGAAAACGAGCGCTGGTGGACCGCTGCGGCCAACCTTGGCATCTTCGGCAGCCTGTTCATCCTGATCTGCCTGCTGGTGGGTCTGCTGATGGCGGTGCTGCTGGACCAGAAAATCCGTGCCGAAGGCGCGCTGCGTACCATCTACCTGTACCCGATGGCGCTGTCCTTCGTGGTAACCGGTACTGCCTGGAAATGGATGCTGAACCCGGATATGGGCCTGCAGAAGGTGATGAACGATTTCGGCTTCGCCGACTTCACCTTCGACTGGCTGGTGAACCCGGACATGTCCATCTACACCGTGGTGATTGCCGGTGTGTGGCAAAGCTCCGGCTTCGTGATGGCGCTGTTCCTGGCCGGCCTGCGCGGTATCGATGATTCCATCATCAAGGCTGCCCAGGTGGATGGCGCCAGCCTGCCCACCATCTACCGCCGCATCCTGATTCCCAGCCTGCGCCCGGTGTTCTTCAGCGTGCTGCTGATCCTGTCGCACATCGCCATCAAGAGTTTCGACCTGGTGATGGCGCTGACCGGCGGCGGTCCGGGTACCTCGTCCGACGTGCCGGCCATCTTCATGTACCAGTTTGCCTTTACCCGTGGCCAGCTGGGCCAGGGCGCGGCGTCGGCGATGATGATGCTGTTCACCATCGTCGCGGTTCTCGTCCCGCTGATGTACATGGAAACAAGGAGTGCCAAACGTGTTTAAGAATCTGACACCTGGCCGCGCGCTGGTCTACGCCGCGTTGCTGCTGATGGCCATCTACTACCTGCTGCCGCTGTACGTGATGCTCACCACCTCGTTCAAGAGCCTGGACGACATCCGCGCCGGCAACATGCTGTCGCTGCCGCAAGTGTGGGAAGGCGGGGCCTGGGCCAAGGCCTGGGCCAGCGCCTGCACCGGGGTGGAATGCAACGGCATGCAGGGTTTCTTCTGGAACTCCATCAAGATGACCGTGCCGGCAGTGCTGATCTCCACCCTGATCGGCGCAGTGAACGGCTACGTGGTGTCGATGTGGCGCTTCAAGGGCTCGGATGCGCTGTTCACCATGCTGCTGGTGGGCTGCTTCATTCCGTTCCAGGTGGTGCTGCTGCCGATGGCGCAACTGCTGGGCCTGCTCGGCATCGCCAACACCACTACCGGCCTGGTGCTGACCCACGTGGTGTACGGCACTGCGTTTACCACGCTGTTCTTCCGCAACTTCTACATCACCGTGCCGGATGAGCTGGTGAAGGCGGCCCGCATCGATGGCGCCGGCTTCTGGACCATCTTCGGGCGCATCCTGCTGCCGATCTCCGGGCCGATCTTCGTGGTCTGCATCATCTGGCAGTTCACCCAGATCTGGAACGACTTCCTGTTCGGCGTGGTGTTTGCCTCCGGCGAGTCGCAACCGATCACGGTGGCGCTGAACAACCTGGTGAACACCTCCACCGGGGTGAAGGAATACAACGTGGATATGGCGGCGGCCATCATTGCCGCCCTGCCGACCCTGTTCGTTTATATGGTAGCCGGCCGCTATTTCGTGCGCGGTCTGACTGCCGGTGCCGTGAAAGGTTAATGCGATGGCCGCTCTTTCCATCAACAACGTATACAAGACTTACGCCAACGGCACCGACGTGCTCAAGGGCATCGACATCGCCATCGAGGACGGCCAGTTCCTGATCCTGGTTGGCCCCTCCGGCTGCGGCAAGTCCACGCTGCTGAACATGATTGCCGGCCTGGACGATATCTCCAGCGGCGATATCGTGATCGGCAACAAGCGGGTGAACGAGCTGTCGCCCAAGGACCGCGACATCGCCATGGTGTTCCAGAGCTACGCGCTGTACCCGTCGATGACGGTGCGCGAGAACATCAGCTTCGGCCTGGAGATCCGCAAGGTGCCCAAGGCCGAGATCGACGCCACCGTGAACCGCGTGGCCGACATGCTGCAGATCAAGCACCTGCTGGAGCGCAAGCCGGGGCAGATGTCCGGCGGCCAGCGCCAGCGCGTGGCCATGGGCCGCGCCCTGGCCCGCAACCCGTCCATCTTCCTGTTCGACGAGCCGCTGTCCAACCTGGATGCCAAGCTGCGCGTGGAGATGCGTACCGAAATCAAGCTGATGCACCAGCGCCTGAAATCCACCATCGTCTACGTGACCCACGACCAGATCGAGGCCATGACGCTGGGCGACCGCATCGCGGTGATGAAGGACGGCATCGTGCAGCAGTTCGGCAGCCCGCAGGAAATCTACGACAACCCGGCAAACCTGTTCGTGGCCGGCTTCATCGGCTCGCCGTCGATGAACTTCATCCCCGCCACCGTGGTGGAATCCGCTGGCCAGATCGGTGTGAAAGTGTGCGACGACAAGGGCTGCGTGGTGCTGCCGCTGCCGCACGACAAGGCCAAGCTGGCAAGCTGGGTGGGCAAGGAAGTGATCTTCGGCATTCGCCCGGAGCAGATCACCGATGCGCGCACCGCGCACCGCGACGGCCTGCCGGAAATGAGCTGCCATATCGACGTGATCGAGCCCACCGGCCCGGATACCCTGGTGTTCGTGTCGCTGAACAACACCAAGGTGTGCTGCCGTACCCACCCCACCGAGGCCAAGCGCCCAGGCCAGAGCATGGACCTGGTGTTCGACGTGTCCAAGGCGGTGCTGTTCGACCCGCAATCCGAACAGCGTATCGCCTGATGCGCGCGCTCGGTCTGCAAGCGTTGGCCGCAGACGGCCCGCTGCTGTCGCCGGTGGCAGCGGGCGTGTGGCGCCTGGACGAATGGGGCTTCGACGATGCCGCGCTGGCGGCGTGGGTGGAGCACGCCATCGTGCTCGGCATCACCACCTTCGACCATGCCGACCTGTACGGCGGCTTCCGCTGCGAGGCGCTGTTCGGCCGCTGGCTGAAGGCCAACCCGTCGCGGCGCGACGCCATCCAGCTGGTGAGCAAGTGCGGCATCAAGCCACCGGATGCGGCGCGCGGCTGGCGGGTGAAGCATTACGACACCACGGCGGCACACATCACCGCCAGCGTGCACAACTCGCTGCAGCACCTGGGCAGCGACTACCTGGACCTGCTGCTGATCCATCGCCCGGACCCGCTGCTGGAGCCGGACGAGGTGGCAGAAACCTTCGCGCGGCTGCGGGATGCCGGCAAGGTGCGCCACTTCGGCGTGTCCAACTTCAGTCCCAGCCAGTATGCGCTGCTGGCTTCGCGCACCCACCTGGTAACCAACCAGGTCGAGGCCTCGCTGCTGCATACCGTGCCGCTGTTCGATGGCAGCTTCGACCAGTGCCTGCAGCTGGGCGTGCGGCCGATGCTGTGGTCACCGCTGGCCGGTGGGCGGCTGTTCGATGCTGCGGCCAACCCGGCACTGGCAGCAGGGCTGCAGCATCTGGCCACCGAGCTGGAGGTCAGCACCGCTGCAGTGGCGCTGGCTTGGCTGCTGCGCCACCCGTGCCGGCCGTTGCCCATTATCGGCTCCCGCAAGTTGGCCGCACTGGACGACGCTGCCGCTGCCTGCCTAGTGCAGCTGGACCGGCAGCAGTGGTTTACCCTGCTACAACTTGCACGCGGCCAGGAAGTGGCCTGAACAAGACTCCGTGTATCTCCTGCCTGCAGGAGCGACTCTCCTTTGGCGGCCTGCGGGCCGCTTTTTTCTTGTGTGCAGCCCCATTGACAGGCCAGCAGCCAGATTGGGAATTGTCGTAAATAGTGTATCCTACTGTGAAATTCGCATTTAATGCGGTTTAAATTTCATAAACGAAATAATCTGCAAAATACATGTCGGGCCGACTGTGACTTTGCAATAAGCTCCCGTGCAGCTGGTGCTAAGCTTTCAGCAGTCATTCAGCTGCGAGGCGCGCCATGCTTTACGACATCAGCCCAGCCCTGACCGCCGGCATGCCGGTCTGGCCGGGCGACACACCGTTCCAGTCCAGCCCCAACTGGGTGCTGGAAGGTGGCTGTCCGGTCAACGTGGCGCGGCTGACGCTGTCGCCGCACAGCGGCGCCCATGCCGATGCGCCGCTGCACTACCAGGCCGATGGCGCGCCGATCGGCGCGGTAGCACTTACGCCCTACCTAGGGCCGTGCCGCGTGGTGCATTGCCTGGCTCCCGGCCAACTGCTGACGCTGGCGCAACTGCAGGCGGCACTGGCCGATAGCGGCCCGCTACCGCAACGCGTGCTGGTGCGGATGTATGCCAGCTTTCCGCACCACGCCTGGGATCAGCACTTTCCCGGTATCGACCCGGCCGCCATCGACTGGCTGGGCAGGCAGGGCGTGCTGCTGATCGGCGTTGACACCGCCTCGCTGGACCCGGCCGACAGCAAGGGCATGGCGGCGCACCTTGCAGTGGCGCGCCAAGGCATGGCGATACTGGAAAACCTGGTGCTGGACGATGTCCCGCCGGGTGACTACGAGCTGATTGCCCTGCCGCTGAAGCTGATGGACACCGACGCGAGCCCTGTGCGCGCCGTCCTTCGCAGCCTGGCCTAGCGGCCAACCCCACAACGCATTCCCGGCGCAGCGTCCCGCACGCTGTGCTGGAAAAGTGTTGCCTGCGCTCAGGCGGCAGGCACCCCCTTGGCCTGACAGCCGCTGCGCAGACAGCACGGGGCCGAACACATCTGGAGAATTACGGAGCACAACATGAGTGGAAGTTTTCAGAAGATCAAGGACCGGGAGCAAGGGCTGCAGCGCCGCCTGACTTCCGGCCAAATGAGCATGATCGCCATCGGCGGTGCCATCGGTACCGGCCTGTTCCTGGGCAGCAAGTTCGCCATCGGTTTTGCCGGCCCCAGCGTGCTGATCAGTTACGCCATCGGCGGGCTGATTACTCTGCTGCTGATGGGCTGTCTGGCGGAGATGACGGTGGCGCATGCCACCTCCGGCTCCTTCGGTGCCTATGCCGAGCACTACGTCAGCCCGCTGGCCGGTTTCCTGGTGCGCTACGCCTACTGGTCGGCCATCGTGCTGGCGGTGGGTACGGAGGTGACGGCGATTGCCGACTACATGGGCTACTGGTTTCCGGGCGTGCCATCGTGGTGGTGGATATCGATATTCTCAGCCCTGCTGATCGCGGTGAATGCCAGTAGCGTGAAGGCCTTCGGCGCGGTGGAGTACGGCTTCTCCAGCATCAAGATTGCCGCCATTCTCGGTTTCATCCTGCTTGGCAGCGTGGTGGTGTGGGGCGGCAGCCATCCGGAATACGGCGTGCACCTGTACACCGCCGGCAGCGGCTTCCTGCCGCACGGCTGGTGGGGCATGTGGGTGGCGGTGATCATCTCCATCTTCAGTTACCTGAGCGTGGAAATGATCGCGGTGGCCGCTGGCGAGGCAGAAGACCCGGAGCGCGCGGTAAAGCAGGCCTTCCGTGCCACCATCGTGCGCCTGCTGGTGTTCTACCTGCTGTCGCTGGCGTTGATCCTGGCCATCGTACCGTGGGAAAAAGTGGGCGAGGGCAGCAGCCCGTTCGTGACAGTGATGCAGGTGCTGGGCATTCCCTACGCCGCCGACATCCTCAACTTCGTGGTGATCGTGGCCGCGCTGTCGGCGATGAACAGTCAGCTGTACATCACCACCCGCATGATGTTCAGCCTGTCGCGAGGCGGCGATGCGCCCAAGGCGTTGGGCAAGCTCAGCAGCAATGGCGTGCCGCTGAATGCACTGATGCTGTCGTCCATCGGTATCGCGGTAGCCACCCTGCTGTACGTGCTGTATCCGAAGGATGCATTCATCCTGATGATCTCGCTGTCGATGTTCGGCGCCATGTTCGTGTGGATGATGATCTTCGTCACCCACCTGTTCTTCCGCCACAAGTACGAAGCCGCCGGCAACCCGCCGCTGGCCTTCCGCATGAAGCTGTTCCCGATTACCACGCTGATCGGTCTGGGCCTGATGCTGGCGGCAATGGTCACCACTTTGTTCACCGACGAATTCAACATGACGCTGAAGTTCGGCATCCCGTTCCTGATCGTGCTGGTGTTGCTGTTCAAGTTCGTGCGCAAGCCGCATGCGTCCTACGACGACGCGATGTAACACATTCATGTCGTAACCTTGCCCCGCCTGGCGGGGCTTTTTTATTGCGCGCGTGGTCAGCACGGTTTATTAGCAAGTGTCGATACAGTTTCCTAAGCTCATCTGGTGATGCCATGGCAGCACGACAACATAAAGGGGAGCACGAGATGAATGTTGCAGAACTGTTCGACAAATCCGCCGGGCGCCTGCCCATGGTGCCCAAAGTGGTACAGGAGCTGATTGCCAGCTTCCAGGACCAGAACGTCAATATCGACGACATCACCGACAAGGTAACGCACGACCAGGTGCTGAGCGCCCGTGTGCTGCGCCTCGCCAACAGCGCGCGTTTCGGTGGCAGCCGCAATATCGCTTCGCTGAACGACGCGGTGCTGCTGCTGGGCTTCGATAACGTGCGCATGCTGGTGATTGCCTCCGGCATTGCCGGCGCCACCACGGCGATTCCCGGCTTCGACATGAAGGAGTACTGGGGCCGCAGCTTCGAAATGGCCAATACCAGCAAGGTGCTGGCGCGGCTGGCGAAGCTGGACGGGCAGGTGGCCTATACCTGCGGGCTGCTGGCCAATATCGGCGAGTTGGTACTGCATGTGGCCGAGCCGGAAAAGGCGCTGCGTATCGACCGGCTGGTGGAAAGCGGCGCCGAGCGGCTGGCCACCGAGCGCATGCTGCTGGGCATGGACCTGACCGAAGTCGGCGCCGAGCTGGCGCGGCGCTGGAATTTCCCGGATGCGATCCAGCAGGCGATACGCGAGCAGCACAATCTGGCCGACCCGGAGCAGCTGCCGCCGTATGCGCTGCTGATCGGGCTGGCGGCCTACATCGTGGCCGGCTTCAACCATGGCATGAGCGAGCAGGAAATGCAGGACACACTGCCGCAGCACGGCCTGGCGGCGCTGGGCGTGGACGAAGCGGAGCTGGAAGATGCGCTGCCGCACCTGAAGGAAGTCAGCACCACGGTGGACAACCTGTTGTAGCTTGTAGCCCGGATAAGCCGAAGGCGCATCCGGGAGTACAGTGGCCACTTGTTCCCCGGATGCGCCTTTGGCTTATCCGGGCTACGGATGGTGAGCAACAGACAGCACAAGGCCCCGCCATGGCGGGGCCTTGTCGTAGCCGCTTGCGGCAAGGTTGGCCGCAAGCTACGGTTACGCCTCCTCGGCCTCGTCCTGCGGCAGGGTCTTGCGCTCCAGCACCGCCACGTAGCGGCACTCGATCTCCTGCATCAGTTCGTCGATGCGCACGATCTGCAGCTGGATGCGGTCGCCGTTGCTCAGCTCCGGCAGGCCGCCGATGCGCAGTCGCAGCGGTACGCCATCCACCCGCACCAGGTCTTCCTTGATGTAGCTGGCGGTAGGCTCGGTGATGCCTTCCTGGCTGAACCAGCGCAGGCACCAGAAGTGCTCCATCTTGTCCTGGAATCCCAGGTAGGCGCTGTAGGCCGCATCGAAATCGCGCAGCAGCGCGAACAGCATGGCGTCGCCCTGCTTGTACTGCGGGGTTTCGCCGCGAATCATCGCGGTGAGCTGGCGCTGGTTGATGAAGTCCGATGCGCGACGCAGCGGCGAGGTGCTCCAGGCGTACTGCTGCACGCCCAGGCCCACGTGCGGTTCCGGGCGGGTGGTCATGCGCACCTTGCCCATGCTCTGCGCACGGTACATGGCCGGGATGTCGGCCTCGGCCAGCATGCGGCCCCATTCGCTGTTGGCCAGGATCATCAGCTCGGACACCAGTTTGTCCATCGGCGAGCCGCGCTTGCGCACGCTGATGATTACCTTGCCGTCCACCACGTTGAAGTTGTAGTCCACCTGCGGCGGGCGGTTCGGGTCCGGGGTCTTGCCGCGGAACGCTTCGCGGGCATTGGCGAACTGCCACAGCCATACCAGCTCGCGCTTGAAGGCGTAGTCGGGGCCGAAGCCGTCTGCGGCCAACGTTTCCTCGTTGAACACCTGCTCCAGCTGGTCGTGGCGCAGGTTGGCGGCAATGTGTACCAGCTCGATGCGGTTATCGAAGTCCACCAGCTCGAATGCCGGGGTGACTTCCACGTACAGGCTCAGCGCCGGGCAGTCGTGGCCTTCCTTCAGCGTGAACTGCTGCACCACGTCGTCCGGCAGCATGGTGATCTTGTCGCCGGGGAAGTACACGGTGGACAGGCGCTGGTGCACGATTTTTTCCAGCGGGCTGTCCACGGCAATGCCCAGCGTCGGTGCAGCAATGTGGATGCCGACGCGGATGTTGCCGTTGTCCAGCCACTGCACCGACAGCGCGTCGTCGATCTCGGTGGTGGCGGCATCGTCGATGGAGAATGCCTTGACGCTAGCCAGTGGCAGATCGGCCGGCATCTCGGCCGGCGCATAGCTGCCAAAGCCGGTGCCCTTGGGGAAGTGTTCCAGCTGGAAGCCGGCCATCAGGTAGGCCGGCACCGATTCGATACCGCCCACCTTGTCCGCCAGCCGCAGCGGCGGCAGGCCGGTGGCCTTGCTGGCCTGGTCGAAGGCCTTGAATTCCAGGGTGTTCTTGTCCGGGCGGTACAGCAGCGTCATCAGCTGGGCGCGAATCGCATCCGGCAGGGTGCCGGCGGCCAGCTCGGCGGCCCAGGCATCGATCTGCTCCTGCTCGCGCTTCTTGCGCTCGATGCCGGCCAGCGCGGCTTTCAGCGTCTCTTCCGGCGCGGCCTTGAAGCGGCCCTTGGTCTTCTTGTAGAAGTACATCGGCGCCGCGTACAAGCGCAGCAGGATGGCGGCGTTCTCGCTCACGCTGGGGGCGTGGCCGAAGTAGTCGGCAGCCAGCGCCTCGAAGCCGAATTCGTCTTCACCGCAGCACTCCCACAGGAAATCCACGTCGATGTCGGCGGCCAGCGCCTCGGCGGCCGGCAGGAAATCCTGCAGCGGGGAGCTGAATTCCAGGAACACGTTGGCTGCCTTCAGCTTGGTGCGCTTGCCGTGCTGGGTATCGATCTGCAGGCTGGCTTCGGCACGTGATACCACGCTGCCTACCTTGAAGCTGCCGCTTTCTTCGTAAAAGACGTTCATGCTGGCTTGCAGAGTCTGTCTCTGCCGCTGGGTGAAAACCGGCAATTATACCAGTTGTGGCCACTGCAGCCGGTCAGCTGCCGCTATACTCGTAACATTCTGTGAAGTCAGCTTGAAATTGCCCATGTCCACCACCGCGCCGCAGTCCCTTGTCAGCCTGGCCCAGGAAATGGATCACACCGGCCAGTTGCTGCTGCAGCGCTGGGAGCCGGAGCAGGCACGCCGTTTTGGCGCGCTGGTGCAATGCCTGCAGGGCCTGGCTGAACAGAGCGGCGCCGAACCGTTGCAGCGCGCCAACGCCGAGCTGGCGGCGCAGTTGCGCGGCTGGGGCAAACGCCGCCGCAGCCCTGGCGAGGTGATGCAGTTGCGCCAGCAACTGTCACTGGTGACGCAGCTGGCCAGCCTGCCACGTCCGGCACAGGCCAATGGCTGCCTGCAGCCGGCGCGGCAGAACCAGCAACTGTTCCTGTTGGCCGCAGATCAGCCGCTGCCGGCTGGGCTGGAGGAGCAGCTGGCCTGCTTCGGCTATGCGCTGGAAGTGTTCGACAGCCTGTCCACCCTGCAACAGGCCCTGCGCCAGCATGTACCGGGGGCGCTGATCATTCACCACGATTTCGCTGGCGGCGAGCTGCCCTTGCCACAGTTGCGACCGCCTTGTCCGCTGCTGTTCACCAGCCCGCGCCGCGACTTTGCCGCCAGGTTGCAGGCGGTGCGTGCCGGTGGTCAGGGCTTTCTGGGCTGGCCGCTGTCGGTGCGCGAGCTGCTGGAAACCTTGGGGCGCACGCCAAGCGCCGACCCGCGCAATCCGCTGCGGGTGCTGCTGGTGGAAGACATGAGTTCGCTGTCCGGCCTGTACGCCGCGGTGCTGAACCAGCATGGCATCCACACCGAGGAAGTACATCGCCCCAGCGAGGCGCTGGCGGCGATCGAGCGCTTCCGCCCGGACCTGATCCTGATGGACATGCATATGCCGGAGTGCAGCGGCCAGGAGCTGGCGCGCATCATCCGCCAGCAGCAGCTGATGGACGGCATTCCCATCCTGTTTCTCACCATGGAAAAGGCGCAGGGCGTGCAACTGGATGCCTTGAGCCTGGGGGTGGATGGCTATCTCACCAAGCCGGTATCCAGCGAGGAGCTGGTGGTGACGGTGAGCACCCGTGCCAGCCGCTACCGCAAGCTGCGTTCCTACATCGCCACCGACAGCCTCACCGGCCTGCTCAATCACAGCCACCTGTTTGCGCAGCTGGAATACGAGTTTGCCCGCGCGCAGCGCGAGCGCAAGCCGCTGAGCATGGTGATGCTGGATCTGGATCACTTCAAGCAGGTCAATGACAGCTATGGCCACCAGGCCGGCGACGAGGTGCTGCTCAGCCTGTCGCGCTTCCTGCGCGAACGGCTGCGGCGCAGTGATCTGATCGGCCGCTATGGCGGCGAGGAGTTTGCCATTGCCATGCCAGGTGTCGGTAGCGAGCAGGCGCTGCGGCTGATGAATGAATTGCGCGAATCGTTTGCCCGGCTGGAGCATGTGTCGCCGCGCGGGCGCTTTCTGCAGACCTTCAGCGCCGGCCTGTGCGACACGCAGGGGGTGTGGGATGTGGTGGCGCTGGTGCAGCGCGCCGATAGCATGCTGTACCGCGCCAAGGCGGCCGGACGCAACCAGGTGGTGGCGTGGTCGGTGGCGCTGGACGGAGAGCCGTGAGCGGTTGGCCGCAGCTTCGCTTTGTTTGAAATCTGGCAAACAGTGTTGAATCCGCTACGCGGATAAGGATTCGGGTGCCGGTTTCGCCCGGCGGACAGGTTAAGGGGGCCACCGCGGCCCCCTTAACAATCCCCTGCTCCCCGGGGCTGCTCGAAACCCCGTGCAAAACGGCACGCCCCAGGCGCCGCCGAACTCGCCGCGCGCTAGCGTCGCGCGGCTCAGACATGCGGCGGCTTAACACCTGTGGCGCACCATTTTGCCCGGCTCGCGCCAACGGGTTTGGGGCGAGTGGCTACTGTTTTACATGCGTGAAGAGACACGCTCTGCAAGTGGAAAGCACAAGGGCGCCAGCGGCGCCCTTGTCATTTAGCAGCAGGTTCGGCTTGCGGCCAACCGTTTACAGCGGGTCGGCCAGGTACATGCGCACGCCGTGCTCTTCCAGCAGCTTCTTCAGCGTTTCCGGTGGCATGGCGTCGGTGAAGATGGCGTTGAATTCGCTGATATGGCCCATGCGTACCAGCGCATTGCGGCCGAACTTGCTGTGGTCGGCGGCCAGGAAGCGGTGGCGGGCATTGTTCATCATCGCCTGCGCCACGCGTACCTCGCGGTAGTCGAAATCCAGCAGCGAGCCGTCGGTTTCGATGCCCGAGACGCCGATCACCGCGTAATCCACCTTGAACTGGTTGATGAAGTCCAGCGTTGCCACGCCGGTGATGCCGCCGTCGGAGGAGCGCACCACGCCGGAGGTGATCATTACCGTGAAATCCGGGTTGGCCGACATGATCGACGCCACGTGGATATTGTTGGTGATCACCCGCAGGCCCTTGTGGGTGGTGGTCAGCGCCTGCGCCACCGCCTCTATGGTGGTGCCGATACTCATGAACAGCGAGGCATGGTCGGGAATGTTCTCCGCGATCATGTCGGCGATATGCGCCTTTTCGCTCTGCAGCTTGCCCTTGCGCGAGAAGTAATCCTCGTTTTCCACGCTGTTGCCCAGCGCAGCGCCACCGTGATAACGGCGCAGCAGATTGGCTTCACACAGCTGGTTGATGTCGCGGCGGATGGTTTGCGGCGTCACGTCCAGCAGGCGGGCCAGCTCCTCGATCGGCATGAAGCCGTTTTCGCGGACCAGCTGCAGGATTTTGTCGTGTCTTGGAGATCGGCTCATGGTGGCGAGTTCGAAAGCGAAAATTATCCTTAGTCTTTATCACAATAATTGCGCATCAGGCAACTTGTTGCCGCCATAAACGAAAGTCGTAGAACGCAAAAAACGCCAGTACATCAAGGCACTGGCGTTTTTGTTGCGTTGCAAAAAAAGTGCATGCGACTGTCGCTTTCCAGCCAGCTGTCGATGCTGGCCGGCTTGCGCCGGGCTCAGGGGCGAAGGAAATACTGCACCGGCCAGCCATAGCGCTTCAGGTTCACCCGCCCGCCGGCGCCTACCTCCACGCCATCCTCTTCCAGCAGCAGTACCTGGTAGTCCGCCTCCGGCGTGCCCGGCCGCGCCACCTTGCCGCTGCCGCTGACCACGCGGAACCACGGCCAGCCGGCGCCTTCCGGCGCATTACTCAGCAGCTTGCCCACGTGGCGGGCATGGCGCGGGTAGCCGGCAAGCTGTGCCAGCGTGCCGTAGGTGCTGACCTGCCCCGGCGGAATCGCCAGCAGCTGCGCCAGTACCGCGCGTTCGAAGGCGGCGTCCATCAGCCGTAGCGGCGGTCGGCCACGAAGGGGTTGCTGCGACGCTCGTCGCCGATGGTGGTGAACGGGCCGTGGCCGGGCACTACCGTCATATCGTCCGGCAGCGCGAACAGCTTGCTGCGGATGGCATCGATCAGCTGCTCGTGGTTGCCCATCGGGAAATCGGTACGGCCGATGGAGCCCTGGAACAGCACATCGCCCACCACGCACAGGTTGGCCGCACGGCTGACAAACACGATATGGCCCGGGGTGTGGCCGGGGCAGTGCAGCACCTCCAGCACCTCGCGGCCAACCTGAACCGTGTCGCCTTCTTCCAGCCAGCGCTCCGGGGTCAGCGCCGGGCTGGGGGCAAAGCCGAACATCTGCCCCTGCTGCGGCAGCTGGTCCAGCCAGAAGCTTTCCGCGCGCTGCGGGCCTTCGATCTCCACCCCCAGCGCATCGGCCAGCGCGCGGGCGCCGCCGGCGTGGTCGATATGGCCGTGGGTGAGCAGCAGCTTGGTCACCTTCAGGCCCTTGGCCTCGACAAAGGCGCGGATGCGCGCGATATCGCCGCCGGCATCCACTACCGCCGCCTCATTGCTGACATCGCACCACAGCACGGAACAGTTCTGCTGGAACGGGGTGACCGGAATGACGTGAAGCTGCAAGGCCATGATCTGCTACCTGAAAACGGGAATGCCGCATTGTATGTGGGTAGTCACGATCTTGCGAGCTAGAGGGCGCATCGAAAAACCCCCGCTTTCGTCGCGATACTGCGTTGCTCACGAAAAATTTCTCCTTACATATCAAACATATGCTGCGTCGAAATTTTTCGGTCGCGCCTTGCCTCGCTTAGAAATCAGGGCTTTTCGAGGCACCCTAGAGCGAGGCAAGGCGAAAGCGGCTGAGCAAGCGGAGTTGACATGGGGTCAATGAGCATTGCGAAGCTGCTTTCAACGCGGTATCGCCGACGCGCAGCAGATCGTGTGCAGTACCAGGCGGGGTGCTTGACCAAGGCGCTACAATAGCGGCAGTGAAAATTGTGGAGCCGTCATGAGCCTGATCCCGGAAATCAAACCGCAGCAGTCCATCGAACTGCTGAAAGAACTGCACATCCTTACCCGCGACGGCAAGATCAACCAGGACACCCGCCGCAAGCTCAAGCAGGTGTACCACCTGTACCAGTTCATCGAGCCCTTGATGGCCGACGTGCTGGCGGAAAAAGGCAGCCTCACCCTGGCCGACCACGGCGCCGGCAAGTCCTACCTGGGCTTCATCCTCTACGACCTGTTCCTGAAGGATAAGCCCGCTGCCCAAGTCTACGGCGTGGAAACGCGGCAGGATCTGGTGGACAAGTCGGTGGATCTTGCCCAGCGGCTGGGCTTTGCCGGCATGAGCTTCCTGAATCTCACCGTCGAGCAATCCATCACCTCCGACGCGCTGCCGCCGCAGGTGGACATCATTACCGCGCTGCACGCCTGCAATACCGCCACCGACGACGCCATCCGCTTCGCGCTGGCCAAGGACGCCAAGTACATCGTGCTGGTGCCGTGCTGCCAGGCCGAAGTGGCTGCGGTGCTGCGGCAGAAGAAGAACGAGACCTTCGGCAAGACGCCGCTGTCCGAGCTGTGGCGCCACCCGATCCACACCCGCGAGTTCGGCAGCCAGCTCACCAACGTGCTGCGCTGCCTGCAGCTGGAGGCGCGCGGCTACCAGGTAACCGTTACCGAGCTGGTGGGCTGGGAACACTCGATGAAGAACGAGCTGATCATCGCCAAGAAAACCAGCAAGGGCAAAAAAGCCGCCCGTGAGCGCCAGGAGGCGATCCTGCGTGAGCTGAATCTGGAAGAGTTGCGCGAGCGCTTCGCCTACTGAGCCCTCTGATATGGCACGCCGACTGGATGCCAGCCTGCTGGCCGACCTGTGGTTTTTCCACGCCGTGGCGGAGAGCGGCGGCTTTCGTCGCGCCGCCGAACAGCTGGCGGTAACCCAGGGCGCGGTGAGCCAGCGCGTGCAGCGGCTGGAAGCCCGCCTGCAGCTGCGCCTGCTGCAACGCGGCAGCCGGAATCTGCAGCTCACCCCGGCCGGCCAGCAGCTGTTTGCCGCCTGTGAAAATGGCTTCGGCGCCATCGCCGGAACGTTGGCCGCCATACAGGCAGAGGCCGCTCCGGGCAGCGTGCGGCTGTCGGCGCCGCCATCGCTGGCGCTGGAATGGCTGCTGCCACGGCTGGGCCGCTTCGCCAGCCTGCATCCGCACATCAGCGTCGATCTGCTGGCCGACAACCAGCCCTACAGCCAAGCCGCCATGCGCCAGTCCGGCATTGATCTGGCACTGCGCTACCTGCCGCAGGCGCCGCAGGATGCCGCATTCGTGCTGCCCGAGTATGGCTTTCCGGTAGCCGCGCCGGGCCTGCTCGCCAGCGGCGCCGAGGGTGTGTTGCTGCACGACGACGCACCGTGGAGTAGCCCTTCGCCAGCCGGCAGTGAATGGGCGCTGTGGTTGGCCGCATACGGCCGCCCGCGCGGCAGCAGCGCCGGCGAGCGCCACTTCAACCAGGCGCAGCTCGCCTACCGCAGCGCGCAGGCCGGCGACGGCGTGGCGCTGGGCCGCCAGCTGCTGGTGGCGCGCTACCTGCAGGACGGCAGCCTGTGCCGGCTGGACGATCACCCGCCGCTGCTGCTGGGCTATTACGCGCTGTACCCGGTAAGCGCCAGCGAGGCGGCCCAGACGCTGGCGGACTGGCTGCACGCCGAGATGCATTCTCCGTAGCCCGGATAAGCGCAGCGCATTTGGGGACACGGTGGTAAGACGGCCCCGGATGCGCCGTTGGCTTATCCGGGCTACGCATGCGCACCGGCGGGCCTGGCTACCAAGACGCTGATAACATGCCAACGGCCTGTTTGCTCGGATAAATCAAGGAGTCCGCATGCCTTCCATTCTTTCCCATCCGGCGGTACCACTGACTTTCGGTCTCGGACTGGCGGTGTTGCTGTCGGAGTTGCAATGGGTATGGTTGCCGGCCATTGCGCTGGTACTGTTGAACGGGCTGTGGCGGCTGTGGCGGCTGTGCCTGCTGAATGCCGCTGATGGCAAATCGTGAAGGAAGTAGACGAGATGCAACTGCTAGGGAAAAAGCTCCGAACGCTGACCAAGGTGGAAGCGGAGGCCATGTTTGCCCGGTTTCCGGCACTGGCGCGTGTGCGGGAAAATGAGGAAAGCGGCATGGAGCGGCTGGCTATCTCGGTATTTGATCATTGGCTACGCAACAGCTCTGAATGGCATCTGCTGGATTGCGCCCATGGACCGGAGCGGATGGCACGCGACCGCAAATGGCAGGCTCATTGGCAGGCACTATTTGATGCTACCGAGGTGTATACCGTGCGCACTCGCGGGCGTTGGCCGCATAAGCAGCGCTTGCAGCTGAAACAGTACCGGGACCGGGCGTTCTTTCTGCAGCAATGCCGCTTCAACACGTTTACCGAGCCCCGTCAGCTGGTGCTGTTGCCTGAGTTTGACTGCATATACTGCGAGTCGTGGGACGACACCAACGTGGTCTTTTTCCACTCACGCGACAAGGTGCAAAAGCTGCTCGATCTGGCGCAGGCCTGTGGTCTGCACTGCCTGTCGTTTGCCGACTGACGAGACATTCGCCATCACACAGGGCCAGCCGTGATGGTCCGCCGGGCTCCATGCACGCGCGCGTAGGCCACGATCAAATAGCAAAAAGTTGGCCGCAAGCTGCGAATGGCTTGCGGCCAACTTTTATTGACTGTCCCCGCAATGAGGGGCAGGTAGCCCGGATAAGCGCAGCGCATCCGGGGACGTGGTGGCTATGTCAGCCCCGGATGCGCCGGGGGCTTATCCGGGCTACGGGTATGTGGTCTACCCCGCCAGCAGCGGCAAAAACACCTCGTCCGGCAGGCCGTTGCCGCCGGTGGTCCACACCACCGGAATCGCCGCCCCCGGCCATTGGCCGGTGGCCAATTCGTGGGCGACGAAGCCGGCAGTAGCGGAGGGCTCCAGCCGCAGGCGGTGCTGCTGCCATTGCCGGCGCACTTCGGCCAGCAGGCTGGCGTCGCTCACGGTAATCACCGCGTCGATCAGCGGGCCGACGATGCCGGCCACGGTGGCGGAGGCGCGCGGCACTGCCAGGCCATCGGCCACGGTGTGGTTGTCGAGGCCGATGTCGTACACCGACAGCGTGTCGTCACCGCTGGCGAGACGCAGCAGGAAGCAGGGCGAGGCCACTGGTTCCACCAGCACGCACTGCACCGCATCGCCGAACAGGCACTTCAGGCCGAAGGCCACGCCACCGGGGGCGCCACCCACGCCGCACGGCAGGTAGACGCGCAGCGGCTGCTCGGGCGTTGGCCGCAGGCCGGCGGCGGCCAGCTGCGGCGCCAGATCCCAGGCCGCGGCGGCATAGCCGAAGAACAGTAGCAGCGAGCTTTCGTCGTCGATGAAATAGGCGTGCGGGTCGGCAGCGGCGATGTCGCGCGCGGCGGCCACCGCCAGCGCGTAGTCGCCCTGGTGCTCCACCACGCCGGCGCCCAGCGCGCGCAGGCGCTGTTTTTTCCACTCCTTGGCATCGTGCGACATATGCACTTCCACCTGCAGGCCCAGCGCGCGTGCCATCACGCCCACGCTGTAGCCGAGGTTACCGGTGCTGCCGACGAGGATGCGGTGCTGCGCGAACAACGCGCGTGCCGGTGCCTCGGCCAGCACGGTATAGCTGCTGCCAGCCGACAGCAGGCCGGCGGCCTGAGCCAGCTCCTCGGCGTGGCACAGCACCTCGTACACGCCGCCGCGCGCCTTGATGCAGGCGGTGATCGGCAGCGCGTGGTCGGCCTTTACCCACAGGGCCTGGCCGCTGGTGTCGGTTTGCGACAGCAGAGGCGAGTCGATGCGGCCGTCGGCGGCCACGCTGTCCGGAAACAGCCGCGCCAGCAGCGGTGCAAAGCGCTGCCAGCGGGCAATGGCGGCTTCGATATCGGCACGGCCGTAGGCGCAGGCGGCCAATGCATCGGCGGTGGGCAGCAGGGAAGGGTTGTGCCACAGCAGCGGCTGCGCCAGGCGCAGGCCGGCGGGCAGGGTGTCGAGGTGAGACATGGCGGACTCCGGTTCGGCAATGGCTGGCAGTGTGGGCTGCCGCCGTGCCGGCGGCAAGCCAGCATTACTGCTGTACCTGATTAGCCAGACTAATCAGGGCACCTCGAAAAACTCCAGCTTTCGTCGCGCCACTGCGTTGCTCACGAAAAATTTCTCCTTACATATCAAATATATGCTGCGTCAAAATTTTTCGTTCGCGCCTTGTTTCGCTTAGAAATCCGGGTTTTTAGAGGCGCCCATCAGTTGTTGCGCCAGCCAGGCGCGCTTCTGCGCCGCGCTCATCGCCTTTACCGCCAGCTCTGCGCGCAGCGCGGCGCTCTTGTCGGCAAACGGCAGCACCAGCGCGATGCGCTCGGGCGGAAAGCTGCGGGTGTAGCGCGCGCCCTTGCCGGCGGCATGGGCGGCATAGCGCTTTTCGACATTGTTGCTGATGCCGGTGTACAGGCTGCCGCCGCGGCATTCCAGCACATACAGGAACCAGCTCATGCGCTGCGGCCAAGCCTGGAGCTCATTCCGCCAGCGCCTGCTGCAGGTCGGCGATGATGTCGCGGATGTCCTCGATACCCACCGAACAGCGCACCAGCCCGGCGGGAATGCCCAGCGCCACGCGCTCTTCCGCGCTGCATTCCACGTGGCTGGTGGTGCTGGGTACGCCCAGCAGGGTATCCACGGTACCCAGGGTGGCGGCACGCAGCAGCAGCTGGCAGCGCGACAGCAGGCGGCGCACCGCGGCATCGCCGCCGGCCAGCTCGAAGCTGAGTACGCCACCAAAGCCTTGCATCTGCTCGCGGGCAATGGCGTGTTGCGGGTGCTGCGGCAGGCCGGGGTAGTTCACCTGTGTCACGGCGGGGTGCTGCTGCAGCCACTGTGCCAGTGCCAGCGCGTTGTCGTTGTGCTGGCGCATGCGCAGCGCCAGGGTCTTGATGCCGCGCAGGATCAGGAAGGCGCTCATCGGGTCCAGGCAGGCGCCATGGATTTCGCGGTAGTGGCGAATGCGCTCGGTCAGCTCCCGGCTGCCGCAGACCACGCCACCCATGGCGTCGGCGTGGCCGCCCAGGAACTTGGTGGCGCTGTGCAGTACCAGGTCGGCGCCCAGCGCCAGCGGGTTCTGGTTTACCGGGGTGGCAAAGGTGTTGTCGATCACCACCACTGCGCCGGCGGCATGGCCGGCGGCGGCCAGGCGGCGAATGTCCTGCACCTTGAGCATCGGGTTGGTGGGCGATTCCAGGTACAGCAGCTCGCAGCCGCCAGCCAGTGCTGCTTCGAAGGCGGCGGCATCGGTGGTATCGCACAGCGTGACCTGCACCCCCCATTGCGGCAGGGTGTGCTGGAACAGGTAGTGGCTGCCGCCGTAGGTGTCCTTGCCGGCCACCACGCGGGCGCCTGGCTGTAGCAGGGCCAGCAGCGTGCTGCTGATGGCGGCCATGCCGCTGCCGAAGCTCACCGCTGCCGCCGCGCCTTCCAGTGCGGCCAGCTTGGCTTCCAGCGCCAGGCTGGTGGGGTGGGCGGTATTGCGCGCATACAGCGGGCCGGCCGCCTCGCCGCGGGCTACCTGTTCCCAGCTGTCCATGTCCGGGTAGCCGTGGGCGATGCCGAACTCGATCGGCACGGCCAGCGCAGCGTGCGGGCGGTAATCGTCTTCGCCGGCGCGGACGGCCAGCGTGGCAGGGTGCAGTGGCGGGGTGCTCATGGCGGCTCCAGTGGGGGACTGTGCCGCATGCTGGTTGGCCGCAGCCGGGCTGTCAAGCCAGGCCGTGCTCAAGCAGCATGCGGTAGTCGTGCCTGGGGCCTGCCGTCTCAGCGCCCGTAGGTTGCGGTCAGGCTGGCCTTGCCCAGGCTGTTGGCGTTCAGCATATAGCCCACCAGTGCCGGGCTGCTGTCGGCGCCCAGCTCCAGTTTGTCCACCTTCAGCGCATGCACGGTAAAGATGTAGCGATGCGGTTTGTCGCCAGCCGGCGGGCAGGCGCCGCCAAAGCCCGGTGTGCCGTAGTCGGTGCGGCTTTGCATGCTGCCTGGCGGCAGGGCGCCACCGGGGTTGCCGGCGCCGGCAGGCAGACTGGCGGTGCCGGCCGGCAGGTTGAACAGCACCCAGTGCCACCAGCCACTGCCGGTAGGGGCGTCCGGGTCATAGACGGTAACGGCAAAGCTTTTAGTGCCGGCCGGGGCGTGCTGCCAGGCCAGTGCCGGCGACACATTGCCGCCGTTGCAGCCAAAGCCGCTGTATTCCTGCGCCTTGGCCATCGGCTGGCCGGCTTGCAGCTGCGGGCTGCTCAGTTCGAAAGCCATGGCTGGCAGCGCGGCCAGCAGCAGAGTGGTAAGCAGTAGTGGTTTCATGTGCGGCTCCTGTGCGGTAAGGACAGCCACAGTATGGTTGGCCGCATGGCACTTTGCGCGCCGCCAGGGTGCAGCCACTGTGCGCAGATGCTCAGGCGTGGCCGTCACGCTGCTGGCGCAGCTGGCTGGGGCTGACACCGAAGCGCTGGCGGAAGGCGGCGGCAAAGCGCGATGGCGACAGGTAGCCGCAGGCGGCGGCTACCTGGGTCAGCGGCTGCTCGCCGGCATTCACCATGCCCAGCGCGCGTTCCATGCGCACTTCGTTCAGCAGGGTGGAAAACGAGGTGGCTTCTGCGGCCAGCCTGCGGCGCAATGTGGCGCTGCTCATGGCCAGACCGCTGGCGATGTCGCCAGCCTGCCAGTCGCGTGCCGGGTCGAAGGCCAGCAGGCTTTGCACCTTGGCGCGCACGTCCTGGCGTGGCTGGCGGAACAGCTCCGCACCCTGGCGTGCCGCCGCCAGCGCCAGCATCAGCCCTTGCCAGGCATGCTCTGCCTGCGCCGCGCCCAGCGTGCCGGCTTGGGCCGCCGGTAGCAGCGCCTGCAGCCGGAGCAGTGCCTGCCGCGCATCATCGGCTGGCTGGAACACTGGCCCGCTGGTCGGCCACGGTAGCGCTGGCAGTTGCGGGCCGTACTGCGCCAGCAAGCGTTGCAGCCAGTGCTGAGGCTGCAACAGGGTCCAGGCGCGGTAGCCGGCGCCGTTATCCGGCTGGTTCACGATCTCCACCGTCTGCCCGCCGGGGATCACCAGCCAGCTGCCCGCCGGGCAGTGCCAGCTGCCGCTGCGGGTGATCAACTGTTTTTCGCCGTGCTCCACCGCGATCAGCAGCGTGGACAGCACTGGCACCTGCGCCAGGCGCTGGCGTTGCAGGCTGCGGAAGATGAACAGGGGCAGGTCGGACATGGCGGGGACTCGGCGGGAGATGCGCCCATGCTGCCGCAGCAGCGGGTGTGCGGCCAGTGGCGTGAGCGTTCAGGGGCTGTGCTTGCGCGTTGCGGTACAGGCCCGGGCCGGCGGCTGCATCAGGCGCCCTTGGGCTGTGCGCCGGGGCGCAGCTTGATGGCCAGGCCCTTGAGCAGGTAGCGCAGGAACTGGTCGCCGCACTGGCGGTAGTTCTTGTGGCCGGGCTTGCGGAACAGCGCGCCCACTTCGGCGGTGGAGACCTTGAAGCCGGTCAGCGCCAGCAGCGCCTCGATGTCTTCCTGTTTCAGCTCGAACGCCACGCGCAGCTTTTTCAGGATGTCGTTATTGGCCAGCCGCAGCAGCGGTGCCGGCGGCGGTGCGTCGTCGCGACGGCCGCGGCGTTCGATGATCAGGCCATCGAGAAAGGCGGACAGCAGCTCGTCGCTGCAGGGCAGGAAGCCGGCTTCGTCTTCCTTTTTCAGTAGCGCGGCAAAGTCGTCGTCGGCATATGGCTCCACGTGCTGCAGGATGGCCAGCATGCGCGCGTCGCTGATGTTGAGGATGAAGCGCACGCTGCGCAGGATGTCGTTGTTGAGCATGGGGATCCATTCAATGAAAACAGGCCGCGGGTGCGGCCAGGGTGCAGGGCGCCGGATTATTTGTAGAACCTGTTTACGATCTCGCGAGCTAGAGCGAGACAAGGCGAAAACGGCTGAGGAAGCGGAATTGACATGAAGTCAATGAGCATTCCGAAGACGTTTTCAACGCCGTATCGCCGACGCGTAGCAGATCGTAAACAGGTTCTTAAGGTGCCAGCCGGCTGCGGCGCCACCCCGCATCCGCCTGCAAGGTATACAGCACGCGGTCGTGCAGGCGGCTGGGGCGGCCCTGCCAGAATTCGATGCGGTCCGGCACCACGGCGAAGCCACCCCAGTGCGGCGGGCGCGGCACGCTCAGCGGGTGCTTCAGGCCGAAGGTGGCGGCGCGGGTTACCAGCACGCTCTTGCCGTCGATCTCGCTGCTCTGCTCGCTGGCCCAGGCACCGATGCGGCTGGTGTAGGGGCGGCTGGCGAAGTATTCGTCGGAAACCTCCGGCGCTACCTGCTGCACCTTGCCCTCGATGCGCACCTGGCGCTCCAGCTCCGGCCAGAAGAAGGTGACGGCGATATACGGGTTGGCCGCAAGCTGGCGGCCCTTGCGGCTGTGATAGTTGGTGTAGAACACCAGTTGGCCATTTTCCACGCCCTTCAGCAGCACGATGCGCGCCGACGGGCGGCCGTGTTCGTCCACCGTGGCAATGTGCATGGCGGTGGGCTCGTTCACCTCGGCGGCAATGGCTTCGTGCAGCCACTGCTCGAACTGCGCCACCGCGTCCGGCAGGCAGTCGTCGGGGGAGAGTTCTTTCTTGCTGTATTCCAGACGGATATCGGCGAGATTCAACGACATGGTGTCCTCCTTGATTGGCGACATGATACCTGCCATGCGGCGCGCCGGCACGTCGCCCCGGCGCGCTAGCTGGTATAGAATGCCCGCTTTCCTTTTGTGCTCTTCCAAGCCCTGCCCATGCAGCTGCTCGCCATCGGCCTGAACCACCACACTGCCCCGCTTGCCATCCGCGAGCGTCTGGCCTTCCCGGCCGAGACGCTGACGGCGGCATTGGCGCAGCTGGTGGAATCACACGCCGCGCGCGAGGCCACCATCGTCTCCACCTGTAACCGCACCGAGCTGTACTGTGCCACCACCCAGCCGGAAGAGGTATTGCGCTGGCTGGTGGGCTACCACGGCATGGCGCTGCACGAGGTGGCGCCCTATCTGTACCAGCTGGATGCCGCCGAAACCGCGCGCCACGCCTTCCGCGTGGCCTCGGGGCTGGATTCCATGGTGCTGGGCGAGACGCAGATCCTGGGGCAGATCAAGGACGCCGTGCGCACCGCCGAGCGCGCCGGCACCATGGGCAGCCTGCTCAACGGCTTGTTCCAGAAAACCTTCGCCGTGGCCAAGGATGTACGCAGCCAGACCGCGGTGGGCGCCAGTTCGGTATCGATGGCTGCTGCCGGGGTGAAGCTGGCCGAGCAGATCTTTGCCTCGGTAGGCGAGCTGAACGTGCTGTTCATCGGCGCCGGCGAGATGATCGAGCTGGTGGCCACGCACTTTGCCGCCCGCCAGCCGCAAAAGCTCACCGTGGCCAACCGCACGCTGGAGCGCGGCCAACGTCTGGCGGCGGAATTCGGCGGCAATGCCATCACCCTGTCCGAGCTGCCGGAGCAGCTGCAGCACTACGACGTGGTGGTGAGCTCTACCGCCAGCCAGCTGCCCATCATCGGCAAGGGCATGGTGGAACGTGCCATCAAGGCCCGCCGCCACCGGCCGATGTTCATGCTCGATCTGGCGGTGCCGCGCGACATCGAGGCCGAGGTTGGCCGCATGGACGATGTCTATCTCTATACCGTGGACGACATTGCCAGCATCGTGGAAGTGGGCCAGCAGGCACGCAACCAGGCGGCGGAAGAGGCCGAAGCCATCATCAACCACCGCGTGGTGGAGTTCGTCGACTGGCTCAAGCGCCGCGAATCGGTGCCGCTGATCCGTGCGCTGCGCGACGAATCCGAGCGCATTCGCCGCCACGCGCTGGACGCTGCACAGAAGCAGCTGGCGCGCGGCGACGCCCCCGAAAAAGTGCTGGAAGCCTTGTCGCTGCAGCTCACCAACAAACTGATGCACCCGCCGACGCAGGCGCTGTCCACCGGCAGCGGCGCGGCGCACGATGCGCAGGTCGAACTGATCGCGCGTCTGTATCGCTTACACCCGGAGCAGTAATGAAACCGTCGATTGCGGCTAAACTGGCCACGCTTTGCGAGCGGCTGGAAGAAGTCACCCATTTGCTGGCCGCCGAAAACGCCACCGCGGACATGGACGCGTTCCGCAAGCTCACCCGCGAGCACGCCGAACTCACCCCGGTAGCGGAGGCGTTCCAGGCTTTCCGCCAGTGCGAGGCCGATATCGAAACCGCCGGCGAGTTGCTGGCCGACCCGGAGATGAAGGAGTTTGCCCAGGCCGAGATCGACGAAGCGCGCGAGCGCATGGTGGCGCTGGAAGTGGAGCTGCAGAAGCTGCTGCTGCCCAAGGACCCGAACGACGACAAGAACATCCTGCTGGAAATCCGCGCCGGTACCGGTGGCGATGAGGCGGCGCTGTTTGCCGGCGACCTGCTGCGCATGTACACCCGCTACGCCGAGCGTAACCGCTGGCAGGCAGAGATCCTGTCCGCCAGCGAATCCGACCTCGGCGGTTACAAGGAAGTGATTGTGCGCATCGCCGGCGACGGCGCCTACTCGCGGCTGAAGTTCGAATCCGGCGGCCACCGCGTGCAGCGCGTGCCTGCCACCGAAACCCAGGGCCGCATCCACACCTCCGCCTGCACCGTGGCGGTGATGCCGGAGGCGGACGAGATTGCCGAGGTGGTGCTGAACCCGGCCGACCTGCGCATCGATACCTACCGCGCCAGCGGTGCCGGTGGCCAGCACATCAACAAGACCGACTCCGCAGTGCGCATTACCCACCTACCCACCGGCATCGTGGCCGAGTGCCAGGACGGCCGCTCGCAGCATGCCAACAAGGCCAGCGCCATGCGCGTGCTGGCGGCGCGCATCTACGACATCCAGCTGCGCGAGCAGCAGCAGAAGGAAGCGGCGGAGCGCAAGAGCCTGATCGGCTCCGGCGACCGCTCCGAGCGCATCCGCACCTATAACTACCCGCAGGGCCGCGTTACCGACCACCGCATCAACCTGACGCTGTACAAGCTGGATTACGTGATGGATGGCGACATGGTGGAGCTGACCGACGCGCTGCTGGCCGAGCGTCAGGCGGAGCTGCTGGCGCAGCTGGCGGAATAAACCGGGCTTGCGGCCAACGTTGGCCGCAAGCAGCGGTGACGGCATCACCCAGACAAGCCCTTGTGCACGGTACAAGGGCTTTTCCTTTATCCGCATCCAGCCCGTATGGCATGTACTAGGCTTAGCTGGTGTATTCCACAAGGGGCACTGCCCATGTTCCGACTGCAACAGCGTGTCTGCCAGCTGCTGCTTGCCACCAGCCTGCTGCTGCCCGTGCCGGCAAAGGCCGCTATCGAGTTGCTGGCCTGCAGCCATGAGCTGCCGCCGCATACCTATCTGGAAAACGGGCGTCCGAGCGGGCTGGCCACCGAGATACTGCAGGAGGTTGCCAGGCGCTTGCAGTGGCAGCTGAGCATCCGCTACAGCAACTGGATACGCACGCGGGCGATGGCGGAGGCGGGGCAGTGCGACCTGATCTACACCGTTCTGAAGAAGGACGAATACGAGAAGGCCTTCCTCTACCCGCAGGAAACCCTGCCGGAGCGGCGCAATGTGTTCTTTGTGCGCCGCGATCGCCAGCTGCAGTACGGTGGCGACCTGGAGGCTTTCATGCGGCAGTTCAGTATCGGCCTGTACCGCGACAAGGCGGTCAGCCCGCTGTTTGACCAGCTCAAGCAGACCACCTGGGCCAGGCTGAATTCACCTTCCGAATCGGAAAGCCTGATGCGCATGCTGCTGGCCGGCCGTTTCGATGCCGCCATCGAAAATGAAGAGACCGGCATCTACGAATTGAAGAAGCTGGGCGGACGGCACCTGATCGAGGTGCTGGAGCCGCCGATCTATGTGACTCCCGCCTATATCGCCTTTTCCCGCAAGGGACGGGCCACCGGGCTGGTGGAGGCGTTCAGCCGCGAACTGGGCCACTTCAAGCACAGCCGGCAGTACACCGAGATTGTCGAAAAATACCGCACCATCCGTTAGCCAGCGGTCATTGTCGGCTTTGCTTTCACTCTATTTTTTAATATAGTGAAAGCACCCTTATTCTCCGGAAGGTAGTCAGCATGTTCCAACGCAATATCGGCAGTACCGAACGCGTGATCCGCATCGTGGCAGGCCTGGCCATCACCGCGCTGGCTTTCGTCGGCCCGCAAAGCCCATGGGCGTTCCTGGGGCTGGTACCGCTGGCCACCGGCCTGCTGGGCTGGTGTCCGCCGTATGCCATGCTCGGCATCAATACCTGCAAGAAGTCGTAACCGGGCCGCAGCTGCTGAAATGAAAAACGCGAGGCAAGGCCTCGCGTTTGTCTGTTTACCGTAGCCAGCCTGGCTTAGCGGGTAATCACCGGCGCCACGTTCAGCGCGTTGGCAACCTGCACGGCTTCATGGTCGTCGTTGAACGGCCCCATGCGTACCCGGAACAGCCCATCCTGGTTGATGATGCCCAGCTTTTCGTCATGCTCGTTGGCCGGGTTGGCCAGCAGGGCTTTCAGCTCGGCCTCGGCGGCTGCCAGGCGGCTGAACGATGCCAGCTGCAGGTAGTAGTTGTCACCCGAAGCAGCCTTTTGCTGCGCCGGCGGCTTGGTGGCAATGCGATCACTGCCATCTACCGGGAACACGCGTTCCACCACCACGCTGCCAAAACCGGATTTGACGATGCCCAGCTTGTGCGCAGCGGCATAGCTCAGATCCATCAGCCGACCCTTGTGGAACGGGCCACGGTCGTTGACGCGCACGATCACCGATTCGCCGCTTTTCAGGTTGGTTACCCGCGCATAGCTCGGAATCGGCAGCGTCGGGTGCGCCGCGCTCATGGCGAACATGTCATAACGCTCGCCGGAACTGGTCTTGCGACCGTGGAACTGCTTGCCGTACCAGGAAGCCTTGCCAGTCTGGCGATAAGGCTTTTCCGAGGCGTCCGGGCGGAAGCTCATGCCCAGTGCCGAATACGGTTTGTTGGCCGAGGCAATCAGAGGTTCTGCCTGCGGGATGGCATCCGGGATCAGATCCAGGTTGACCGGGGTTTGCATGGCCGGTCCGTCGGTCTGGAAGTAGGCTCCCGGGTTGACGGCGGGTTGTTTTTTATAACTGACCTTGGCGGTCTGCGTGGCAGTCGCCGGTCTGACGGTGGTACAAGCCACCAGCAAAGCACTGATGAACACTAGCCACAGCCATCGGTAAAAAGGTTTCATCACCTCTCCTTATGCTGTTGTGCCAACGGTGAAGTGCAGGCGCGCTAGATTCCTCCGGCAAAATCATGCTGGCGCCAGGCTTCGAACACGAGCACGGCGACGGCGTTGGAGAGATTCAGGCTACGCGATTCGGGCCGCATCGGCAGTCGCACCCGCCGCGTAGACGGGAGCGTGTCGAGAATCTCGGCGGGCAGGCCGCGGGATTCGGGACCGAACAAAAATACATCGCCAGGCTGGAAGGCGATGCGGTCATGCCGAGTGGCACCCTTGGTGGTGGCCGCGAAGATACGGCGCTCACCAAGGTGAGCCAGACAGGCTTCCCAATTCTCGTGAACCACCATGCGGGCGTACTCGTGATAGTCGAGTCCGGCGCGTTTCAGTTTGGCGTCTTCGAGCGGAAAACCCAGTGGCTTGACCAGGTGCAATTCACAGCCGGTGTTGGCACAGAGTCGAATAATATTGCCCGTATTGGGCGGTATTTCCGGCTGGTAGAGAACAACGGTAAACATCGTTGCGGGGCGAATATTCTAGTAAATCAACAGGTTGGTCAAGTGTGACGAAAATGGGCCCTGGCCAGCACCCATGCTTCCACCCGGTTTGCCCCTGCTTTTTTCAGCGATTTTGCCAGGGCATGCAGGGTGGCGCCGGTGCTCGCCACGTCGTCGACAATGGCAACGAACAGGCCGTCACAGCGGTGTTTTACGCCGAAAGCATCGCGCAGGTTGGACAGCCGTTCGGCACGGTTCAGACCGGCTTGCGGCGAGGTGTTGCGTTTGCGCCAACACAGGCTGCGATCCACGGTTGCGCGCATTGTAGCAGCCAGGCTGGCGGCCAGTGCATCCGGCAGATTGAAGCCGCGCTCGGCCAGTTTGGTTGCTGCCAGCGGCACCGGTACGATCAGGTCGGGCAGAGCAAGGGCGGTATGGCGTTGCGGCAGCGTGGTCATCAGCGCAGCCAGTGCGCCTTGCAGCGCCGGTTGCGGCCCGTACTTGCAACGGCTGATCAGGCCGTCCAGCGGGTAATCGTAGTCATAGGCGGCCAGCAGATGGTCAAAGGCAGGGCGTAGCCGCTGGCAGTCGCCGCATGGCGCGGCACCACTGGCTACCACGGCATGGCACTGCGGGCAGCGGGCATCAACTTGCCAGGGTAGTTGTTGCTGGCACGGCACGCACAGGCCGTGCCGGGTGGGACGTTGGCCGCACAGTAGACAGTGCTGTTCAAAAAATGTGCAGCTGTCAACAAGTGAAGTTCGCAGGTTTGACAGCATTGACTCCCCCCGGCAAGATGCGGGCAGTTTTCACTCTGACGATGACGGTAGCACAAATGAATCAGGCCACCATTGCTTTCCAGCGCCCGCCCAAACTGCATCCGGAACAAGATCTGTGGAGCCAGCAGGAAATCGAGGCACTGTATGACCTGCCATTCATGGAACTGGTGTTCCGTGCCGCCGAAGTGCATCGCCAGCACTTCGACCCCAGCCAGGTACAGCTGTCCACCCTGGTATCGATCAAGACCGGCGGCTGTCCGGAAGACTGCGGCTACTGTCCGCAGTCGGTACATCACGATACCCCGGTGGAAAACCAGCCGATGATGACGGTGGACGAAGTGGTGGCCGCCGCGCGCGTGGCCAAGGCCAATGGTGCCGGCCGCTTCTGCATGGGCGCCGCCTGGCGTGGCCCCAAGGATGCCGACCTGGAACAGACCCTGGGCATGGTGCAGCAGGTGAAGGCGCTGGGTCTGCAGACCTGTGCCACCTTCGGCCTGCTGAAGGATGGACAGGCCGAGAAGCTGAAGGATGCCGGCCTGGACTTCTACAACCACAACCTGGATACCGCGCCGGACAAGTACGCCGACATCATCCAGACTCGTGAGTACGAAGACCGCCTGGACACCCTGGGCAAGGTGCGTAGCGCCGGGCTGTCGGTGTGCTGTGGCGGCATTGTCGGCCTGAACGAGACCCGCGAGCAGCGTGCCGGCCTGATCCTGCAGCTGGCCAACCTCGACCCGCAGCCGGAATCGGTGCCGGTGAACAATCTGGTGAAGGTGAGCGGCACACCGCTGGACGGCGCCGAATCGCTGGACTGGACCGAATTCGTGCGCACCATCGCTGTGGCACGCCTGACCATGCCGAAGAGCTTTGTCCGCCTGTCCGCCGGCCGTCGCGAGATGCCGGAAGCGATGCAGGCGCTGTGCTTCCTGGCGGGCGCCAACTCCATCTTCTACGGCGACAAGCTGCTGACTACCGGCAACCCGGATGTGGATGCCGACCGCCAGCTGATGGACAAGCTGGGCCTGCAGCCGATGTAAGCTCTGGTCCCGCCATGGCACCAGCACCAAGCACCTTGCCACTGGCGGGTGCTTTTTTTATCTGATAAATCATCCGCTCTGAAAGGTTGGCCGCATGCGCCCCGACGAAATCGAATCCGCCCTCCAGGGCCTGGCTGACGAACACCGCCTGCGCCGTCGGCCGCTGCTGTCCGGCCCGCAGGAGCCGCGCGTCAAGATCGATGGTCGCGATTACCTGGCGTTCGCCAGCAATGACTACCTGGGGCTGGCCAATCACCCGGCCATCCGCCAGGCCATGCAGCAGGCGATTGATGAATGGGGGGTGGGCGGCGGTGCCTCGGCGCTGGTGGCCGGGCATTTCGACATCCAGCAGCAGGCCGAGGCAGCGCTGGCCGAGTTTGTCGGCTGCGAGGCAGCACTGCTGTTCGGCGCCGGCTATGCGGCCAACCTGGGGGTGATCACCAGCCTGGTGGGGCGTGGCGATGCGGTGTTCGCCGATCGTCTCAACCATGCCTCGCTTAACGATGGCTGCCTGCTGTCGCGCGCCACTTTCAAGCGCTTTCGTCACAACGATCTGGAGCACCTGGAGCAGCTGCTGCGCGACACCCCGGCCAGGAGCCGGCTGATCGCGGTGGATGCGGTGTACAGCATGGATGGCGACGAGGCGCCGCTGCGCGAGCTGCTGCAGCTGGCGGAGCGCTATGACGCCTGGCTGTACCTGGACGATGCCCACGGTTTCGGCCTGCTGGGAGAGGGTCGCGGCGCGCTGGTGGAGTACGCGCTGCACCACCCGCGGGTGGTGTATATGGCCACGCTGGGCAAGGCAGCCGGGGTGGCCGGCGCCTTCGTGGCCGGCAGCCGGCAGCTGATAGCCTGGCTGGTGAATACCGCGCGCACGCTGATTTTTACCACCGCGCATCCTCCAGCACAGGCGGCTGCAGTTTTGCAAGCGTTGCAGTTGATGGAGCAGGAAAAATGGCGGCGCGAACTAGTCAAACGGCATATTTCCTTGCTGCGCGAGGGATTGCGCGCAACTTCTTTCGCCTTATGCTCTTCCCGTTCGCCAATTCAACCGATTATTATTGGCGGCAATAAAGAAACCTTACAGTTGGCAGCAGCCCTGCGCGAGCGCGGCATCTGGGTTCCGGCGATCCGCCCACCCACGGTGCCGGCTGGAAGTGCGCGTTTGCGGGTATCGCTGTCAGCCGGGCATACGCATGACGATGTTGCAGAGTTGTTGGCTGTATTACTAATGTTAATCTGTTAAAACTGCTGCTTCAGTTGTTGTAAGAATTGCCGAAATAACAATAGCCACCGTGCATGTGGATACTCCGCATGCAAACACTCACGAGTGGGTCTACACGAACTGTATGAACAGTACGGCTGAATTCCTGTTTACACCGGAAGAAGCTGCCGAAGCCGCGCTGGATTTCCTGACGCGCTTGCAGGCTCCTGACGGTGCAACAGTCTGGGGGAAGGTGGGATCCGTCTGGCATTGCCTGGCCAGACGGGGTGATACGGCTTGTCTGCCAAAACCGGACAAGCTGGCATCCACTACCGACTTGCCGGCACACATCCGCCTGCACCGGCTGGGTAGCGAAAGCTCCCCGCTGGGATGGATGCTTTGGCACGGCAGCAAGCTGGCCGATGAACTGACCTCCCGCCTTGCCTACCTGCTGACCGGCCACCTGGTCGGCGTCGGTCTCAGCGACGCCTTGTCGCTGGCGCACCTCACTCATCACACCCTGATGGAGATCAGCCGCCTCGCCAGCGAGGCCGATACCCTGGAAACCGTGTTGCCGCAGCTGCACCAGGCGGTGCGTTTCCTGATGCCGGCCGACAATTTCTACCTGGCGCTGTACGACGAAAACGCCGGAGTGTTGCGTTTTCCCTACTTTGTCGACCAATGTGATGCATCGCCGCCACAACCGCAGCAACAGTTCCCGGCGCGTGGCCCGGATGCCTCGCTGACCGCCTGGTTGATCCGCGAAAACCAGTTCCTGATGCTGGATGGCGACGCCTTGCTGGCACTGTGCCATCGCGAAGGCATTCCCGTGCATGGCAGTGCCTGCGACTGGTGGATGGGCATGCCGCTGTGCAATGGCAGCGGCAAGGTGATAGGCGCCATGGTGATGCAGGGCTATGCCGGGCAGCCACAACCGGACGACAGGGCCGAAGCCGCATTCCTGTTTGTCGGCCACCATATTTCCGCCGCGCTGGACCGCCTGCTGTTCCGCGCCGACCTGGAACAACAGGTATGGCGCCGCACCAACGAGCTGGAAACCGCCAACGCCAGGCTGCGGGCCGAGGTAGCGGAGCGCCAGCGCACCGAACAGCTGCAGACCATGCTGTTCCGCATTGCCGAGCTGACCAATACCAGCCTGTCGATGGATGCCTTCTTTGCCGGCCTGCACCGCCTGCTGGCCGAGCTGATCGATGCCGGCAACTGCCAGGTGGCGCTGTATGACCAGGAGCGTGACGAGCTGAGCTTTCCCTACTGTGCCGACCTGTTCCAGGCCGAGCTGGCACCACGCGCGCCGGGCGGCGGTCCGGTGGAGCAGGTGCTGCACAGCGGGCGCCCGTTGCTGCTGACCGACCCGCGCAGCTGGCCGCATGTCGATGCCGACGCACTGGAGGCGCTGCCCTGCAGCTGGCTGGGCGTGCCGCTGTACAGCGGCCACCAATTGCGTGGTGTGCTGTCGGTACAAAGCTTCCGCCCGGAAACCCGATACAGCTGGCGCGAGCAGGAAATACTGGAGTTCGTGGCCAACCATATCGGCAGCGCGCTGGCGCGGGTACAGGCGCTGGACGACCTGCAGCGCGCCTACGCCGATCTGGAGCAGCGCGTGCGCGAGCGCACCAGCCAGCTGGATGCGGTGAATGCCCAGCTGCAGCACGATAGCCTGCACGACCCGCTCACCAAGCTGCCGAACCGCAATTACTTTGGCCGCGTGCTCAAGCGCAACTGGGATGCCTTCCAGCTCGACCCGGTGCAGCGCTTTGCCGTGCTGTTCATCGACCTGGACCGCTTCAAGCTGGTGAACGATTCGCTGGGCCACCTGGCCGGCGATCTGCTGCTGATCGAGGCGGCACAGCGGGTGCAGGGCACGCTGCGCTTTGCCGACTTCCTCGCGCGCCTCGGCGGCGACGAATTCGCGGTGCTGCTGTCCTGCGTCGATACCATGGACGAGTGCGAGGACCTTGCCCGCCAGCTGGTGGCGGCGTTCGAGCGCCCCATCGTGCTGTCCGGGCGCGAGGTGTTCACCACCGTCAGCGTGGGCGTGGTACTGGCCGACAAGAGCCACTACAGCCGTGCCGAAGACATGCTGCGCGATGCCGATCACGCCATGTACCGCAGCAAGCAGCGCGGCCGCCACGGCTACACCCTGTTCAACCAGGAGCTGCGCCGCGACCAGGCCGACCAGCTGGCGCTGGAAGCCGAGCTGCGCCACGCGCTGACCAACGATTACGAACTGGTGCCGTACTACCAGGCCATCGTCGATAGCCAGACCGGCCGCCTGGCCGGGTTCGAAACCCTGGTGCGCTGGCACCACCCGCAGCGCGGCATGATCTCGCCCAGCGTGTTCATGCCGATGGCGGAAGAAAGCGGCCTGATCCTCAAGCTCGACCGCTACATGATCGAGCGTGCCTGCGCCCAGTTGGCCGCATGGTATGCCGAAGGCCAGCTCAGCAACGAGGTGTGCCTGCACATCAACCTGTCGTCCACCCATTTCCACGACCGTAGCCTGCTGGACTGGCTGCTGCCGATGCTGGGTCAGTACGGCCTGCCGGCGGGCACCCTGCACCTGGAAGTGACCGAAAGCGCGCTGATCGACGTGCCGGAGTTGGCCATCAGCGTGATGAAGCAGCTGAAGGAGCAGGGCGTGTGCCTGGCGCTGGACGACTTTGGCACCGGCTATTCGGCGCTGTCCTATCTGCATCGCTACCAGTTCGATGTGCTGAAGATCGACCAGGCCTTCGTGCGCGAAGTGCATTGCCAGGAAGAGTCGGTGGCCATTGTGCGCGCCATTCTGGCGCTGGCGGCGGCGCTGGGGCTGGAAGTGGTGGCCGAAGGCGTGGAAACCGAGGTGCAGGTGCGCGCACTGCGCGAACTGGGCTGCACCCGACTGCAGGGCTACTTCTTTGCCCGCCCGGCACCGGCGGAGATGCTGGACTGGGATCGCCTGCATGGGCGGGACCGCAGCAACCACGCGATGCTCAGCGCCTGACTTGACGCTACACGGCCATGACAGCCGGCAGTTTGTGCCGGCCGCCCGGCGGGCCGGTATCTTTCCGGCGCCAGTATTGCGAAAATGCGTTTTTGCCCCACCTAGTGCTTCCATGAGCTTGTTTATCGAAAGTCACGGCCGTGGCAGCGACGTGGTGTTGCTGCATGGCTGGGGCCTGCACGGCGGCGTGTTCGACCGCATTGCGGCCAACCTGGCCGGCGAATTCTGCGTGCACCTGGTCGACCTGCCCGGTCATGGTGGCAGCGCCGCTGCCGCCAGCTTCCACCCCGATACCATCGCCGGCCAGCTGGCCGAGCGTTTCCCGCTGCCGGTGCAAGTGGTTGGCTGGTCGCTGGGCGGGCTGATCGCCCAGCACTGGGCCGCCCGCCATCCGGGCAACGTGAAGAGCCTGGCGCTGATCGCCACCAGCCCGCGCTTCGTGCGCGACGACAGTTGGCCGCATGCGCAGCAGCGCGCCGCCATCGAAGGCGTGGGTGCCAGCCTGGATACCGCCTTCGAGCAGACGCTGGAGCGTTTTCTCGCCCTGCAGCTGCTGGGCGCGCCGGCGGCGCGGCAGACGCTGGCGGCGCTGAAGGAGCAGATGTTCGCCCACGGCCGCCCACAGGGGCTGCTGCCGGCGCTGGACTGCCTGCTGGCCGCCGATGCGCGGGAACTCGCGCCACTGATTACCTGTCCTGTAGGGCTGTTCTACGGCGCCCGCGATGCCATTACCCCGATCGGGGCTGGCCGCTGGTTGGCCGCAGCGCTGCCGGATGCCACCCTGTACGAATTTGCCCAGGCTTCGCATGCGCCTTTCCTCTCGCACGAGAGCGAGTTTCTGCAGCACCTGCGCCACCACCTGGAACAATATGCATGACTGAAGCGTTCTACACCGACAAACAGCTGGTGCGCGCCTCGTTCGAGCGTGCCGCCGACAGCTACGATGCCGCCGCGGTACTGCAGCGCGAGGTATCCGACCGCATGGCCGAGCGCCTCGACTACATCAAGCTGCAGCCGGCGGTGATTCTGGATGCCGGCAGCGGCACCGGCTACGGCAGCGCCGAGCTGCGCCGCCGTTACCCGGATGCCCGCGTGGTGGAGCTGGACCTGGCGCATGCCATGCTGTGCGCCTCGCGCGAAAAACAGCGCGCCGGCCAGGGCATGCTGTCGCGCTTGTTCAAGTCGCAACAGCCGTGGCAGGTATGTGCCGACGTGGAACGCCTGCCGCTGGCAGACAACAGCGTGGACATGATCTGGTCCAGCCTCACCATCCAGTGGCTGAACCTGCCGGACGCGGTATTCGCCGAGTTCCAGCGCGTGCTCAAGCCGGGCGGCATGGTGCTGTTCGCCACCCTGGGGCCGGATACGCTGTTCGAACTGCGTGCCGCCTTTGGTGCCGCCGATGGCCGCAACCACGTCAACCAGTTCATCGACATGCACGATCTGGGTGACGCCATGCTGGCCAGCGGCATGTCCGAGCCGGTAATGGACATGGAAAAGATCGTGATGACCTACGCCAGCGCGCGAGAGGTGATGCAGGATCTCAAATCCATCGGTGCGCACAATGTCACCGCCGGTCGCAGCCGTGGCCTGCTGGGCAAGCATGCCTGGCAGCGAGTGTGCGATGCCTACGAAGGCTACCGCCGCGACGGCCAGCTGCCGGCCACCTATGAAGTGCTGTATGGCCATGCCTGGAAAGGCATGCCGAAGAAAAAGGCGAATACCCTGCCGGATGGCCGGCAGGTGATCGAATTCACCCGCAACCCGCCCAAACGTTAGCGCAGAAAGCCGTATGACTCTGAACCGCCGCCTGTTTTCGCTGGCCCTGCTTGCAGGGCTGACCGCCTGTGCCACCCAGGCACCTCCGCCGGTTGCCAAGGTGCCTGCCAAGCCGCGCATCGCCTTCGCGCTGGGCGGCGGCGCCGCCAAGGGCTTTGCCCATGTCGGCGTGATCCGCGCGCTGGAGCAGGGCGGCATCAAGGCAGACATCGTTACCGGCACCAGCGCCGGCAGCGTGGTGGGCGCCATTTACGCTTCCGGTATCGATGGCGATGCGCTGCGCTACCGCGCCATGCGCATCGACGAGAGCGACCTGCGCGACTTTACCCTTTCCACCAGCGGCTTCCTGAAAGGCGAAAAGCTGGCGGCGCTGGTGAACCAGCAGGTGGACGGCAAGAAGATCGAGCAGATGTCGCGCAAGTTCGGCGCGGTGGCCACCAACCTGGATACCGGCGTGCGCGCCGTATTCCGCAACGGTGACACCGGCACCGCGGTGCGCGCCTCGGCGGCGATACCCAATGTGTTCCAGCCGGTGACCATTGCCGGCAAGCGCTACGTGGATGGCGGGCTGGTGAGCCCGGTGCCGGTGAGCGCGGCGCGCGAGATGGGGGCCGACATCGTGATTGCGGTGGATATTTCCGCCAAGCCAGTGGGCAAGGCGGCAGACGGTTTCTTCGGTCTGCTGGATCGCAGCCTCAACATCATGAACCTGGCGGCACTGGCACAGGAGCTGAAACAGGCCGACGTGGTGATCCGCCCCAATGTGCTGAATATCGGCTCGGCGGATTTCGACCTGCGCGGCAATGCCATGCTGGAAGGCGAAAAGGCCGCCCGCGCCGCGCTGCCGCAGATCAAGGCGGCGATTGCCCGCTGGCAGCAGCAGCGTGGCTAAGCGGCGCTATCTGCCGGCACTGCTGGCCGCATGGCTGCTGGCCGGCTGCGCCAGCCAGCAGGCGCCGTTGAGCAGCACGCCGGCCCCCGGTGCTGCGGCCAACCGTGTTGCTTCCGCGCCGGCCGCCGCCGTGCCGCCCGCGGTAGTCATCGCCAAGCCGGCGCCGGCTGCGCCTGTGGCGTCGAAAACCCCGCCACGCAAGCCGCGCATCGCGCTGGCACTGGGGGGCGGCGCCGCCAAGGGTTTTGCCCATGTCGGCGTGATTCGCGTGCTGGAGCAAGCCGGCATCCAGGCCGACATCATTGCCGGTACCAGCGCCGGCAGCGTGGTGGGAGCCATCTACGCCGCCGGCATTAGCGGCGAAAAGCTGTACCGCCGCGCGCTGGTGCTGAACGAGGATGAGCTGAAGGATTTCACCCTGTCCGGCAATGGCTTCCTGAAGGGCGAAAAGCTGCAGGCCTTCGTCAACCGGCAGGTTGGCCGCAAGCCCATTGAGGCACTACCGCGCAAGTTTGCTGCGGTAGCCACCAATTTCGATAGCGGTGAGCGTTCGGTGTTCAAGAGCGGCAATACCGGCCTGGCGGTGCGTGCCTCGGCGGCGATTCCCAATGTATTCCAGCCGGTCAGCATCAAGGGCCGCCGCTACGTGGACGGTGGGCTGGTGAGCCCGGTACCGGTGGTGGCGGCGCGCGAGATGGGGGCCGATATCGTGATTGCGGTGGATATCTCGGCCAAGCCGGTGCAGCGCAAGAGCGGCTTGTTCGGCAATCTGGACCAGAGTCTGTCCATCATGAACCAGGCGGCGCTGGCGCTGGAGCTGAAACAGGCCGACGTGATCCTGCGGCCCAGGGTGCTGAGTCTGGGTGCCGCCGACTTCGACCAGCGCCGCCGCGCGATACGCGAAGGCGAAAAGGTTGGCCGCGAGGCGTTGCCGGTAATCCGCCGCATCGTGGCGGCCTGGACACAGCGCGCGCAGCGTTAGGGCAACGACATCGCCCTTTACGGTTGTCGGCGCCTTGGTGCAAGCTGGTACTCCCCGCCATTACGCTACCTGCTGCGCTATGCGTGCCCTGCACATCATGATTGTCGAAGACGAGCCTGCTATTGCTGACTCCCTGGCTTTTGCCATCGGGCGCGAGGGCTGGCGAGCCAGCCACTACGCTCTGGCTGGCAGTGCTGAAGCCGCGCTGGCGCAAGCCATACCTGACCTGCTGATATTGGATATCGGCTTACCTGACGGCAGTGGTTTGGAGGTACTCAAGCGCTTGCGTCATCACAGTGAACTGCCGGTGTTGCTGCTGACTGCACGTGCCGAGGAGTTAGACCGTGTACTGGGGCTGGAGCTGGGTGCAGATGACTACGTAGTCAAACCATTCAGTCCGCGCGAAGTAGTGGCGCGAGTGCGTGCCATCCTCAAGCGGGTGGGTAGCCGCTCGCCGGCTGTGTGCAGCAGTGAGCCCATGTTTGTGCATGAGGAAACGGCCAGACGCATCTATTTTGCCGGTACGCCGTTGGTGTTGACGCCATGCGAATACCGGCTGCTGGCTACCCTGCTGGCCAGGCCTGCCTATGTGTTCAGCCGTGCCCAGCTGCTGGACGCACTGGGTGATGTGGCTGAGGACAGCTTCGAGCGAACCATCGATAGCCACATCAAGAGCCTGCGCGCCAAGCTGCGTCAGGTACGCGTCGACATTGCGCCAATCGTCACGCATCGTGGCTTCGGGTATGCGCTGGAGCCGCAGTGATGCGGTTTTCACTACGTATCTTTCTTGGTTATTTCCTATTACTGGGAGCGGTGGCCGCTTATGTGATCGGCGTGGTACGCGACGAGATCAAGCCGGCCATGCGCCGTTCGGCAGAAGAGGTGCTGCTGGATACTGCCAACCTGCTGGCGGAAATGGTGCAGCCGGATATGGCGGCCGGCCGGCTGGATGGCAGCCGCCTGGCCGTGGCGATGGCGCGGCTTGCCCGGCAACCGTTAAGTGCCGAGGTGTGGGGTGTACCGCATAGGCAGTCGCAGTTGCGTATCTACATTACCGATAACCACGGCGTGGTGTTGCTGGATTCTGCCGGTTTGGCTACCGGCAAGGATTACAGCCAGTGGCGCGACGTGGCGCTGACGTTGCGCGGCGAATATGGTGCGCGCACTACGTTGGCCGATGCGGCCAACCCTTTGTCCACCGTGATGTATGTAGCGGCACCGATACGCGAGGGCAGCCGCATTATCGGAGTGCTTACCGTTAGCCGCCCCAACCTGGCCATGCAACCGCACATCGAGCGTAGCGAAGGCAAACTGGCGCGGTTGATTGGTATGGTGTTGCTGGCTGCATTGCTGCTGGGGGCGCTGTTCTCCTGGTGGCTCAGCCGCGGCATCACCAAGCTGACCCGGTTTGCCGACGCCGTTAGTGCCGGCCAGCTGGTACCGATACCGCACTTTACGGCCAACCGCGAGCTGGAGACCCTGGCACGGGCGCTGGGCCGCATGCGCAGCGAGCTGGATGGCAAGGCATATGTCGAGCAGTACGTGCATGACTTGACTCATGAACTCAAGTCCCCGCTGGCGGGCATCCGCGCCGCGGCCGAGATTCTGCATGACGAACTAGCGCCGGAAGATCGTGCCCGTTTTTTACGACACGTCGAGAGTGAGGTTGGCCGCTTGCAGCAGATTATCGATTACCTGCTGCAACTGGCCTCACTAGAGACCGGCACTGCCGCCAAGCAGTTCGTAAGGCTAGATCTGGCCGGACTTCTGCGAACACAGTTGGCCGCATTGGCACCGCAGCTAGGCAGTAGACGCATCGAGACCATACTTCCCGACGGAGAATGCCTGCTACAAGGCGATGCCTTTCTGTTGGGACAGGCGCTACGCAATGTGCTGCAGAACGCCATCGATTTCAGCCGGATGGATGGTTGCATCCAGCTGCATTTGCACCGGGTTGATCACCTACTGACACTGCGTATTGCCAACGATGGTGAGCCCATTCCCGACTTTGCGCTGCCGCAACTGTTCCAGCGCTTTTTCTCGTTGCCGCGTGCCGGTGGCAAGAAGGGTTGCGGCCTTGGCCTGGCGTTGACGCGAGCCATCCTGCAATTGCATGGCGGTGATATTGCCATTGCCAATGCGCCACCCGGCGTTTGCGTTGCTATCCGCTTGCCGCTGGCTAGCCGCTGAGCTGTTGTTTCTCCATCGTTTGTCCATCGTATCAGCATATGTTCTCCATCTTGCTGGCGCAGGCTGCTCGCTGTCTGTAAGTCAGGGAGAACGAGATGAAAATGGCATGGAAAGTGGCTGCTTTGGGTGGCATGGTATTGCTGATGCTGCTGGTACTGGCGCTGGTGCGCGGCTTGCTGGATGAGCGGCAGAACCGCGCAGAAGAGGTGCGACGGGAAATTGCCCAGTTCAGTGCTGGCGAACAGGATATTGCCGGGCCATACCTGGTATTGCCGTTTACGCGCACCACGCGAACGCGACAGCCATCCGAGCAGGGGAAGGTCACCGGCTGGGAGGAGCAAAGCGAGAACGGGCAACTGCTGCTGACGCCAGCACAGCTCGACGGCAAGGGGAAGCTGGCGGTCGAGATGCTGCGCCGTGGGCTGTTCGAAGCGCCCATCTATCGTAGCCAGTTGCAATTTGCCGGTCATTTTGTGCTGCCGCCGCTCAAACAGTACGAGCAGCAGTCAGAGACAGTCGATAAGCAGATTCGTACCAACTGGGGTCAGCCCTATCTGGCAATGGGTCTGAGCGATGTCCGCGGTATCCAGCAACTGGGTGGACAGCTTGGCGGACAGGCTCTGGTATTCGCTCCAGGTTCGCAACTCAAAGAGGCCGCGCATGGTGTGCATGCACCGGCGCCCCTGCCGGCAACGGCGAGGGATACGGCGCAGCAATTGCCTTTTCTGTTGAATCTGCAGCTTAGTGGTAGCAGCAGCCTGCTGCTTGAACCATCAGGTGACAGCAGCAGCATCACCTTGAGCGGTAACTGGCCACACCCGAGCTTTGCCGGGCAATTCGCCCCGCTCAGCCGCACGGTTGGGGACCAGGGGTTCAGCGCGCGCTGGCAAACCACGGAACTGGCCACTGGTGGCACCTGCCACGAGAAGGAAGGTTGCCAATCCGTTCGGGTGGGGCTGCGCCTGCTGGACCCGGTAGATCGTTATGTGTTGAACGAGCGCACCATGAAATATGCCGAGTTGTTTGTGTTGTTGATGATGGGTGCGGTCTTCTTGCTGGAGGTGGTCAACCGCCTGTCGGTGCACCCTGTGCAGTACACGCTGGTGATGCTGGGCCTGGCGATGTTCTTCCTGCTTACCTTGTCGTTGTCCGAACACCTGGGTTTCAGCCGCGCTTACTGGCTGGCCGCCTTGGCATCTGCCGCGCTGCAGGGATGGTATTGCCGTTATATCCTGGCCAGTTGGCGTCGCGGGGTAGGCTTTGCTGCAATGCTGCTGGCACTGTTCGGCTTGCTGTTCATGATTCTGCGTTCAGAAGATATGGCTTTGTTGCTGGGCAGTCTGGTGCTGTTTGCCTTGTTAGCGTTGACCATGTTTTTCACCCGTAACGTCGATTGGGGCGCGCTTGGCAAGCGTAGCGATGCAGCGTGACGGCCTTGGTGAAGTAATTACGGCTGCGGTGGAGCGGTTTGCTGCGTGTTGCTGCCGATGTCGAACAGCTGCAACTGCTGCGGCACGCGGCTGGCTTCCTGTAGTCGCACCCCCACGCCCAGCAGCCGCACCGGGCGGTTGCCGCGGGCAAAGCCGGTGGCCAGCAGGCTGTCGATTACAGCCTCGTCCAGCACGTGTGCCACGGTTTCCACCGTGGTCTGGGTGAAGTCGGCGAACTTGATCTTGATGTTCACGCCGCGAAACGGCGGGTTGCCGGCGCGGCGCAACCTGTCCTGCAGGCGGGTAAGCAGCGGCGGCAGCTCGGCGCGGCAGGCGGCGAGGTCCGGCAGGTCGCGGGTATAGGTTTCTTCCACGCTTACCGATTTGCGCTCGTGGTCGTTGTGCACCGCGCGGTGGTCGATGCCGCGCGCCAGCTCGTACAGGCTTTTGCCGAACTTGCCGAAGCGGCGCAGCATGTCCAGCAGCTCCAGTTGCTGCAGGTCGCCACAGGTGTGAAAGCCCTGCTGCTTGAGCTTGGCGGCGGTGACCTCGCCCACGCCCCAGATCTTTTCCACCGGCAGCACGCGCACGAAGTCGGCCACGTCCTGCGGCCGTACCAGGAACTGGCCGTCCGGCTTGTTCCAGTCGCTGGCGATCTTGGCCAGGAATTTGTTGGGGGCGATGCCGGCCGAGGCGGTGATGCCCACCTCGTTGCGGATGGCGTCGCGGATTTCGGCCGCCATCAGGCTGGCGCTGCCCTGGCAGTGCGGCTGGCCGCTCACATCCAGATAGGCTTCGTCCAGCGACAGCGGTTCGATCAGGCTGGTGTAGCGCTGGAAGATGGCGTGCACCGCCTGGCTGGCGGCGCGGTAGCGGGCAAAGTCGGAGCCGACGATCAGCAGCTCAGGGCACAGCCGCAGCGCCAGCGACGAGGGCATGGCGCTTTTCACGCCGAAGCGGCGCGCCACGTAGTTGCAGGTGGAGATCACCCCGCGCTGGCCGGGCTGGCCGCCCACCGCCAGCGGGATGTCGCGCCAAGCCGGGTTGTCGCGCATCTCCACCGCGGCGAAGAAGCAGTCGCAGTCGATGTGGATGATCTTGCGTTGCACTGACATGCGGCCAACCTTGCCTATCCGGCGGGCTTGTCGCTATGGCCCAGCGATTTGTCCGGTGCCACGCGGTCGCGCACGCGCTGCTTCAAATCCTTGATATCGGGAAAGCCGCCATCGCGGGCGCGGTCCCAGATCAGTTCCCCATCAATGCTTACCTGGAACACGCCGCCGCTGCCGGGCTGAAGCGCCACTTCGGCGACATCCTTCTCAAAGGTGGTGAGCAGCTCCTGCGCCATCCAGGCAGCGCGCAGCAGCCAGCGGCAGCCGGTGCAGTAGCGAATCGCCACGCGGGGCAGGGCAGGGGAAACGATGTCGGTCATGATGGCTGGCCAGCAGTGGGGAAAGCGGCAATGTTACTGGGCTGGAAGGTGCCTGAAAACCAGAGGGGAATGCTTGATCGGGGTAAAGCAGAGTGGGTGGTTAACCCGCGGAGGGACGTTGCATCGCCACCTTGTTCCGCTTGATGTCTGTATTGTGTCTGTTGTGGCCCATGCTGAGCTTGTCTCTCCTCCATCACCCGGTCTTTGGTAAACCTGGCGCAGTGCTGGAGGCAGCGATGCAACGTGAGGGGCAGTGTGCATCATGTTGGCGCATTCGAGAAGCAAAGCCGTCGCCTGTCCGACAATGTTGCACTGCACGATGTTACATCACTGCAACAATCTGTTGCGATTGCTGCAAGGCGTTTCCGGGAAATAGCCGCTCTCGTCCTAGATGGGCAAGGGTTTGGCGTCGGCGAGGAATTGTTCCAGTGCGCCGGCCGGCAGCGGGCGGCTGATCAGGTAGCCCTGCGCGTAATCACAGCCGTGCTGGGCCAGGAAGCGCGCCTGCTGGATATTCTCGATGCCTTCGCCGGTCACCGACGCGCCCAGGGTGTGGCCCATGGCCACGATCATGCGTACCAGATTGCTGCTGCTGTCGTTCTCCGGCACATGGTCGAGGAACTGTTTGTCGATCTTGAGTTTTTCCACCGGGAAGCGGCGCAGGTAGCTGAACGAGGCATAGCCGGTGCCGAAGTCGTCAATGGCGATGTCGATGCCTAGCGCGCGTAGCTGCTGCAGGTTGCTGTCGATGGCCGGCGTGTTGCGCAGCGCCAGCCCTTCGGTCACTTCCAGCTCCAGTGCCTCGCCCGGCAGATGGTGGGTGGCGAGAATGGCGGCCACCACTTCGGCAAAACGGGCGTCTTCCAGTTGCAGCAGCGAAACGTTGATGGAAATGACAAAGCTGGCCATGTATTGCTCGCGCCACTGCGCGGCATGGCGGATGCCTTCCTGCAGCACCCATTCCCCCAGCGCATGGATCACGCCGGACTCCTCCGCCAGCGGGATGAAGTCGGCCGGCGATACCAGGCCGAATTCCGGATGCTGCCAGCGCACCAGGGCTTCGGCACCGGCTATCTTGCCGGTTTTCAGCGATACATAGGGCTGGTAGTTGAGCAGCAGTTCGCCACGTGCCACGGCCTGGCGCAGATCGGCCTGCAGCCGGTTGCGGCGGCGCCAGTTGCTGTTGATTTCCGGGTGGAAGCGTACCCAGCTGCCCGGGCTTTCGCGTGACAGCTGCAGGGCCGCCTCGGCGTTTTCCAGAATCGCCTCGGCCTCGTCGCAGTCGTGCGGATAGATGGCCAGGCCGACGCTCAGCCGCAGGAACAAGGGCTGCCCCTGGATTTCCAGCGGCTTGGCCAGCAGGGTGGCGATGTCGTCCACGCGGCGTGACAGTTGTTCTTCGTCACTGCCCAGCAGTTGCAGCGCAAAGCGGTTGTCGGCACAGCGCGCCACCATCTCGCCGTTGCTGATGCTGCCCTCCAGCCGGCGGCCCAGCTCGCGGATCACCAGGTCGCCATTGTTGCGGCCAAACAGTTCGTTGATATTGGCCAGACCTTCCACCGACAACATCACACAGCCAACCGGCTGCGCTTCGCGCGGGTTGCCGTGCTGGCGCTGCAGCAACAGCTCGTCCAGCTGCATCAGCAGGCGGGTACGATTGGGCAGGCCGGTAAAGCGGTCATAGTAGAACTGGCGGTACAGCTCACCCTCGGCATGCAGCCGGGCGCGCGATTCCATCACCAGCGCGATGATGTTGGCCGCAGCGCTGACGAAGTCGATCTCGTCCTGCGACCACTCGCGCCGCGGCGCTTGCGATTCGATGCACAGCACGCCGTGGTGCATGCCGCCCACCATGATGGCGACGTCCAGCAGCGCGGTAACGCCACGGGCATACAGGTAATGGTGCAGCGACTGCAGCCGTGGATCGTTGTGCACCTGGTTGCTGGCCAGCAGCCCTTCGGCCAGCATGGCCCGCAGGTAGTCGCCATGCTGGCTCTCGTCCAGCACTTCACCGCCCATGCGCTCGCCGGTCAGGGTGTTGATGCCGGCCAGGCATTGCAGCTCTTTCTGATCGCCGCTGAACTGCCACACGCTGACGCGCGAGATCTGCAGTGCGCGTGCCAGCAGCGGCAGTACTTCCGCCAGGTAGTCGTCGAGTTCTTGCTGGTCATCGTGGCGCAGGCTGATCAGCTGCTGCAGGGTCTGCCCCTGCTGCAGGCGTCGTTCCGCCAGCTGTACCTGGCGTCGCTGCATATTGCGGGTGCTCAGGATGATCAGCAGGCCCAGCAGCAGCAGCACCAGCAACAGCAACAGGCTCTGCGGCAGGATGCGCTGCAGCAGCCCTTCGCCGGGGCTAAGTTGTGGCCAGCTCAGGTAGGCCAGATGCTGGCCGGTGCTGTTGCGCAGCGGCAATACGTCATTCTGCTCCGGGCTGGCTGGGCCAAAACTGAGATTAAGGCTGCTCAGGCCATAGGTGGCTGCCATCTGTTGCAGCAGGTTGCTGTCCAGGTGACGGGCAAACAGCAAGTAGCGTGGCACCGGGCCGGCCGGCTGCTTGTTGTCTTCCGGGGAGATGCGTTGCAGCGACATCATCAGCAGGCGGGTTTCCGGCTGGCCGCTCTGTTCGTTCAGTGCGCTGTACAGCAGCAGTTGACTGAAGGGCTGTGAATACTGGTTGGCGGTGGCATAGCGGTCGGCGTTGCGCAGTAACTGCTGCCATTGCGCTGTTGCCAGTGGCAGCAGCTGGCCGGGCTCCTGCGCCAGGATGCCGTGTTGCCGCCCCAGCAGCACGCCGCGCTCCTTGTCGATCAGCAGTACCAGCTGTGCGCCCAAGTTGTGATAGACGGAAGAGGTGAGATTGTCGTTAAGCCAGTCGAGGTCGGGCTGGGTGGCATTCATGTGCAATGCCATGTCATTCCACACCGCGTAGTCGGCCAGGTTGGTGGCCAACTGGCGGCGCTGCTGCTGCAGCTCCTGTTCCAGACCTTGCTGTATCAGCCGCAGGGAAGCCGTGTCCAGTTCGCGGGCCGCACTGCGTGCGATCTGGCCTATGCCGGCCAGGCCAAGCAGCAGTAACAGCAATAGCAACAGCAGGGGATGAAAGCGTTTGATCAGCATGCGCAGGCGCCGGTAATCGGCAGGGTTCGGCTGGTCGCCTAGCATAGCAGTTCACTGCAAGAAAGCGGCGGGCATTGTTAATTTACGTTAACAATGCCCGTCGCCAAGCTGCAACAGCAGTAGCGCCCGTCCGCTCAATGCGGCATGGCCATGCTGCCGTGCTGGTGCTGCATTGGCTGCTCGCCGCCATCTTCCACTTTGACATCCACCTGCACCTCGCCGGCGCGTTCGAAGGTGAGCGTCAGCGGAAACTTGTCGCCGGCTCGTGCCTGCTGCTTCACTTCCAGCAGCATCACATGCAGCCCGCCTGGCGCCAGTTTCACGCTGCTGCCGGCGGCGATGGCAATGCCACCTTCCACCTGGCGCATGCGCATTACGCCGTTGTCGTTAGTGTGGGTGTGCAGTTCGGCACGGCCAGACTGCTTGCTGCTGGCGGCAATCAGGCGGTCTGCCTGCTTGCCATTGTTGCTGATGGTGAAAAACACCGCCGCAGTGGGGCTGGCCGGCGGCATGGCTCGGCTGTAGGGATGGTCGATCTTCAGGCTGCCCACGGTGTAGTCATGGGCCAGGGCCGGCAGGGTGAACAGGCTGGCCAGCGCCAGGGTGGCAAATGTACGCATGGTGTTCCTTGCTGAGACTGCGAATAAGAGTTGGCCGCAAAACTAGCATGCAGTGCCGCCGCTGTGCAGTGACAAAATGTCGCAGGCCGCCGGCGGAACAGTGTGTTAAACGGCCATGGCGGCCCGCTGTGTCACAATCCGCAGCTCTTGAGCTGGAGGTGAAGCATGGTGGAATTGCATGGGCAGTGCCAGTGCGGGCAGCTGCGCTACCGGGTAACGGGCAGGGTGGCCACGCTGTTTGCCTGCCATTGCCGGGATTGCCAGCGGCAGAGCGCCAGCGCCTTCGGCATGGCGCTGTGGCTGGGCGATTACCAGCTCACCCTGCTGCGGGGGCACACCGCTCAGTGGGCAAGGCACACGCCCAGTGGCCGCATTACCGATTGCCAGTTCTGCCCGCAATGCGGCAGCCGGCTGTTTCATCAGAACCGTGATACGCCGCAGTTCCTCAGTATCAAGCCCGGTTCGCTGGACGATACCGCCTGGTTGCGACCGGTGGCGCACATCTGGAAGCAAAGCGCTCAGCCATGGCTGCCGCTGCCGGCGGACAGTCTGCACTACGCCGGCAACCCGGATGACTTTGCCGACTTACTGGCGGCGTGGCAGCAGGCGCCGGGTGACTGCCGGGCCTGAGAGCAATCTGGTGCAATACCAGCTTGGCCGCATGCGGCATGCTGCGGCCAACCTTGATGGAGATGTGCAATGTCTGACCGTATTTCCGCGCTGCTGGCCGGCAGCCGCGATACCGTGCCCATGCTGGTGGGTGCCGCGCCGTTTGGCGTGATCTTTGGCACCCTGGCGATCGCCAGCGGCATTCCGGTGTGGGCCACGCTGGCGCTGTCGGCGCTGGTGTTTGCCGGCTCCTCGCAATTTGTCGCCGTCGGCTTGATCGGTGGCGGCGTGGCGCTGCCGGTGCTGTGGCTCACCACCTTCGTGGTCAACCTGCGTCACGCGCTGTACAGCGCCACGCTGCTGCCGCATGCGCGTCATCTGTCGGCGCGCTGGCGCTGGCCGCTGGCGTTCTGGCTTACCGATGAGACTTTTGCCGTGGTGGAGCACCGACTGCGCGAGCACGGCGACAACATGGCCGGCGCCTGGTACTGGCTGGGCTCCTCGCTGGCCATGTACCTGAACTGGCAGCTGTGGACCATCGCCGGCGTGCTGCTGGGCAAGAGCGTGCCGGGGCTGGCCGAACTGGGGCTGGACTTCGCCATGGTGGCCACCTTTGCCGCCATCGTGGCGCCGCAGCTCAGGCAGCGCCCGGTGCTGCTGGCCGCTGTGCTGGCCGGTAGCGTGGCGCTGCTGGCGCGGCATCTGCCATACAAGCTGGGGCTGATGCTGGCTGCGCTGGCCGGGGTCGTGGGCGGTGTGGTGGCCGAGCAGCTGCAGGGCGGCAAGGCCGAGGAGCTGCAGGCATGAACATGAGCACACAACAGTTGCTGCTGGCGATCGCCGGCATGGTGGTGGTGACCTACGGCATCCGGCTGAGTTTCCTGGTATTCGGCCACCGGCTGGCGTTTCCGCACTGGCTGGAACGCAGCCTGCGCTATGTGCCGGCGGCGGTGCTCACCGCGCTGATCGTGCCGATGGCGCTGGCACCGCAGGGCGAGATCGCGCTGACGCTGAGCAATGCCTACCTGCCGGGCACCCTGGCCGCGGGGGCGCTGGCGTTCTTCACCCGCCGCACCCTGCTGGCCATCATCGGCGGTTTCGTGGTGTACGGGGCGTGGCACGGGCTGATGTAAGCGACAGCTTCAGCGCGGCGCCAAGGTGCTGGCGGCTGCGCTGATCTGCGGCCACAGCCGCTCGGCCTCGGCCGGTTCGTAGTCGGCGTGCTTGCGCTTCTTCACGCCCAGCGTGGACAGGTCGATATGGCGGTCGGCGCTGACCCCGGCCTGGGTCAGGCAGCCCTGCACACAGGCCAGCGGGCAGCCGTCCAGCGCCAGGATGCGCCGACCGCTGCGCGCCATGCGCAGCAGTGCCGGCACCTGGCCGCCTACGCCGGCGATGCAGGACATCTCGGCCTGGCCGGCGCGGGTGAGGCGCAGGGCAAAGTGGTTGGCCAGCTGCGCGGCATTGGAGCAGCCGGAGCAGGCGTAGACCAGTGGCAGGCGGGGATCGGGCTTCATGCTGGGCAGCCTAGCAAGTGCTGCCGGTGGCGACTATCAGCCGCATGGCCTAGTCCGGATGGTGATGCGGCCAACCAGGGTGGGCCGCGGCAATATCGGGTGGGGCGACTCAGCGCTTGCGGTTGCCGATACTCATCAGCATGCCCAGCGCCACCGCCAGCGATACCGTGGCGGTGCCGCCATAGGACATGAACGGCAGTGGCACGCCAACCACCGGCAGGATGCCGGCCACCATGCCCATGTTCACGAACACGTAGACAAAGAACGACAGCGTGATGGCGCCAGCCAGCAGCCGGCCGTACAGCGTCTGCGCGCGGGCGGTGATCAGCATGCCGCGGCTGATGATGCACAGGTACAGCACTAGCAGCGTGAGGTTGCCCAGCAGGCCGAATTCCTCGGAAAACACCGCAAAGATGAAGTCGGTCGTGCGTTCCGGAATGTAATCGAGGTGGGTCTGGCTGCCGCTGAGCCAGCCTTTGCCCCACGGGCCGCCGGAGCCGATGGCGATCATCGACTGGATGATGTGGTAGCCATCGCCCAGCGGGTCCTGCATCGGGTCGATCAGCGTCAGCACCCGGCGGCGCTGGTAGTCGTGCATCATGTTCCACACGATGGGCAGGCTGGAGGCAAACGCGATCAGTCCGCCGATGATCACTTTCCAGGACAGCCCGGCAAAGAACAGCACGAAGAAGCCGGCGCCCATGATCAGCACCGCGGTGCCGAGGTCAGGCTGCTTCAGTACCAGCACGCCGGGAATGGCGATCAGGATCACCGCGCCGACGTAGTGCTTCCAGTTCAGCGAGGTTTCATTCACCTGGAAATACCAGGCCAGCATCATCGGCAGGGCAATCTTCATGATCTCCGACGGCTGGATGCGCACGATACCCAGGTTCAGCCAGCGCTGCGAGCCGTTGACGATGACGCCGAACAGGTCGACCCCGATCAGCAGCACCACGCCGAGCAGGTACAGCGGCGGGGCGAAATTCATCACCGCCTGCGGGCGGGCCTTGGCCAGCACCCACATCACCACCAGCGACAGCAGGGTGTAGATGATCTTGTTGTCGATCTTGTGCCAGCTCTGGTTGGAAGCCGAGAACAGCACCAGCATGCTGAGGGCGAACACCCCACCGAGAAAGGCCATCAGCCAGCCATCGAACGGCTCGGCAATGGCATCCCAGATTCGCTTAGCGAGCGGCTGATGCATCTTGGCTTCCTTGCGCGGGTTTGCTGGAGGGGATGGTAAGCAGCTGACCCTGCAGCTCCGGCGGCACCTTGCCGGTGAGGGCGAAGTCGCTGACGGCGCGGGCGATCGGCGCGGCGCTGGTGGCGCCAAAGCCGGCGTTTTCCACGATCACGGCAATGGCGATGGTGGGGTGCTCCACCGGGGCAAAGGAAATGAACCACGAGTGGTCGCGGTACTGTTCGGCCAGCGCGCCGGCGTTGTATTTGGCACCCTGCTTGATCTGCACCACCTGCGCGGTACCGGTCTTGCCGGCCATGCTGTATTGGAGGCCGCTGCCCAGGCGGTAGGCGGTGCCCCCCGGTTGCAGCACCGCGCGCATGCCTTCCTTCACCGTGGCCAGATGTTCCGGCTTGAACGCCAGCACCTGCTGCGGCTGCTGCTCGATCACGCGCTCCTTGCCGCTGCGGGCGTCCACGATCTTCTGCACCAGATGCGGTTTGAACACCTTGCCGTCATTGGCCAGGATGGCGGTGGCATTGGCCATCTGCAGTGGGGTGTAGGCATTGAAACCCTGGCCGATGCCGACGCTCACCACGTCGGCCGGGTACCACTTGCGCACTTCCGGCCGCGCCTTGGCAAAGCGCCGCGCCTTCCATTCCTTGGATGGCAGTACGCCGCTGGACTCGTTGTCCAGGTCGATGCCGGTCTTGCTGCCCAGACCAAACTGCGCAATCAGCGGATGAATGCGGTCGATGCCCATCTCCCAGGCCAGCCGGTAGAAATAGGTATCGCTGGACACGGCAATGGCCTTGGCCAGGTTCACCATGCCATGGCCGCTGGGTACCGAGTCGCGGAACTGGTGGCTGGAACCGGGCAGGGTGAAGTAACCGGGTGCCGGGCGCAGCTCATTCGGGTTGAGTGCGCCGGCCTGCAGCCCGGCCATGGCGAAGAATGGCTTGAAGGTGGAGCCGGGCGGGTAAAGACCGCGCAAGGCACGGTTCACCAGCGGCTTCTGCCAGTCTTCGTTCAGGTTTTTCCAGGTGGCGGCATCGATGCCGTCGATAAACAGGTTAGGGTCGAAGCCCGGCTTGGAGACGAAGGCCAGAATGCCGCCGGTTTGCGGGTTGATCGCCACCAGCGCGCCACGGCGATTGCCGAACAGCTTGTCGGCGACTTCCTGAATGCGGATATCCAGCGCCAGCTGCAGGTTGTTACCGTGTACCGGCGGGGTGCGGCGCAGGCTGCGTACCGCGCGGCCACCGGCATCGGTTTCCACTTCCTCGAAGCCGTTCTGGCCGTGCAGCTCCTTTTCATAGGTAGCTTCCAGCCCCAGCTTGCCGATATGGGTGGCGCCACGATAGTTGGCCAGCGTGCCGTCTTCCTCCATGCGTTGCTGGTCGCGCAGGTTGATACGACCGATATAGCCCAGCACGTGGCTGGTCAGCTCCTTGTACGGGTAGTCGCGGAACAGCCAGGCGCGTACTTCCACGCCGGGAAAGCGCCAGGCGTTGGCCGCAAGCCGGGCGGCTTCCTCCTCGCTCAGCTTCAGCTTCAGCGGTACCGGTTCGAACTCCTTGCTTTCGGCCAGGAATTTGCGAAAGCGCCGCTCGTCACGCGGGGTGATGTCGATCAGCTGGCCCAATGCCTTAACCGTGGCTTCCAGGTCCGGCATCTTGGCCGGGGTCAGTTCCAGGGTATAGGCGGCATGGTTCTGCGCCAGGATCACGCCGTTGCGGTCCAGTATCAGGCCGCGATTGGGTTGTACCGGCACCAGCGAGATACTGTTGTTCTGCGCCAGGGTGGTGAAGTGGTCGTACTGCAGTACCTGCAGCCAGATCAGCCGCGCCGCCAGCAACAGCAGCATCACCACCACAAAGCCATAGGCGATCAGCAGCCGCAGCTGGAACTGGCTTTCTTCGGTCTTCGGGTCTTTCAGGCGAGGCATCGTTGCTTACACGCTGTGGTGGCGATAGGGCAGCAACAGCAGCTTGTTGAGCAGCGGCCACAGCAGGGCGCCGATCAATGGCGGCAGGAAGTAGCTCCAGCCGATGAAGGCGGCGCCACCGGCCATGCGTGCCAGTACCATGATCAGCTGGTTGGCCAGCAGCATGGCCAGAATCACCAGCGCCTGCTGTCCCAGGTTGAACATCACCAGCTGGCGCTGACGCAGCAGCACCAGGTAGGCGGTAATGCTGTAGGCCAGCGCATGCTGGCCGAACAGGCCGGCGGTGGCCACGTCGGTAAGCAGGCCGATCAGGAAGGCCATGCCGATGCCGATGCGCCGTGGCTGGTTGATGGCCCAGTACAGGATCAGCATGCCGACAAAGTCCGGCAGCCAGCGAGTGGAGCCCACCGGCAGCGGCATCAGTTCCAGCAACAGGGCAATGGCAAAGGTCAGGGTGATGAAGCGGCGGCGTACCGGCTTGAGCAGTTCCTGCGGTCGTTCGTAGCTCATGGCTCAGCCTGCATCCTCTTCATCGCTGGTTTTCTTTTTCTTGCTTGCCGGTTCCGGCTGTGGTGCGGGTTGCGGCGGGCGCGCCGGCTGCTGCGGCATCACCAGCACGTAGCGGCTGGACTGCACGCCGGCCAGACTCTGGCACAGCACACGGGCAAAGGCGGCACCGGCCGGGCGGTCAACATGGGTGACGCGTGCCACCGGAATGCCGGCCTGGAACATGCCATCGATACCGGAGGTCACCAGCACATCGCCGGGGCGAATGTCGGAAGCCGTCGACAGGTAACGTACTTCGATGCCGCCGCCGTAGCCATACAGCAGGGTGCGCTGGCTGGTGCGCAGGTTCATCACCGGCACCATCTGGTTCTTGTTGACGATCAGGGTGATTTCCGAGGTCAGTGGCTGCACGCGGGTGACCTGGCCGATCAGGCCGATCTCGTCGATCACCGGCAGGCCGGGCTGGATGCCGGCATCCAGGCCCTTGTCGATGATGATCTTGTAGCTGAACGGATCGCGCGCGGTGTAAAGCACCTCCGCCAGTTGGCCGCCATTGTCGCGGCCAACCTTGAGCTGGTTCAGCGCCTTCAGCTGCGCCAGTTCACGCTCCAGCGTCTGCAGCCGCATCAGGCGGCCGGACTGGGCCAGCTCCAGGCTGCGCAGGCGGTCGTTTTCCGCTTTCAGCTCGGCCTGGCTGACAAAGAAGTCGCCCAGATGACGGCCAGCGGCCAGCGGCAGGTTGACGGCGCGCTGCACCGGGTACAGCAGCACCGACAGGCCGTCGCGGGCGCGATCCATCAGGCCGAAATGGCTATCGCCGATCAGCAGGGCAATGGAAGCGGCGATGCACATGGCCAGGCGCGTGCCGGGGCCCAGGCCCTGGCTGGCAAAACTCGGGGTGTTGGCGAAGTTCATGCAACCACGCACCGCCCGTGGCCGGGCGGTGCCTCGTCAGGTTGTGGCGGATTAAGGCACGTTGGTGAAGATGGTGCCGACCTTGTCCATCTTGTCCAGCGCCTTGCCGGAGCCACGCACCACGCAGGTCAGCGGCTCTTCGGCCACGAACACCGGCAGGCCGGTTTCTTCGGCCAGCAGGCGGTCGATGTCCTTCAGCAGCGCGCCGCCGCCGGTCAGCACCATGCCCTTGTCGGCAATGTCGGCGCCCAGTTCCGGCGGGGTCTGTTCCAGGGCGATCTTCACCGCGGACACGATCTGGTTCAGCGGCTCGGTCAGCGCTTCCAGGATTTCGTTGCTGGAAACGGTGAAGGCGCGCGGAATGCCTTCGGCCAGGTTGCGGCCCTTCACTTCCATTTCCTTCACCTCGGTACCAGGGAAGGCGGAACCGATGGTCTTCTTGATTTCCTCGGCGGTGGTTTCGCCGATCAGCATGCCGTAGTTGCGGCGGATGTAGTTGATGATGGCTTCATCAAACTTGTCGCCACCCACGCGTACCGAGTTGGAGTACACCACGCCGCCCAGCGAAATCACGCCCACTTCGGTGGTGCCGCCACCGATGTCCACCACCATGGAACCGGTCGGGTCTTCCACCGGCAGGCCGGCACCGATGGCGGCCGCCATCGGCTCTTCGATCAGCTCGACGCGGCGTGCGCCGGCTGCCAGCGCGGAATCCTTGATCGCGCGGCGCTCAACCTGGGTGGAACCGCAGGGAACGCAGATCACAATGCGCGGGCTGGCGGCAAAGAAACGGTTCGGGGTGACCTTCTTGATGAACTGCTTGAGCATCTGCTCGGTCACGGTGAAGTCGGCGATCACACCATCCTTCATCGGGCGGATGGCCTGGATGCTGCCCGGGGTGCGGCCCAGCATCTTTTTCGCCTCCAGGCCCACGGCCAGGATGGACTTCTTGTTGGTGGGCGCGTCGTTGTGGATGGCTACTACCGAAGGCTCGTCAAGCACGATGCCTTTGCCACGCATGTAGATCAGGGTGTTGGCCGTGCCGAGGTCGATGGCCAGATCATTGGAAAAGTAGCCGGTGAGCGAACGAAACATGTGGCGATCCTGAATGAATGTTTGGTGGGTGCCGGCGCATCCGGCGCCGGAGAGACCAGTGGCGGTTTTGGTCATTGTGCGAGCGAAAGGTTCAACAGGCGCGACAGCCGAGAAACCCGCCCGGCAGGCCCGCAGAATGACCATGTGTTCTTGGGTGAATCAAACCAGTTATGATACCCTACAACGCTTGAATTATTAAAGGTTTTGACGAGGGTGTCATGTCGCTGACTCATGAGGATGTTGCGCGAATCGCGCGCCTGTCCCGCATCGCCGTAACCGACGCCGAAATCGAGGCCGTCGGCAAGCAGCTGAACAATATTCTGGGCCTGATCGAGCAGATGCAGGCTGTCAATACCGACGGTATCGAACCGATGGCGCACCCGCAGGATGTCAGCCTGCGTCTGCGCGAAGACGTGGTTACCGAGCCGGATCGCCGCGAAGCCTGTCAGGCGGTGGCGCCGCAGGTGGAAAAAGGCCTGTTCCTGGTGCCCAAGGTAATCGAATAACGCGGCCAACCCCGGCTGCCCGGCATGGCTGCAGCCATGCACTTATGTCATTCCGGACGGAAATCAACACACAATGATTAACGCCACGCTGAAACAGCTTTCCGCGCAACTGGCCGCCGGCCAGCTCAGCGCGGTCGAGCTGGCTACCGCCTATCTCGACCGCATCGATGCGCTCAACCCGCAACTGAATGCCTTCATCACCGTCGATCGCGCCAAGACCCTGGCCGAGGCCGCCGCCGCCGATGCGCGTCGTGCCGCCGGCACTGCCGGCGCGCTCACCGGCGTGCCCATCGCGCACAAGGACATCTTCTGCCAGCAGGGCTGGAAGACCAGCTGCGGCTCGAAGATGCTGGATAACTTCATCTCGCCGTACAACGCTCACGTGATCGAGCAGTGCCAGGCCGCCGGCCTGGTAACGCTGGGCCGCGCCAATATGGACGAGTTCGCCATGGGCTCCTCCAACGAGAACAGCTTCTACGGCGCGGTGAAGAACCCGTGGGACCTGAACGCCATTCCCGGCGGCTCCTCCGGTGGCTCCGCTGCGGCAGTTGCCGCGCGTCTGGCGCCGGTGGCCACTGCCACCGATACCGGCGGCTCCATCCGCCAGCCGGCCAGCCACTGCGGCGTGACCGGCATCAAGCCTACCTACGGCGTGGTATCGCGCTTCGGCATGGTGGCTTACGCCAGCTCGCTGGATCAGGGCGGCGTGATGGCGCAGACCGCCGAGGACTGCGCGCTGATGCTGAACGTGATGGCCGGCTTCGACGAGCGCGACTCCACCAGCCTGGAGCGCGCCAAGGAAGACTACAGTCGTGAGCTGGCGCAGCCGTTGGCCGGTCTGCGCGTCGGTCTGCCGCGTGAATACTTCGCCGCCGGCCTGGCTGGCGACGTTGGCCGCATCATCGATAACGCTGTCGCCGAGCTGAAGAAGCTGGGCGCCGAGGTAGTGGAAGTGAGCCTGCCCAACACCCAGCTGTCGATCCCGGCCTACTACGTGATTGCCCCGGCGGAAGCCTCCGCCAACCTGTCGCGCTTCGACGGTGTGCGCTACGGCCACCGCGCCAGCGAGTACAAGGACCTGGTGGACATGTACGAGAAGACCCGCGCCGAAGGCTTCGGCAGCGAGGTGAAGCGCCGCATCATGGTGGGTACCTATGTACTGAGCCACGGCTACTACGACGCCTACTACATCAAGGCGCAGAAGATTCGCCGCCTGATCGCCGAAGACTTCAAGGCCGCGTTCGCCAGCTGCGACGTGATCCTGGGGCCGGTGGCGCCGACCGCCGCCTTCAACCTGGGCGAGAAATCCGGCGACCCGGTGCAGATGTACCTGTCGGACATCTACACCCTGTCGGTGAACCTGGCCGGCCTGCCGGCAATGAGCGTGCCGGCCGGCTTCAGCGATAACGGTCGCCCGGTGGGTCTGCAGATCATCGGCAACTACTTTGGCGAGGCGCGCATGCTGAACGTGGCGCACCAGTTCCAGCAGGCCACCGACTGGCACACCCGCGCCCCGGCGCTGTAATTTTGGGGCCACGAAAACCACGAAAGGACACGAAACGAATCATGCTGCAGGCTCTCGCCTGTTGCCTTTGTTTTCGTGCTTTTTTGGGGTTCGTGGCAAAACCAGCTTTTAAAGGATTTTCCAAATGAAATGGGAAGTCGTTATCGGTCTTGAGGTGCATGTGCAGCTCAACACCGCTTCCAAGATTTTCTCCGGCGCCAGTACTGCCTTCGGCGCCGAGCCGAACACCCAGGCCTCGCTGGTGGAACTGGCGCTGCCGGGCGTGCTGCCGGTAATGAACAAGGCGGTGGTAGACAAGGCCATCCGTCTGGGCCTGGCGCTGGATGCCACCATCAACCAGAAGAACGTGTTCGCGCGTAAAAACTACTTCTATCCCGATCTGCCCAAGGGCTACCAGATCAGCCAGATGGAGCTGCCGATTGTCGAGCACGGCAAGCTGGCGATCCTGGTTGGCGACGAGGAAAAGGTGATTCGCGTTACCCGCGCGCACATGGAAGAAGATGCCGGCAAATCGCTGCACGAAGACTTCCATGGCATGACCGGTATCGATCTGAACCGCGCCGGCACGCCGCTGCTGGAGGTGGTGTCCGAGCCGGACATGCGCTCGCCGGAAGAGGCGGTGGCCTACGCCAAGGCACTGCACACCCTGGTGACCTGGCTGGGGGTCTGCGACGGCAATATGCAGGAAGGCAGCTTCCGGGTGGATGCCAACGTATCGGTACGCCCATTCGGCCAGGCTGAGTTCGGCACCCGCCGCGAGATCAAGAACCTGAACTCCTTCCGTTTCCTGGAGCAGGCGATCAAGTACGAAATCCAGTGGCAGATCGACACCATCGAAGATGGCGGCAAGATCCAGCAGGCTACCGTGCTGTTCGACCCGGACAGCGGCGAAACCCGCATGATGCGCAGCAAGGAAGACGCGCACGACTACCGCTACTTCCCGGACCCGGATCTGCTGCCGGTGCGCATCAGCGACGAGCAGATCGCCCGCATCCGCGGCGAAATGCCGGAACTGCCGGGGCAGATGAAGGCGCGTTTTGCCGAGGCATTCGGCGTATCCGCCTACGATGCCGCGCTGCTGACTTCCAGCCTGGCGCTGGCGCAGTACTTCGAGGCGGTGGCCACGGCCACCGGCCAGGGCAAGCTGGCCGCCAACTGGATCAACGGCGAAGTGGCCGCGCGGCTGAATCGCGAGGGGCTGGATGTCTCCGCCTGCCCGATCTCGGCCGAGCGTCTGGCTGGTCTGGTGGCGCGCGTGGCCGATGGCACGCTGTCCAACAAGCTGGCCAAGCAGGTGTTCGACGCGCTGTGGGAGAGTGATCTCTCCGCCGATGCGGTAATCGAGCGCGACGGCCTGAAGCAGGTGTCCGATGTCGGTGCCATCGAAAAGATGGTGGAAGAGGCCATCGCGGCCAACCCCAAGGCGGTGGAAGAGTTCCGCGCCGGCAAGGAAAAGGCGCTCAACGCGCTGGCTGGCCAGGTGATGAAGGCTTCCAAGGGCAAGGCCAATCCGGCGCAGGTGCAGGAAATCCTGAAGCAGAAACTGGCCTGATCCCGTTCTGGACTGTCAACCGGCGGCGCACCTGATGGTGCGCCGCTGTCTTTTTGCTTGTGGCCAATCTTGTCAACGGCATGATTTGATACCCGTTCTCGGGTTGTTTCTGTAAGCCGCTGATTTGTTTTGGTTTCTGCTTTTTTACATTCCGGTAAGTCATTGTCCGCAAAGGCGAATTGCCCATTTTCGATGTTGACCGGGTAAACCCGTTTCCCTATAGTGGCGAAAAGTGGGGTGAAGTGGGTAATTGTGGGGCGACGGCCCCTAACTTTTGCGGCGAAGCGTGCAAACAAAATGATCGGCGGCGTAAGTCTTGTCTCTCTTGATGCCAAGGGGCGTCTGGCCATTCCGGCCAGGCACCGGGAGACACTGCTGTCAGCGTTTGGCCACAAGCTGGTTGTTACCCTCGACTCTCCCGATCACCTGCTGATCTACCCCGAACCCAACTGGAAACCCGTCGAACAGCGCCTGCTGGCCCTGCCCAGCGGCAACCCCACGCTGAAACGCTACCAGCGCCTGATGCTTGGCCATGCCGAGACACTGGAAATGGATAGCGCCGGTCGTATCCTGCTGCCCGCCCGTCTGCGTGAGCTGACCGGGCTGGACAAGGATGTGGCGCTGGTGGGGATGGGCAACCGTTTTGAATTGTGGGATGCCGCCGGCTGGGACGATCAGACCAGCGCAGCCCTTGAGATTGATCCTGCCGACCTTGCGCAGCATCTTGGAGATTTCACGCTTTGACCGACGCTGTATTTGTTCACCGCACGGTGCTGCTAGACGAGGCCGTTGCGGCCCTCGCCATTCGTCCGGATGGCGTGTATGTCGACTGCACCTTCGGGCGTGGCGGTCACAGCCGGCTGATCCTGTCCCAACTGGGGCCGCAGGGTCGGCTGATTGCTTTTGACAAGGATCCGGAAGCTATCGCCGTGGCCACCGCGCTGGCGGCAGAGGACGCGCGCTTTACCATCGTGCACAACGGCTTCGAGACCTTCGCCACCGAGCTGGCCGCGCTGGGCGTGAGCCAGGTGGATGGCGTGCTGATGGACCTGGGCATCTCTTCGCCGCAGATCGACGATGGTCGTCGCGGCTTCAGTTTCCGATTCGATGCGCCGCTGGACATGCGCATGGATACCACCCGCGGCATCACTGCCGCCGAATGGCTGGCGACTGCCGCCGAGGCCGATATTGCAGAGGTAATCAAGACTTATGGTGAAGAGCGGTTTGCTCGCAAGATCGCAGCAGCCATTGTTGCGCAAAGGGCTGAGCGTCCCCTCGAAACGACGCGTGAGCTCGCCCTGCTCGTTGGGAAGAACGTCCGCACTCGGGAACCAGGTCAGGACCCCGCGACGCGAACCTTCCAGGCGATAAGGATTTTCATCAACCGCGAGCTGGATGAGCTGAAGGCGGTACTGCCGCAGGTGGTGTCGCACCTGGCCATCGGCGGGCGCCTGGCGGTGATCAGCTTCCATTCGCTGGAAGACCGCATCGTCAAGAATTTCATCCGCGAAGCCAGCACTACCGACCGCCTGCCGTCCTGGGTGCCGGTACGAGCCGCCGATATTGCCGAGGCGCCGATCAAGGCGGTGGGCAAGGCCGTGCGCGCCGGCGAGGAAGAGCTTGCGGCCAACCCGCGTGCCCGCAGCGCCATCATGCGCACCGCCGAGCGTACCGCCGGCGAGTGGAAGGGGGCGGTGTGAGCGCCAACAAGCTCAATGCCGTTCTGCTGGCTGCGGTGCTCGGCTGCGCGATGTCGGTAGTGACATCGCAGCACCTGTCGCGCCGCCTGTACTACGAGCTGGAAAAGGAACAGAAGCTGGAAAAGCAGCTGCAGGTCGAGTTCGGCCAGTTGCTGCTGGAGCAGAGTACCTGGGGCGCGCATGCGCTGATTGAAAAATCAGCCAGCGCGCGTCTTGCCATGCTGACGCCGAACCAGCGCCAGGTGTACGTGATCACGCCGGAGGGAGTGCGATGAGCCGCGTGTACTCGCCGCCGATCCGCAACACCGTCAAGCCGCATATGCGGCTGGCACCAGGTCGCGTTGCCATGGTGCAGCTGCTGCTGGGCTTGCTGTTGCTGGCGCTGTTGTCGCGCGCGGTCTACCTGCAGGTGGTGCAGCAGGATTTCCTGCAGAACCAGGGCGAGGCGCGTTTCCGTCGCGCCATGGTGCTGGAGGCGGTACGTGGCGTGATTACCGACCGCAATGGCGAGCCGCTGGCCATCAGCACCCCGGTGCAGTCGATCTGGGCCAGCCCGGTGGATATGAGCCCGGTACCGGCCGCCAAGCTGGCTACCCTGTCGCGGCTGCTGGAAATGCCGGTGGCGGAGCTGCAGGACAAGTTTGCCGACAAGAAGCGCGAATTCGTCTATCTCAAGCGCCAGATCAGCCCGCAACTGGCGCAGCAGGTAATGGCGCTGGGCATTCCCGGCATCGCCAAGCAGCAGGAATACCGTCGCTACTACCCGGCGGGTGAAATGCTGTCGCATGTGATCGGCTTTACCGGCGTGGATGGCAAGGGCCAGGAAGGCCTGGAGCTGACCCGGCAGAAAATGCTGGCCGGCAAGGCCGGCAGCCGCACGGTGATCAAGGATCGTCGTGGCCACATCATCGAGGACGTGGCCGCCATCGAGCCGCCGCGTGACGGCCAGACGCTGACACTGTCCATCGACAAGCGCATCCAGTACCTGGCGTTCCGCGAACTCTCCGCCGCCACCGACATGTTCAAGGCCAAGGCCGGCGGCGTGGTGGTGCTGGACGCGCAGAGCGGCGAAGTGCTGGCCATGGCCAACACCCCGTCCTACAACCCCAACAACCGTGCGGTGCTGGAGCCGGAAATGCGCCGTAACCGCGCGGTGGTGGACATGTTCGAGCCGGGCTCGACCATGAAGCCGTTCCCGGTGGCCATGGCCATCGATGCCGGCAAGATCACCCCGGACACCTGGTTCGATACCCGTCCGTACATGATCGGCCCGGCCACGGTGCGTGACTCGCACCCCAATCCGTCGCTGACCGTTACCGGCATCATCCAGAAATCCTCCAACGTCGGCTCCTCCAAGATCGCGGCCATGTTCAGCCCGGAGCAGATGTGGACTTTCTATCGCCAGAGCGGTTTCGGCCAGAGCCCGCAATCCGGCTTTCCCGGCGAAAGCGGCGGCCGGCTGCGTGACTGGCAGGGCTGGCGCCCGATCGAGCAGGCCACCATGTCCTTCGGCTACGGCGTAACCGTCAGCCTGCTGCAGCTGGCGCGTGCCTACACCGTGTTTACCCACGATGGCGCGCTGCTGCCGCTGTCGTTCAACAAGCTGGCGGTGGCCAACCCCGGCCGCCAGGTAGTGAAGCCGGATACCGCGCGCAAGATGCGCCAGATGATGGTGGCAGTTACCGAGGAGGGTGGCACTGCAGTGCGCGCCCAGGTGCTGGGTTACCACGTGGCCGGCAAGTCCGGCACCGCGCGCAAGCTGGTGGATGGCCACTATGCGGCCAACAAGCACATCGGCCTGTTCGTCGGCTTCGCCCCGGCCACCAAGCCGCGCCTGATCGTGGCAGTGATGATCGATGAACCGACTACCGGCGGCTACTACGGTGGCACCGTGGCTGGCCCCGCCTTCTCCAACATCATGGCGGGCAGCCTGCGCATTCTGGGGGTAGAGCCTGACGCTCCCTCCAATAACACACTGATTCCGGAACAGCAGATTTCGGAAGTGCGGGAAGAAACATGAAAACCAGTCTGATCAAGCTGTCGGCCTGGGACCCTGCTGCACTGCAGGGTCTTGGCGTTGCCGTGAGCCGTGTCGAAACCGACAGCCGCCGCGTGCTGCCGGGCGACCTGTTCCTGGCCTGCCGCGGCGAATACACCGATGGCCGCGATTTCATTGCCGCCGCGCTGGAAAAAGGTGCTGCCGCAGTACTGTGGGATGATGCCGACGGCTTCCAGTGGAACCCGGCCTGGCAGGTGCCCAACCTGCCGGTGGCCGATCTGCGTGCCAATGCCGGCATCGTTGCCGCGCATATCTATGGCCACCCCAGCCGTGATATGGCGGTAATCGGCATTACCGGCACCAATGGCAAGACCTCGATTTCGCACTGGCTGGCGCAGGCCTACGCGCTGCTGGGTGAGAAGGCAGCGCTGATCGGCACCGTGGGCAATGGCTTCTATGGTGAACTGACCCAGGCTACCCACACCACGCCGGATCCGATCACCGTGCAGCAGAAACTGGCCGAATACCGCCGCCAGGGCGCCAGCGTGGTGAGCATGGAAGTCTCCAGCCATGGCCTGGACCAGTACCGTGTCAACGGCGTGATGTTCCGCACCGCCGTGTTCACCAACCTGACCCGTGACCACCTGGACTACCACGGCAGCATGGAAGAGTACGGCGCCTCCAAGGCCAAGCTGTTCCACTGGGAAGGCCTGCAGCACGCGGTGATCAATGCCGACGATGCCTTTGGCCACCAGCTTGCCGCCGGTATCGATGGCAGTCGCACCCGGGTGATCACTTACGGGCTGGAGCAGGGCGATGTGCGCCCGCTGAGCCTTGCCGCCAACCTTGACGGCCTGCAGCTCAGCGTTACCACCCCGTGGGGCGATGCCGAAATCAAGAGCCCGCTGCTGGGGCGCTTCAATGCGGCCAACATGCTGGCCTGTCTCGCCGTGCTGTGCGCCAACGGCGTATCGCTGGAAGAGGCCGCCCGCGTGCTGGGCAAGATCCAGCCGGCGCGCGGCCGCATGCAGCGCATCGGCAGCAGCCTGGAGCCGCTGGTGGTGGTGGATTACGCCCACACCCCGGATGCGCTGGACAAGGCACTGGCCACGCTGGCGGAGATCCGCCCGGCTGGCAGCAAGCTGTTCTGCGTGTTCGGCTGCGGCGGCGACCGCGACAAGGGCAAGCGCCCGATCATGGGTGGCATTGCCGAGCGCATTGCCGACGTGGCAGTGGTGACCAGCGACAACCCGCGCAGCGAAGACCCACAGGCCATCATCGACGACATCCTGGCCGGCATGCAGGCACCGGGGCACGTGGAAGTGGACCGTGCCGCCGCCATTCACTGGGCGGTACTGCAGGCGCAGGTTGGCGACGTGATCCTGATCGCCGGCAAGGGCCACGAGGAATACCAGGACATCGCCGGGGTGAAACACCCGTTCTCCGATTTCCGCGTTGCCGAAGACGCGCTGACTGCCTGGGGGGCCGAGCATGCTGCTGCTGAGTGAAGCCGCCCGCATCCTGTCCGGCGAGTTGGCCGGCAGCGACGCTCGCTTCCAGCGCGTGGTTACCGACAGTCGCGCGGTGCAGGCCGGCGACCTGTTCGTGGCGCTGAAAGGCGACAACTTCGACGCACACGACTTTGTGGCGGATGTGCTGGCCAAGGGCGCCTTCGCCCTGGTGCGCCGCGACTTCGCTGCCGCTGCCGGCAGCCTGATCCAGGTTGACGACCCGCGCCTGGCGCTGGGCACCCTGGCCGCCGCCTGGTGCGCGCAGCTGGAGGTGAAGCGCATCGGCATCACCGGTTCCAATGGCAAGACCACGGTCAAGGAAATGGTGGCCGCCATTCTGCGCGCCCATGCCGGCGACGCCGCGGTGCATGCCACCGCCGGCAACTTCAACAACGACATCGGCTTGCCGCTGACACTGCTGGCGCTGCGCCCGGCGCATCGCTACGCGGTGATCGAGATGGGCATGAACCACTTTGGCGAGATCCGCTACTTGAGCGGCCTGACCCGCCCGCAGGTGGCGCTGGTCAACAACGCCATGCGCGCACACCTGGGCGGCGGCTTTGACAGCACCGCCGACATTGCCCGTGCCAAGAGCGAGATTTTCGAAGGGCTGACTGCCGACGGCGTGGCCATCATCAATGCCGACGACGCACAGCAGCCGATCTTCAGCGCCGCCGCCGGCCAGCATCGCCAGCTGCGCTTCGGGCTGCAGGGCGGCGATGTGACGGCACGTGATATCACGCTGCTGCCGGAAGGCTGCCGCTTCACCCTGGTCTGCGCTGCCGGCGAACAGGCGATCAGCCTGCCGGCAGCCGGCGAGCACAATGTGCGCAACGCGCTGGCCGCCGCCGCCGTGGCGCTGGCGCTGGATGTGCCGCTGGCCGCCATCGCCGCCGGGCTGGCGGCCTTTGCCGGCGTCAAGGGGCGCCTGCAGCACAAGCGTGCCGCCTGCGGCGCCAGCGTGATCGACGACAGCTACAACGCCAATCCGGATTCGATGAAGGCCGGCATCGATGTGCTGGCTGCCTACCCGGCGCCGCGCATCTTCGTGATGGGCCAGATCGGCGAGCTGGGTGATACCGCGCCGGCCTTGCATGCCGAGGTTGGCGCGCATGCCCGCGCCCGCGGTATCGAAGCGCTGCTGTGCCTGGGCGAGCTGAGCCGCCATGCGGCCAACGCCTATGGCGCCGGCGCGCAGTATTTCGATGATCTGTCGGCGCTGTTGGCCGCACTGGATCAGCAAATCACCAGCGACAGTACCGTGCTGGTGAAAGGTTCGCGCTTCATGCGCATGGAGCGGGTGGTGGAACACCTGCTGGCACAACAACAAGAACACGGGAAGGGTTAAACGTGCTGCTACTGTTATCCGATCTGCTGGGTGAATACATCCGCGCCTTCAATGTCCTGAACTACGTCACCCTGCGCGCGGTGATGGCGGCGCTGACCTCGCTGGTCATCTCGCTGTGGATGGGGCCGTGGGTAATCGCCAAGCTCACCGAACTGAAAGTGGGCCAGGCGGTCCGCAAGGACGGCCCGCAGACCCACCTGGTGAAAACCGGCACCCCGACCATGGGCGGCACGCTGATCCTGCTGGCGATGACGGTAACCACCCTGCTGTGGGCCGACCTGTCCAACCTGTATGTCTGGCTGCTGCTGGGCGTAACGCTGGGTACCGGCGCGCTGGGCTTCTACGACGACTGGCGCAAGGTGGTGTACAAGGACCCGAACGGGGTTTCCGCACGTTTCAAGATGGCCTGGCAATCCACCATCGCCATCGCTGCCGGGGTGTTCCTGATTACCACTGCCAAGCTGCCGGCTTCCACCGAATTCATCGTGCCGTTCTTCAAGAACATCATCTACCCGCTGGGTGGCATCGGTTTCTGCGTACTGACCTATTTCGTGATTGTCGGCACCTCCAACTCGGTAAACCTCACCGACGGTCTGGACGGCCTGGCGGCACTGCCGGTGGTGCTGGTGGCTGCCGGCCTGTCGATCTTCGCCTACGTGGCCGGCCACGCGGTGTTCTCCAAATACCTGGGCATGCCCTTCGTGCCGGGCGCGCACGAGGTGGTGGTGTTCTGCGCCGCTATCTGCGGCGCTTGCCTGGGCTTCCTGTGGTTCAACGCTTATCCGGCACAGGTATTCATGGGTGACGTGGGCGCGCTGGCGCTGGGCGCCGCACTGGGTACCGTGGCGGTGATCGTGCGCCAGGAAATCGTGCTGCTGATCATGGGCGGCCTGTTCGTGATGGAAGCGCTGTCGGTGATGATCCAGGTGGGCTCGTTCAAGCTCACCGGCAAGCGCGTGTTCCGCATGGCGCCGCTGCATCACCACTACGAACTGAAAGGCTGGAAGGAAACCCAGGTAGTGGTGCGCTTCTGGATCGTGACCATGATGCTGGTGCTGGCCGGCCTCGCCACCCTGAAACTGCGTTAAGGACTACGTGATGCGCTTCGACAACCGCCACATCATCGTTATCGGCCTGGGCGACACCGGCGTTTCCGCCGCGCGCTGGCTGCTGGCGCATGGTGCGCGCGTCACCATCGCCGACAGCCGCGACAATCCGGCCAATGCGGCCAACGTTGCCGCCGAGCTGGGCGTGGCGTTGCGCCTGGGCGCGTTCAGCGACGCCACTTTCGCCGACGCCGACATGCTGATGGTGAGCCCGGGGGTGAGCAACCGCACCCCGGCCATCGCCGCCTTTGCCGCCCGTGGTGGCGAGGTGGTGGGCGACGTGGAGCTGTTCAGCCGCGCCGTCGCCGGCAAAGGCAGCAAGCTGATCGCCATTACCGGCTCCAACGGCAAGAGCACCGTTACCAGCCTGGTGGGCCACCTGTGCCAGAGCGCCGGGCAGGACACCGTGGTGTGCGGCAACATCGGCCTGCCGGTGCTTACCGCGCTGGCCGAGCGCGAAGCCGCCGGCAAGCAGCCGGATGTATGGGTGGTGGAGCTGTCCAGCTTCCAGCTGGATACCACCAGCAGCCTGGCTGCCGATGCCGCCACCGTGCTGAACATTTCCGAGGATCACCTCGACCGGTACCACGATCTGCTGGACTACGCGCACAGCAAGACCGCCATTTTCAGCGGCAACGGCGTGCAGGTGCTGAACCGCGACGACGTGTTCTGCCGTGCCATGGTGCGTCCGGGCCGGCCGCTGCGCTGGTTCTCGCTGCGCGAACAGGCCGATTACGCACTGCAACAGACGGATGGCCGTTACCTGCTTACCATCGCGGGCCAGCCGGTATTCGACTGCGCCGACATGCCGCTGCAGGGCCTGCACAATGCGGCCAACGCGCTGGCGGCGCTGGCGCTGACCGAGGCCATCGGCCTGGAGCGCGAACAGCTGCTGCCGGCACTGAAAACCTTCCGTGGCCTGGCGCATCGCGTGGAATATGTGGACGAGTTTGGTGGCGTGATGTTCATCGACGACTCCAAGGGCACCAATGTCGGTGCTACCGAGGCAGCGCTGAACGGCATGACCCGCCAGGTGGTGCTGATCGCCGGTGGTGACGGCAAGGGCCAGGATTTCAGCCCGCTGGCCGCCGCCTGCGCCCGCATTGCCCGCGCCGTGGTGCTGATCGGCCGTGATGCGCCGCAGCTGCGCGCCGCGCTGGCAGGCAGTGGCGTGCCGCTGATCGATTGCGCCACGCTGGAAGACGCCACCCGCACCGCCGCCGCGCAGGCGCAAAGCGGTGACGTGGTGCTGCTGTCGCCGGCCTGCGCCAGCCTGGACATGTTCAAGAATTACGCGCATCGCGCCCAGGTGTTCATCGACACCGTGGCAGCGATCAAGGCGGAGGGCGGCAACTGATGGTCAGCCTGAGCCAGCGCAACGGTGTTTCTGCCCTCACGGCGCTCGACGAAGCGCTGATGTGGGCGATTGCGCTGCTGCTGTCCATCAGCCTGGTGATGGTGTACTCGGCGTCGATTGCCTATGCCGAGGCCGACCCGGCTACCAACAACCGTTATTTCTACCTGTTCCGCCACATGATCTTCATGACCATTGGCCTGGTGGGTGCCTGGATGACGTTCCAGATTCCCACCGCCTGGTGGCAGCAGTACGCCGGCAAGTTCTTTCTGTTCGCCGGTTTCCTGCTGCTGCTGGTGCTGATTCCGGGTATCGGCAAGGTGGTGAACGGTTCGCGGCGCTGGATCAACCTGTTTGTATTGAATTTGCAGCCGTCGGAAGTGATGAAGCTGGCCGCCGCGATCTACGCCGCCGATTACACCGTGCGCAAGGCTGCCAAGCTGCACAGCTTCCGCCAGGGCTTTTTGCCGATCCTGATGGCCATCGTGATCGTGGCATTGCTGCTGCTGTCAGAGCCGGACTTCGGCGCACTGATGGTGGTGATGAGCATCACCATGGGCATCGTGTTTCTCGGTGGCATCAACCTGCGCATCTTCGCCGGCCTGGCCGGCATGGCGGTGGTGGCGATCGCGCTGTTGATCATTACCTCGCCGTACCGGCTGAAGCGGGTGCTGGGCTTTCTCGACCCGTGGGACGACCCGTATGGCAAGGGCTACCAGCTCAGCCATTCGCTGATCGCCATCGGCCGTGGCGAATGGTTCGGCGTGGGGCTGGGCGGCAGCGTGGAAAAACTGTTCTACCTGCCGGAGGCACATACCGACTTCATCATGGCGGTGATTTCGGAGGAGTTTGGTTTTGTCGGTATCTGCGTGGTGCTGGGGCTGTATGCCTGGATCGTGCGCCGCGCCTTCCACATCGGCGTGGAAGCGAAAAAGCTGGAGCGTTACTACCAGGCGCTGGTGGCACAGGGCATCGGCATCTGGCTGGGCATCCAGACCTTCTTCAACGTTGGCGTGAACATGGGTTTGCTGCCGACCAAGGGTCTGACCCTGCCGCTGATGTCCTTTGGTGGCTCGGCGATGCTGTGCAACCTCGCTTCGCTGGCAGTGTTGCTGAGAGTGGATTATGAAAACAGGCGCTTGATGCGGGGCTTCAAGGTTTGAAGCACCGCATGGCTCCGCAAGGAGCACGAGCGTAGCGAGCAGGCGCCTGTTTGCCCGAGCCGCAAAGCGGCGAAGGGAAAACCGGTTTTGGGTTTTAAAGCCGCGCAGCGGCGCAGCCGGTGGTTTGCCCGAGCGGCGATAGCCGCGAAGGAAAAACAGAAGTTGGGTTTTAAGGTTGAAAGCCGCGCAGCGGCACAGAAACACAGAAGTTGGATGTTAACGATGTACCCCGCGGCCAACGTTGGCCGCAGGTAAAGACAAAGGCAGAGAAGGTAAACATGGCAAAGCGTACGGTCCTGGTAATGGCAGCTGGCACGGGTGGACACATCGTCCCCGGCATCGCGGTGGCACGCGAGCTGCAAAGCCGTGGCTGGGACGTGGTGTGGGTGGGTACCGAGCGTGGCATGGAAAACAAGCTGGTGCCGCCTACTGGTTTCCCGTTGATACGCCTGCCGTTCCACGGTGTGCGTGGCAAGGGGCTGTTCGGCTCGCTGAAAGGCGTGTTGCAACTGGGCGTGGCCTTCGTGCAAAGCCTGAAGCTGATGTTCCAGCATCGCCCGGACGTGCTGCTGGGCATGGGTGGCTATGTCTGCCTGCCCACTGGTCTGGCCGGCGCACTGCTGTGGAAACCACTGGTGATGGTGAATGCCGATGCCGGGCTGCTGCTGAGCAACAAGGCGCTGCTGCCGTTTGCCGATCATCTGGCCTGTGGCTTCGATGGCGAGGCGGCGCAACTGAAAAAGGCCGTGGTTACCGGTAACCCGGTACGGGCCGAGATCGAACAGATGCCGGCACCGGCCGAGCGTTTTGCCGGCCGCACTGGCCCGCTGCGCGTGCTGGTGGTGGGGGGCAGCCTGGGAGCCAAGGTGCTGAACGACACCCTGCCGCAGGCAATGGCGCTGCTATCGGCAGAAGCCCGGCCGCTGCTCACGCACCAGACCGGCGAGAAGAATTTTGCGGCGGTGGAGCAGGCATATGCCAGCGCCGGGTTGAAGGTTGGCCGCGACGTAACGCTGCTGCCCTTCATCGACAACATGGCCGCGCTGCTGGCCGAGTGTGACGTGATCCTGTGCCGTGCCGGCGCGATCACCGTCAGCGAACTGTGTGCCGCCGGCGTGCCCAGCATTCTGGTGCCGCTGGTGGTATCCACCACCTCGCATCAGCGTGACAACGCGGCGTGGATGGCAGCCAATGGCGCCGCCATCCACCTGCCGCAGCAGGATATGAACCCGCAGCAACTGGCTGCGCTGCTGGCTGGCTTGGACCGCCCGCAGTTGCAGCAGATGGCCGCACGGGCACGCACGCTGGCCAGGCCGGCGGCGGCAGCCCGGGTGGCAGATCTGTGCCAGGCACTGGCGGATAGCGAATAGGACAGGGGCCCGACGGGACCCGAGCAAGAGAAGACATCATGAAACATCGCGTCAAACACATTCACTTTGTCGGTATCGGCGGCGTGGGCATGTGCGGTATCGCCGAGGTGCTGTTGAACCTGGGCTACACCGTGTCCGGTTCCGACATGGCCGACAATGCCGCCACCAAGCGCCTGACCGAGCAGGGTGCGCGCATCCACTTCGGCCACGACGCCACCTATATCCAGGGCGCCGACGTGGTGGTGACCTCCACCGCGGTGAAGGCGGACAACCCGGAAGTCATGGAAGCCCAGGCGCGCCATATCCCGGTGATTCCGCGCGCGATGATGCTGGCCGAGCTGATGCGCTTCAAGCAGGGCATCGCCATTGCCGGCACCCACGGCAAGACCACCACCACCAGCCTGACTGCATCGGTGCTGGGGGCGGCCAAGCTGGATCCGACCTTCGTGATCGGTGGCAAGCTCACCGCCGCCGGTACCAATGCCCGCCTGGGCAGCGGTGAATACCTGGTGGCCGAGGCCGACGAATCCGATGCCTCCTTCCTGCATCTGCAGCCGGTGATGGCGGTGATCACCAATATCGATGCCGACCACATGGACACCTACGACCACAGCTTCGACAAGCTGAAGCAGGCGTTCATCGATTTCGTGCACCGCCTGCCGTTTTATGGCCGCGCGGTGCTGTGCGTGGATGACGAGCACGTGCGCAGCATCGTGCCGGCGCTGAAAAAGCCGGTTACCACCTATGGCCTGGACGACAGTGCCGACATCTACGCCGAGAACGTGGTAGCCGACGCCGGTCGCATGCATTTCGATGTGGTGGTGAAAGGCGAAGACCTGCGCTTCCCGATCACCCTCAACATGCCGGGCCGCCACAATGTGCTGAACGCGCTGGCTGCTACCGCCATCGGCCTGGAATGCGGCGCCGACGTGGCCGCCATCCAGCAGGGGCTGGCCGAGTTTGCCGGCGTGGGTCGCCGCTTCCAGCGTTACGGCGATGTCGCTGCAAAAGAGGGTGGCAGCTACACCCTGATCGACGATTACGGCCACCACCCGGTGGAAATGGCCGCCACCCTGGCCGCCGTGCGTGGCGCCTTCCCGGACAAGCGCCTGGTGCTGGCCTTCCAGCCGCACCGCTACAGCCGCACCCGCGACCTGTTCGAAGATTTCGTGAAAGTGCTGTCCACCGTGGACGTACTGCTGCTGGCCGAGGTGTACGCCGCCGGCGAAGCGCCGATCGTGGCCGCCGACGGTCGCGCGCTGGCGCGTGCGGTGCGCGTGGGCGGTAAGGTGGAGCCGCTGTTCGTCGAACAGATCGTCGACATGCAGCAGACCATCAGCGATATCGCCCGCGACGGCGATGTGGTGATCACCATGGGCGCCGGTTCCATCGGCGGTATTCCGGCCAAGCTGGTATCCGCCGCCAAGGCCTGACACAGACAGAAGGTTGGCCGCGTGCGCTACACGCGGCAGCAAGGAAGCAAGATGAAGCAGTTTGGCAAAGTGGCAGTAGTGATGGGTGGCAGCTCGGCGGAGCGCGAAGTGTCGCTGATGAGCGGCAGCGGCGTGCTGGCCGCACTGCAGAGCAAGGGCGTGGATGCGCACAAGTTCGACCCGTCGGAACAGCCGCTGTCGGCATTGCAGGAAGAGGGCTTTAGCCGCGTGTTCAACATCCTGCATGGCCCGTTCGGCGAGGATGGCACCCTGCAGGGCGCGCTGGAAGCCATGGGCATGCCCTACACCGGCTGCGGTGTGCTGGCCTCGGCCATCTGCATGGACAAGTGGCGCACCAAGCTGCTGTGGAAGGGCGCCGGCCTGCCGATTCCGGCCTTCGAACTGCTGAACGACAACAGCGATTTCGCCGCCATCGAGCAGCAACTGGGCCTGCCGATTTTCGTGAAGCCGTCCACCGAAGGCTCCAGCATCGGCGTGACCAAGGTGAAAAATGCCGGCGAGCTGAAGGCTGCCTACGAGGAAGCCCGCAAGTACGACAGCATCGTGATCGCCGAGCAGTTCATTGGCGGTGGCGAGTTCACCTGTGCGGTGATCGACGACAAGGCCTACCCGACCATCAAGATCGAGCCGGCCACCGAGTTCTACGACTACCAGGCCAAGTACTTCCGCGACGACACCGTGTACCGCTGCCCGTCCGGGCTGGCGCCGGAAGTAGAGCAGCGCGCACGCGAGCTGGCGCTGCAGGCCTTCCGCGTACTGGGTTGCCGCGGCTGGGCGCGGGTGGATTTCCTGATGGACGAGCAGGGCGGCATCTACCTGCTGGAAGTGAACACCAACCCGGGCATGACCAGCCACAGCCTGGTGCCGATGGCAGCGCGGGCGGAAGGCCTCGGGTACGAAGATTTGTGCGTGAAGGTGCTGGCAGCCGCTCATGTGGGATAACCATGCAGTACTGCGGGCAGTGGCCAACCTGCTGCTGACCGCCTCGTTGTTGATGTTGCTGTATGCCGGGGGCTACTGGCTGACACATGCCCCGCTGTTCCCGGTGAAGCGGATTCACATCGGTGGGGAAGTGAGCAAGGTAACGCCGGTGCAGTTGAAGTACATCGCGCAGAACGAGCTGACCGGCACGTTCTTCACGCTGGACATCGACAAGACCCGCGCCGCGTTCGAGAAGCTGCCGTGGGTGCGTCAGGTACAGGTGCGGCGCACCTGGCCGGACCAGCTGGATATCCGGGTCAGCGAGCACGTGGCGCTGGCGCGGTGGGGGGATTCGGGGCTGATCAGCACCGAAGGTCGCTGGTTCGATGCCGCCAGCGATCAGCCGCTGCCGGTGCTGTTCGGCCCGGCGGCGACGGAAAAGGAAATGGTGAAGATGCTGTTGGCCGCAAGGCAGCAGCTGATGCCGGTACGCCTGCAGCCGGTTCGACTGTGGTTGTCGGAACGCGAGGCGTGGCGGATGGAACTGGATAACGGGATCACGCTGGAACTGGGGCGTGGCGCGGTAGAGGAGCGGCTGGCGCGGTTTGCGCTGCACTGGCCGAGAAGCCTGGCCACGCTGCCCTACCACATCAGCTATGTGGACCTGCGTTATCCCAACGGATTCGCCGTGCGGATGCCTGATTACAAGGCGCCGCCGGTGGCAGCAAAGAAGCTTTGAGCTTGGAGTGACAGGTGAGCAAACCTAAGGAAAGCAAGAACATGCTGGTCGGCCTGGATATCGGCACGTCCAAGATCGTAGCGATCGTGGCGGAAGTGCTGGAAGAAGGGCAGATCAATATCGTCGGCATGGGCCAGGTGCCGTCGCGCGGTCTGAAACGCGGCATGGTGGTGAATATCGAATCCACGGTGCAGGCGATCCAGCGCGCGCTGGAGGAGGCCGAGCTGATGGCCGACTGCAAGATCAACGAGGTGTTTACCGGCATTGCCGGCAGCCACATCAAGAGTGTGAACTCGCACGGCATGGTGGCGATCAAGGATCGCGAAGTCACCCAGATGGATATCGACCGCGTGATCGAAACCGCACGCGCGGTGTCGATTCCGCCGGACCACCAGGTGCTGCACATCCTGACCCAGGAATACAGCATCGACGGCCAGGAAGGCGTACGCGAGCCGCTGGGCATGAGTGGCGTGCGGCTGGAAGCCAAGGTGCACATCGTCACCGGCGCGGTATCCGCCGCGCAGAACGTGGCCAAGTGCGTGCGTCGTTGCGGGCTGGAAGTGTCCGACCTGGTGCTGCAGCCGATGGCCTCGGCCAACGCCGTGCTGTCCGAGGACGAGCGCGAGCTGGGCGTGTGCCTGATCGATATCGGCGGCGGTACCACCGATATCGCGGTGTATGCCAACGGCGCCATCCGCCATACCGCGGTGATTCCGATTGCCGGCGACCAGATCACCAACGATATCGCCATGGCGCTGCGCACCCCGACCAAGGAAGCCGAGGACATCAAGATCCAGCATGGCGTGGCGCTGGTAGGCCTGGCCGACCCGTCACAGATGATCGAGGTGCCGGGCGTGGGCGAACGCGGCCCGCGCCAGATGTCGCGCGCCACCCTGGCCGAAGTGATCGAGCCGCGGGTGGAAGAGCTGTTCCAGCTGGTGCAGCAGGAGCTGCGCCGCAGTGGTTTCGAGGAAGTGCTGTCCTCCGGCATGGTGCTGACCGGTGGCGCCAGCCTGATGCCGGGCATGGTGGAGCTGGCGGAAGAAGTGTTCCACATGCCGGTGCGCATCGGCGTACCGAAGTATGTAGGTGGTTTGTCCGAGGTAGTGAAGAACCCGCGCTTCTCGACCGGCGTGGGCCTCTTGCTGTACGGCAAGGACCAGATGCAGCCCCGCAGCGGCCACAAGGCCGACAACGGTGGAGTGGGGCAGATGTTCCAGAAGATGAAGGCATGGTTTGCCGGCAACTTCTGATCGTGCAGGTTTCAGGTAGCAAACAGCTTAAGTAGTCCGTCAATAGCTCATCTTTTTACAGGAGAGGAAAAATGAGCGGCATGGTATTCGAAGTAATGCAGGAGACTGCCAGTGCGGCAGTCATCAAGGTGATCGGTGTCGGCGGTGGCGGCTGCAACGCCATCGACAACATGATCGACAGCAAGGTATCCGGCGTGGAATTCATCTGCGCCAATACCGATGCCCAGGCTCTGCAGCGCAACAAGGCCGCGCTGAAGATGCAGCTGGGTAACAACCTGACCCGTGGTCTGGGTGCCGGCGCCAACCCGGAGGTTGGCCGCAGTGCCGCGCTGGAAGACCGCGAGCGCATCGCCGAGATGCTGCGTGGCGCCAACATGGTGTTCGTTACCGCCGGCATGGGTGGCGGTACCGGTACCGGTGCGGCTCCGGTAGTGGCCGAAGTGGCCAAGGAACTGGGTATCCTCACCGTGGGCGTGGTGACCCGTCCGTTCGAACACGAAGGCCGCCGCACCCGCGTGGCCGGCGATGGCATCGACCTGCTGAAGAAGCACGTGGATTCGCTGATCGTGATCCCGAACGAGAAGCTGATGGCAGTGCTGGGCGAAGACGTGACCATGCGCGAAGCCTTCCGCGCCGCCGACGACGTGCTCAAGGGCGCGGTAGCCGGTATTTCGGAAGTGATTACCTGCCCGGGCCTGATCAACGTCGACTTTGCCGACGTGCGCGCGGTGATGGGTGAAATGGGCCTGGCAATGATGGGTTCCGCCTACGCTTCCGGCATCGACCGCGCCCGCGTGGCCGCCGAGCAGGCCGTGGCCAGCCCGCTGCTGGATAACATCACCCTGGAAGGCGCACGTGGCGTGCTGGTGAACATCTCCACCGCCCCTGGCTGCCTGAAGATGAGCGAATACCGCGAGATCATGAGCATCATCCGTCAGTACGCCGACGAAGATGCACAGGTGAAGTTCGGTACCGCCGAAGTGGAAGACATGCCGGAAGACACCATCCGCGTGACGCTGATCGCTACCGGCCTGGGCCAGAAGCCGCAGTCCGGTCGCACCGAGCGCCCGGATTACATCAAGGTGCTGAAGACCGGTACCGACAATGTCGCAATGGAAGTGAACTACGCCGATCTGGAAGCGCCGGCAGTGATCCGTGGTGGCCGCAACCGCCGCGCACCGATGTCGGCGGACTTTTCCGATCCGGAAGTGAGCGAGTCCTACGACATTCCGGCATTCCTGCGCAAACAGGCAGACTGATAGTTCCTGCTTATTGAAGGCGGTGGCTGAATCAATCGGGGCGTAAAAGGCCCTGTGATAACATTGCCGCAATCAATTTGTCAGGGATGTATTCATGATCCTGCAGCGCACGCTGAAACAGACGATCAGCGCAACCGGCGTTGGTTTGCACTCCGGCGAGCGGGTGAAACTCACCCTGCACCCGGCTGCGCCCGATACCGGCATCGTCTTTCGCCGCACCGACCTGCCCGCGCCGGTCGAGGTGGCGGTACAACCGTCGCTCGTGAACGACACGCGCCTCTCCTCGACGCTGGTGACAGACACCGGCGTGCGTGTCGGCACGATCGAGCATTTGATGTCCGCTTTTGCAGGGCTGGGCATTGATAACGTGGTTGTCGATGTAACGGCGGCAGAGATTCCCATCATGGATGGCTCTGCCGCACCGTTCATCTTCCTGTTGCAGACGGCTGGCATCGAGGAACAGGCCAGACCGAAGAAGTTCATCCGGGTGAAAAAGCCGGTGGAAGTGGTGGAAGGCGACAAGTGGGTGAAACTGCTGCCGCACGAGGGCTTCAGCGTGGAGCTATCGATAGAATTCAACCACCCGGCGTTCAACCGCGCACCGCAGAAGGTGCATATCGATTTCGCCAGCCGCTCGTATATCGACGAGATCAGCCGCGCGCGCACTTTCGGCTTCATGCACGAGGTGGAATACATGCGTCAGCACGGGCTTGGTCGTGGCGGCAACCTCAACAACGCCATCGTGATCGACGACGAGTACGTGCTCAATCCGGAGGGGCTGCGCTTCCCGGACGAGTTCGTGCGTCACAAGATTCTGGATGCCATCGGCGATCTGTACATCGTCGGCCATCCGCTGATTGCCGCCTTCAGTGGCCACAAATCCGGCCATGCACTCAACAACAAGCTGCTGCGCGTGTTGCTGGATACTCCGGATGCCTGGGAGTTTGTGTCCTTCAGCCAGCCGGAGCAGGTGCCGTCCAGCTTCCACCGCCTGCCTGAGGTGGAGTAGCGGGTGGTGAACAATAAAAAGCCGTGATCGACTGATCACGGCTTACGTTTACTGTGCTTTGCCTGCGCGTTGCAGATTGGTGATCACTTCGGCGGCTGTTGCTGGCGTCCAGCCTTGCGGACACAGGATTGTCACCAGCTCCCGGCGCAGCAGGTCGCTGACATCCAGCTTGCGCCACTGACTGTTCTGCGAGCTGATCCAGCGCTTGTTGACCGGGTCGCCGAAGGCATAACTGCGATAGCTGCGCTGCTCGCAGAGCAGGCCTTCACGGCTGATATTCTCTACCCCACTCTTGCTGGCCTGGCGCAGGGAGAAGCGGATCACCTGGTCGGGGCCAAGCTGCAGGTCCGCGGTATTGACGAAAATCTGCGGCCGGATGGTGACCGGCATCTCCAGCTGCAGCCATTGTGGCTGCAGCGGATAGGGCACCAGTGCCTGCTCCTGTTCCACCCACGGTTTGTCGTTTTCCATCACATAGGCATTCGGCTTGCGGTTGTCCAGATTGAAGGCCGCCATACCTTGTGCCGATAGCAGCAACAACAGCGCGCTGCATGCAAACTTGTTCAAATTGATCTCCTGGGAATACCGACAGTGAACTGGTAGCGACGGCGACCGGTTTCGCGGCCACTCATGTCCCAGCTCACTTCGGCAAAGCCGACATCACCGCGCGCGGTGACCGTCAGCAGCGATGAGGCGCGCGTACCGTAGTCGCGGCCTACGATAAAAACAGGGGACAGCAGTTTCTCCAGTGCCAGACCGACCCCGGTATTGGGGAGTTCCGCCACCTCGGCCGCGGTGCGGTCGCATAGCCAGGGCAGTACCTCGGCTTCGGCCGGCGGGCGGCGCAGGGTCTGCAGGTGGCCGCGCAGCCGCTCGCTCTTGAACCATGGCGTATCCATCTCGGCATTGGACAGTACATGAATGCCAGGGTTGAGCCGGTTGAGCTGGCCGCTGCGGCTGCTGAAGTGCAGCAGATCGTTATAACTGCCGAACAACAGGTTGAATGGCCCGAATTCGTGGCGATGCTCGCGCAGCCACTGTGCATAGCTGAGCGCATCCTCATCGCCGGTAACGAAGCGCTGCACCAGCTCGCCGCGCGAACGAGCGGGCGGTGACTGGGGCCGGCCGTCGCGGATGTGGGTTACCGCCGCCAGGCGACCACGGGTATCGATGGCCAGCCAGCTGCCGCCAGCCTGCAGGTCGCGCCCGCCAAGGGTCTGCGGTGCATCCTGCCAGTAATCCAGTGGCGCGGCTGGGCGGCGGTAGTACTCGTCGCGATTGGCGAGCAGCACCAGCGGGCCAAGGGCCGGGGTCTTGTAGGCAAGGGCAATGATGCACATGGCTGGGGTTTTGCGGGCAAGCTCATTAAAATGACCGGTTTATTGTAGCGACTAAGCGTGCACGGAGCGACTATGCAAGCAGATCAACAGCTGGATCTTTCCGGCCTCAATTGTCCGTTACCGATCCTGCGATCCAAGAAGGCACTGGCCAGCATGGAAACTGGCCAGGTGCTGTCGGTGATTGCCACCGACCCGGGCGCCCCCAAGGATTTCGAGGCCTTCTGCCGCCAGACCGGCAACCAGTTGCTGGAGTCCGCGGTGACTGCGGAAGGCAAATACCTGCTGGTTATCCGCCGCAAATAAGCTTGCGGCCAACCCTACCGGATTCATCCATACCGAACAGAAAGGCCCGACATGAAACTGACCATTACCCGTCCGGACGACTGGCACCTGCACCTGCGTGACGGCATCGCCATGCAGGCGGTGCTGCCGGATACCTGCCGCCAGATGGGCCGCGCCATCGTGATGCCCAACCTCAAGCCGCCGGTCACCACGGTGGAAGCCGCCGCCGCCTACCGCGAGCGCATCCTGGCCGCGCGGCCGGCCGGTAGCAAGTTCGAACCGCTGATGACGCTGTATCTGACCGAGACCACCACCGCGGAAGAAGTGCGCAAGGCCAAGGCCAGCGGCTTCGTGCACGGCATCAAGCTATACCCGGCCGGCGCCACCACCAACTCCGACGCCGGCGTGCGCGACGTGGCCAATGCCATGGTAGCGCTGGAAGCCATGGCGGAAGTGGGCATGCCGCTCTTGGTGCACGGCGAAGTGACCGACCCGGCGGTGGACGTGTTCGACCGCGAGGCCGTGTTCATCGATACCGTATTCGAGCCGCTGATGCAGCGCCTGCCGCAGCTGCGCGTGGTATTCGAGCACATCACCACCCGCCAGGCTGCCGAGTACGTGGCTGCCGCGCCGGACAATGTGGCGGCCACCATTACCGCCCATCACCTGCTGATGAACCGCAATGCGCTATTCACCGGCGGCATCCGCCCGCATCACTACTGCCTACCGGTGCTGAAGCGCGAAGTGCATCGCGAGGCACTGGTCGCCGCTGCTACCAGCGGCAGCAGCAAGTTCTTTCTGGGTACCGACAGCGCGCCGCACGCCCGCCACACCAAGGAAAACTCCTGTGGCTGCGCCGGCATGTACACCGCCAATGCCGCCATCGAGCTGTACGCCGAGGCCTTCGAGCAGGCGGGGGCACTGGACAAGCTGGAAGCGTTCGCCAGCTTCAACGGCCCGGCATTTTATGGCCTGCCCCGCAATGCCGATAGCGTGACGCTGGTCAAAGAAAGCTGGCAGGTTCCGGCTACTCTTGCCTATGGTGAAGAGGAACTGGTGCCGTTGCGGGCCGGCGAGCATGTTCACTGGCGATGCCTGCCATGATCTAAACTCATGGCTTGGCATGAAAATGGTGTGTTTACCACATTTCTATGTATGAAATGCTACGCATTGGCGGGGGTTTAGCGACAAAACCGGGTTTTCTATCTTGTGGCAGCTATGTGTGCTGTGCATAATGGCCTCGCCTTTGCGTACTGTATCCACACAGATTGTTTTTCAGAACGACCTGCGGCAAGCAGGTCGTTTCTTGTTCAAGGAGAGCAGGAGAATATGAAAAAAGCGATGACTATCAGCGTAGTAGCTTCCGCCGTTGCCCTGGCCCTGGTTGCCCCGAGCGCCCTGGCCGCCAAGGTGCCGGCTGGTGTACAACTGGCTGCCAAGCAGGAACTGATCCGTAACAACGGTTCCGAAGCCGAATCCCTGGACCCGGCCCTGGCCGAATCCGTTGGCGCCAACAACATTGCCCGTGACCTGTTCGAAGGTCTGACTGCTACCGACGCCGATGGCAAGGTAGTACCGGGTGTAGCCGAGTCCTGGAAACAGACCGATCCGACTACCTGGGTGTTCAAGCTGCGCAAGAACGCCAAGTGGTCCGATGGCGGCAACGTTACCGCTGACGACTTCGTTTACGGCATCCGCCGCTTCCTGGATCCGAAAACTGCATCTCCGTACGCCACCACCTACGGCATCTTCCTGGTGAACGGCCAGGAAGCCGCCGAAGGCAAGAAGCCGCTGAGCGAAGTCGGCGTCAAGGCAATCGACAAGTACACCCTGGAAATCAAGACCCCGTACCCGGTAGCCTTCATGCCGGAGCTGGTGTCCAACACCCAGCTGGGCCCGGCACCGAAAGCCGCTATCGAGAAGTTCGGCAAGGACTGGACCAAGCCGGGCAAGCTGGTAAGCAACGGCGCCTTCGTGCTGAAAGAGTGGATGGTGAACAGCAAGCTGGTCATCGAAAAGAACCCGACATACTGGGACAAGGCCAACGTACAGCTGAACAAGGTAACCTACCTGCCGGTTGAAGACGGTTTCGCCGACGTGAAACTGTTCCAGTCCGGCGAAAACGACTGGGTATACCAGCTGCCCCCGGGCACCTACGAGAAGTACAAGGCCGAACTGCCGAAAGATATCCGCAATGCCCCGATGCTGGGCCTGCGTTACTACGGTCTGAACGCCAAGGACCCGATGATGAAGGACATCCGCGTACGCAAGGCGCTGTCCATGGTCATCGACCGCGACATCCTGTCCTCCAAGATCACTGCTGACGGCCAGGTTCCGGCTTACAGCGTAGTGGTGCGTGGTACCGCCGGTGCCGACGTGACCACTTACGACTGGGCCAAGTGGCCGATGGCGCAGCGCGTTGCCGAAGCCAAGAAGCTGCTGGCAGCTGCAGGCGTGAAGCCGGGCACCAAGATCAAGTTCACCTACAACACCAGTGAATACCACAAGAAGATGGCGATCTTCGCCGCTTCCGAGTGGAAGTCCAAGCTCGGCCTGGATACCGAGATGGAAAACATGGAGTTCAAGGTGCTGCTGAAGAAGCGCCATGACGGTGACTACCAGATCGCCCGTAACGGCTGGGTAGCCGACTACAACGACGCCACCACCTTCCTGGCGCTGGTGCAGTGCGGCAACGACCAGAACGACAACGGCAACTGCAACCCGAAGGCAGAAGAGCTGATCAAGCAGGGCAACCAGTCCAAGGATGCCGCCAAGCGCAAGCAACTGCTGACCCAGGCTACCAAGATGATCATGGATGACTACCCGATGATCCCGCTGCTGCAGTACACCGTACCGCGTCTGGTGAAGTCCTACGTTGGTGGTTACTCCACCAAGAACCCGATGGATCGTTACCGCAACAAGGACCTGTACATCATCAAGCACTAAGCGCGTGATGTCGTGGGGGAGGGTGACCTCCCCTGTCCGCCAAGGCCGGGCCCCGTACCACGGAAGCCCGGCTTATAGTTGTTAGTAGTGCTGTCGGTGAGTCTGGTGCCGGCTGTCCCCACAAGAGACAGGCGGGTGCTTGCACGCACTCGCACCGACCAGACGAACTCCCTCCCCGACTTGGAGTCTCCCTGATATGTGGTCTTACGCTTTTCGCCGCGTACTGATGACGATACCCACGCTGTTGCTCGTCATCACTGTCTGTTACCTGATGCTGCACGCCACCCCGGGCGGCCCGTTCGATACCGAACGCAAGGTGTCCGAAGCCGTGCTGGCCAACCTGCAGGCCAAGTATCACCTGGACCTGCCGCTGTGGCAGCAATACCTCTATTACCTGAAGAGCCTGCTGCAGGGTGACCTGGGCGCCTCTTTCCGCTACGCCGACTGGAGCGTGAACGACCTGGTGGCCAATGCGCTGCCGGTATCGCTGGCCATTGGCGGCGGCTCGCTGCTGATTTCGGTGTTCATCGGTGTCGGTCTCGGCATCATTGCCGCGCTGCGCCAGAACAGCATCATCGATTACCTGGTGATGCTGATCGGCAACCTGGGCAGTGCCTTCCCGTCCTTCATCATCGGCCCGGTACTGATCATGGTGTTCGCCATCTGGCTGAAGGTATCGCCGGCCGGTGGCTGGAACGATTTCCAGCTGGCCTACATGCTGCTGCCGATGGCGCTGCTCACCTTCATCAACGTGTCCACCATCGGCCGCGTGATGCGTGGCAGCCTGATCGAAGTGCTGAACTCCAACTTCATCCGCACCGCCAAGGCCAAGGGCCTGCCGCTGCGTACCATCGTGTTCCGTCACTCGCTGAAGCCGGCGCTGATGCCGGTGGTATCGGTGCTGGGGCCGCTGGCGATTTCCTCCATCACCTCCGCGGTGGTGACCGAGTCGGTGTTTTCCTTGCCGGGCCTGGGCAAGCTGATCGTGAACGGTGCGGCCAACCGCGACTACACCCTGGTGCTGGGTCTGGTGGTGCTGGTAACCGTGGTGGCCGTGGTGCTCAACCTGCTGGTTGACCTGGCCTACGCCCTGCTTGATCCGAAGATTCGCTACTAAGCGCTACGAGGAATACCCAACATGTTGTCCCGTAAAAAACAGCAAGCCGTGGCCGAAGCCATTGCGGCCAACGTGGCCGTGGACGGCCGCAGTCCGTGGCGCGATGCCCGCGACCGCTTCTTCCGCAACAAGGCTGCCGTAGTCAGCCTGATTTTCCTGACCCTGATCACCCTGGCCTGTATCTTCGGCCCGATGGTGCTGCCGCACAGCTATGAAGATACCGACTGGGATGCGATGAGCCTGGCGCCTACCATGCTCAATAGTCACTACTTCGGTACCGATGAGCTGGGCCGCGACCTGCTGGTGCGCTGCCTGATCGGCGGCCGCATCTCGCTGATGGTGGGCCTCCTGGCCACTATCGCCTCGGTGACCATCGGCATTATCTGGGGCGCCACTGCCGGCTTCCTCGGCGGCAAGGTGGATACCATCATGATGCGCCTGGTGGACATGATGTACGCCGTGCCCTATCTGCTGATCGCCATCCTGATGGTGACCCTGCTGGGCCGCGAGTTCTACCTGGTGGTGCTGACCATCACCGTGTTCTCGTGGATGGACATGGCGCGCGTGGTGCGTGGCCAGACGCTGTCCATCAAGTCCAAGGAGTACATCGAGGCGGCACGCGCCATCGGTGTATCCACCAGCAGCATCATCTTCCGCCACGTGGTGCCGAACCTGCTGGGCATCGTGGTGATCTACACCACCGTGACCGTGCCGGGCGTGATCCTGACCGAGTCGGTGCTGTCCTTCCTGGGCCTGGGCGTGCAGGAGCCGATGACCAGCTGGGGCGTGCTGATCGAAGACGGCACCGGCGTGATGGAAACCACACCGTGGATCCTGCTGTTCCCGGCAGCCATGTTGTCCATCACCCTGTACTGCGCCAACTACATTGGCGATGGCATGCGCGACGCGCTGGACCCGAAGGATCGTTGAGGAGCACACCATGAGCCTGTTGCAAGTAAAAGACCTGGGGGTGCAGTTCCAGACCCCCGATGGCTATGTGTATGCCGTCAACGGAGTGAACTTCGAGCTGGAAAAGGGCCAGACCCTGGGTATCGTTGGTGAATCCGGCTCCGGCAAGAGCCAGAGCGTGCTGGCGATGATGGGCCTGCTGGCCAAGAACGGCAAAGCCACCGGCGAGGCGCTGTACAACGGCAAGAACCTGCTGACGATGAGCCCGAAGGAACTGAACAAGATCCGCGGCGACCGCCTGTCGATGATCTTCCAGGACCCGATGACCTCGCTGAACCCCTATCTGACGGTAGAGCGCCAGATGACCGAGGTGCTACAGCTGCACAAGGGCATGACCCGTCGCGAGGCGAAGAAGCGTGCCATCGAGCTGCTGGAAGCGGTACGCATTCCGGAAGCCGCACGCCGCATCGACATGTACCCGCACGAGTTTTCCGGTGGCATGCGCCAGCGCGTGATGATCGCCATGGCACTGCTGTGCGAGCCGGAAGTGCTGATTGCCGACGAACCCACCACCGCACTGGACGTGACCGTGCAGGCGCAGATCCTCAGCCTGCTGAAGGACCTGCAGCGTGACTTCGGCACCGCCATCGTGATGATTACCCACGACCTGGGCGTGGTAGCCGGCCTGTGCGAAAAAGTGATGGTGATGTACGGTGGCCGCGTGATGGAGTACGGCAAGGCCGACGACATCTTCTACCGCCCCAGCCACCCGTACACCATCGGCCTCTTGGGCGCGCTGCCGCGCCTGGACCACGAGGGCGATACCCTGGTGAGCATTCCCGGCAACCCGCCGAACATGGCGCACATGCCCAAGGGCTGCCCGTTCTCCGAACGCTGCGCCCATGCCAACGCCCACTGCGCCGAAGTACTGCCGGCGCTGGAAGCCGCCAGCAACAATCCGTCCGTGCTGCGTGCCTGTCACAAGCCGGTAGCCGAACTGCAGATCATCAAGGAGAAGGCACATGTCTGAGCGCCAGCCCATCCTGTCGGTCCGCGATGTCAAGGTGCACTTCCAGGTGAAGAGCAGCAACGCCTGGCCGTGGACTCCGAAGAAAACCCTGAAAGCGGTCGATGGCGTCAGCTTCGACCTGTACGCCGGTGAAACCCTGGGCGTGGTCGGCGAATCCGGCTGCGGCAAGTCCACCCTGGCCCGCGCCATCCTCAACCTGCACCCGGCAAAATCCGGCGAAATCGTGTGGATGGGCAAGGACCTGCGCAAAGGCAGCGACAAGGACTGGCTGGCGGTGCGCAAGGACATCCAGATGATCTTCCAGGATCCGCTGGCGTCGCTGAACCCGCGCATGAACATCGGCCAGATCATCGGCGAGCCGCTGCGCGTGCATCGCCCGGAGCTGTCCGCCGCCGAGGTGGACAAGCGTGTGCGTGCCATGATGGGCAAGGTCGGCCTGCGCGAGCAGATGATCAACCGCTACCCGCACGAGTTCTCCGGCGGTCAGTGCCAGCGTATCGGCATCGCCCGCGCGCTGATCCTGGAGCCCAAGCTGATCATCTGTGACGAGCCGGTTTCGGCGCTGGACGTATCCATCCAGGCGCAGATCATCAACCTGCTGAAGGATCTGCAGCGCGAAATGGGCCTGGCGCTGATCTTCATCGCCCACGATCTGGCAGTGGTGAAGCACATCTCCGACCGCATCCTGGTGATGTACCTGGGCCGGGAGATGGAGCTGGCAGAGAAGCACGCGCTGTACGACGCCCCGAGCCACCCGTACACCCGCGCACTGCTGTCGGCGATTCCGATTCCGGACCCGAAGCTGGAAAAGAACAAGCAGATCCAGATCCTGCAAGGCGACCTGCCCAGCCCGATGAACCCGCCGTCCGGCTGCGTGTTCCGCACCCGTTGCCCGCTGGCGCAGGAACGTTGCGGCAAGGAAGACATCGTGCTGCATCGCGTCAGCGACGCCTCGCAGAGCTCCTGCCTGCTGGTGTAAGCCGGCAAGGCTGACCCTGTGTGCAAAACCCCGCTGCGGCGGGGTTTTTTCATGCTGCGGCAGCCGAGCACTGGGGTCTATTGCAACTGCGGATAACTCAGCAGCGCCAGGTGCAGGCTGTTGAAGGCGACATGCGTGAGGATGGCCCAGCCCAGCCAGCCGCCGGCACGATAGATCAGTGCATAGGCCATGCCGGCGATGGCTGCGCACAGCACCCATGCCGGACCACCGGCGGCATGGGCCAGACCGAACAACAGGCTGCAGACCACTATTCGTTGCAACGGGGGCCAGGCTGCGGGTAGTAGCTGTGGCAGCGCCCGGCGGAACAATGCTTCTTCCGCCACGCTGGTGAGCAGCAGGTTGCCAGCCAGCCAGTAAGGCCACCACTGCGGCCATTTCATATCGATACGTACCAGCCCCAGCAACAGCGCGGCTATGGCGGCCAGTGCCAGCAACAGGGTGGCGGCCAACAGTTGCGGCCAACGTTGGCCGCAAGCTGGACGCCACTCCGGATAGAGCAGGAGCAGCAGGCAGCCAGCCAGTAGCTTGTCCAGGCTCCAGCGCAGCAGGTAGGGGCTGCTGTCCACTGCCAGCTGCCCCTGCCACAGCGTCTTGCTGGCAAAGCCGGGCAGCAGGTGCAGCCCCAGCGCCAGGGCCAGCAGCCACAATACGGCCAGCGTAACAGGGCCAGGCCGTAGCCCTTGGCGCGGTAGCAGCACGGCGGCCAGCAGCAGTGGCGGCAGCGCGGAGAGGCTCATCCAGCCGCCCCACAGCGCTGTCGGCAGGCTGATCGCCAGCAGCAGCAGGCCGCAGCGGCGCTGCGCGCCTAGCAATGCCAGGCTGGCGGCGGCCAGCAGCAATATGGCAGGCCAGCTGGAGGCGGGGAGGTTGGGCATGGTTTCCTGGCAGCAACAAAAAACCGCCAACCTCGGTTGGCGGTTTGCTGGACAGTCAGCGTTTTAGGCCAGCTTGCCGTGGCACTGTTTGTAGCGTTGACCGCTGCCGCACGGGCAGGGGTCGTTGCGGCCAACGCGGATGCCCTGTGCTGCCAGTGCTTCCGGCGAGTACGGGTTGCCTTCCGCTTCGGCATCCGGCAGCAGCGCATCGTGGTGCATTTCCATGCCTGCCACTTCGTGCGGGGTCACGGCGTCCATGTCGGCATCGCTGCGCACTTGCACGGTCATCAACACGCTGACCACGCTGTGCTTGATACGGTCCAGCATGGCGGAGAACAGTTCGAAGGCTTCGCGCTTGTATTCCTGCTTCGGGTTCTTCTGCGCGTAGCCGCGCAGGTGGATGCCCTGACGCAGGTGATCCATGGCTGCCAGGTGTTCACGCCAGGTGTTGTCCAGCATCTGCAGTACCAGGCCATGCTCGAACTGCGCCATCTGCTCGGCGCCCACCAGTTCCACTTTCTCGGCGTAGCTGGCGGCAGCCTGGTCCAGGATGCGCTGCTTGATGTCCGGAATATCCAGTGTCGGCTCGGCCTGCAGCCATTGCGCTACCGGGGCCTGCAGCAGGAATTCGGCTTCCAGTGCACGTTCCAGGCCCGGCAGATCCCACTGTTCTTCCATCGATTCCGGCGGCAGGTGCAGGTCTACCAGGTCGGACAGTACGCTCTCGCGCATATTGGTGACGATGGCGGAGACATCGCTGTCTTCCAGGATCTCGTTGCGCTGCTGGTAGATCACCTTGCGCTGATCGTTGGCCACGTCATCGTATTCCAGCAGCTGTTTGCGGATGTCGAAGTTGCGGCCTTCCACCTTGCGCTGCGCGTTTTCGATGGAGCGCGATACCCACGGGTGCTCGATGGCCTCGCCATCCGGCATCTTCAGCTTGTCCATGATCATGGCCACGCGGTCGCCGGCGAAGATGCGCAGCAGCGGATCTTCCAGCGACAGGTAGAAGCGGCTGGCGCCCGGGTCGCCCTGGCGACCGGCACGGCCGCGCAGCTGGTTGTCGATACGGCGCGATTCGTGACGCTCGGTACCGATGATGTACAGGCCACCGGCGTTCAGTACCGCTTCGTGGCGAGCTTTCCATTCGCTGCGGATCGCCTCGATGCGCGCGGCCTTGTCGGCCTCGCTCAGCGCTTCGTCGGCTTCCACCGCCTTGATTTCCGGTTCCGGGTTGCCACCCAGCACGATGTCGGTACCACGGCCGGCCATATTGGTGGCCACGGTGATCACACCCGGACGGCCGGCCTGCACCACGATCTCGGCTTCGCGCGCGTGCTCCTTGGCGTTCAGCACATTGTGTTGCAGGTCGGCCTGGGTCAGCAGCTGCGACATCAGCTCGGAGTTTTCGATGCTGGTGGTACCTACCAGTACCGGTTGGCCGCGCTCAACGCATTCCTTGATGTCATGGATGATGGCGTTGTACTTCTCGCGCGCCGAGCGGTAGATCTTGTCCTGATGGTCCTTGCGCACCATCGGGCGGTTGGTGGGAATCACCACCGTTTCCAGGCCGTAGATGTTCTGGAATTCGTAGGCTTCGGTATCGGCGGTACCGGTCATGCCGGACAGCTTGCCGTAGATGCGGAAGTAGTTCTGGAAGGTGATCGAGGCCAGGGTCTGGTTCTCGCGGTTGATCTGCACGCCTTCCTTGGCTTCCACCGCCTGGTGCAGGCCGTCGGACCAGCGGCGGCCGGCCATCAGGCGGCCGGTGAATTCGTCCACGATCACCACTTCACCGTCCTGCACCACGTAATGCTGGTCCAGATGGAACAGTGCATGTGCCTTCAACGCGGCATTCAGGTGGTGCATCAGGGTGATGTTGCTGGCGGAATACAGGCTGTCGCCATCGGCCAGCAGGCCCATGCGGGCCAGGATCTGCTCGGCATGCTCGTGGCCGGCTTCGGACAGCAGTACGCTGTGCGCCTTCTCGTCCACCCAGTAGTCGCCTTCGCCTTCCTCGGTCTCCTGCTTTTTCAGCAACGGCGGTACCGAGTTCATGGCGCGGTACATGTCCACGTTGTCCTCGGCCGGGCCGGAGATGATCAGCGGCGTGCGGGCTTCGTCGATCAGGATGGAGTCCACCTCGTCCACCACCGCGTAGGCCAGCTCGCGCTGTACCTTCTCGCCCAGGCTGAACACCATGTTGTCGCGCAGGTAGTCGAAGCCGAACTCGTTGTTGGTGCCGTAGGTGATGTCGCTGGCGTAGGCCTGCTGCTTCAGGTCATGCGGCATCTGCGACAGGTTCACCCCCACGGACAGGCCGAGGAAGTTGTACAGCTTGCCCATGATGCCGGCGTCGCGGCTGGCCAGGTAGTCGTTGACGGTAATGACATGCACGCCCTTGCCGGTCAGCGCGTTCAGATACACCGGCAGCGTGCCAACCAGGGTTTTGCCCTCGCCGGTACGCATTTCGGCGATCTTGCCTTCGTGCAGCACCATGCCGCCGATCAGCTGCACGTCGAAGTGGCGCATGCCCAGCACGCGGCGCGAGGCTTCGCGGCAGACGGCAAAGGCTTCCGGCAGCAGCGCGTCCAGGCTTTCGCCCTTGCCGTGGCGCTCACGGAATTCGGCGGTCTTGGCGGCCAACTGCGCGTCAGACAGCGCTTTCATCGCGTCTTCCATGCCATTGATGCGGGTGACAACCTGGCGGTACTGCTTGAGCAGTCGATCGTTGCGGCTGCCGAATACTTTCTTGAGAAGCGACGAAATCATCTTGTGGACATCCAGCGGCCAACGGCCGAATCGAAAAATGGGCCAAAGTTTAACACAGGCGAATCCCCAGTTAATGGGGGCGACTTTGCAGCTAATCAAGAGCTGTGCCATTGGTCAGGCCCGGCGAGGCGCTTTGCGCCGGCTGCCGGGCTTTTGCGCTACACTGCCGGTCAATTGTTTCCTCTTGTAGCACATGAGCAGCCATCCTCTCAGCCACTTCACCGGCAAAGACAAGCAGCTGGCGGATCTTACCGCCGCCGCCCAGGCCATCCTGCAGCTGGATCGCGCCTTCAAGCGCCTGCTGCCGGGGCGTCTGGGCGAGCAATGCCAGGTGGCATGCGTGCGCGGCGGCGAGCTGGTGGTATTCGCCCATAACAGCACCGTGGCGGCGCGGCTGCGCCTGCTGGGCAATAGCGTGGTGGCGCCGCTGGCGCGGCAGGGTTACCCGCTGACTAGCCTGCGGGTGAAGGTGCTGCCCACCCCACCCAAGCCGGTGCGGCAAAAATCCTTTTCCCTGTCGCGTGCCGGTATCGATGCCTTCAGCCGTGCTGCCGACGAAGTGGGCAACCCGGTGGTCAAGCAGGCATTGCAGCGTTTGCTGCGTCATCACAAGCCCTGAGCGGGCCTTTGTTGCCTGTGCCATTCAGCTGTCATTGCCACTGGCTAGACTTTCGTTAGCTGGTGCGCTTGTTGCCCTGGCACTGGCACAGGTAAGCTGCCCGCCAACAGCCGCAGAGCTGTATCGAGCCAGGATGCAATCAATAGTCAACTGGCTCGGCTACCAGGGATACCGGAAACATGATCAGCCTTAACACGCATCCGCTGCGCCGCAGCCTCAATGACGAGGCCCACGCGCGGCCGCCGGTGGCGATTCCGTCACCGGCGCGCATTTCTACTCTTACGCTGTTTTTCGATGACGCCGAGCTGGAGCAGCGCGCCGCCATGCACGACCTGGCCCGCCGGCTGGGTGTGGCGGTGCCGGACGACGGCCAGGTGCACTACACCGGCGTGGCCGGCGACCTTACCGTGCGCTGGGCACTGCACACCGAGTTCGCCCGCTACTCTTTCATTCTCAGCGGCGATTTTGTCGAGCCGTTCGAGCGCACCGCACTGGACCGGCTGCCGGCCGACTGGTTGGCCGCATTGCCGGGGGAGGTGATGGTTGCCACCCATGCCGTGCTGCTGCCCGCCGACCAGGAGGCGCCGGCGGCGGAAATTTCGCAGCGCTGGTTCGGCGGCCATGACCTGATCGGCGCCGAGATCGGCGACGGCAATGGCGTGGCCTACACCGACCTGCGCCTGCACCCGGACCCGCGACTGGCCGAGGGCTTCAGCCGTTTCGTGCTGATCGACCGCGACATGGGGCCGTCGCAATCCGGGCGCATGGTGCAGCGCCTGTTCGAAATGGAAACCTATCGCCTGCTGGCGCTGCTGGCGCTGCCGGAAGCCAAGCGCCAGATGCGCGAGCTGGACCGGCTGGGTACCCAGCTGCGGCGGGTGACACTGCGCATGTCGCAGCAGCAGGGCCACGATGCCAGCATGCTGGACGAGCTCACCGATCTGTCGGCACAGGGCGAACAGCTGATTGCGCAAAGCCAGTACCGTTTCGCCGCCGCACGCGCCTACTACCAGCTGGTAGGCCGCCGCATCGACGAACTGCGCGAGCGCCGCCTGTCCGGCCTGCAGCCATTCCACGAATTCATGGAGAGGCGGCTGGGGCCGGCGATGGAAACCTGCGCCACCGCGGTGCGCCGTCAGGAACGGCTGATGACCCGCCTGCAGCGCAGTACAGCGCTGCTGCGCACGCGGGTGGAGGTGGTGCACGAGGAGCAGAACCGTGCGCTGCTGGCCAGCATGGATCGCCGCGCCGCGCTGCAACTGCGGCTGCAGGAAACGGTGGAAGGGCTGTCGGTGGGGGTGCTTACCTACTACGCGGTGGGGCTGCTGGGCTATCTGTTCAAGGCCGGCAAGGCCGCTGGCCTGCATCTGAACGTGGAGCTGCTTACCGGCCTGGCAATACCGGTGGTGGCTGGCAGTGTGTGGCTGGGGATGCGGCGGGTGAAGCGCGGCCTGCAGCACTAGCGACTGCCACATACCGTCAGGTCACGGCCAGTGCTTACAGCACTGGCCGTTTTTCATTGGCAAAATTTAACGAAACTATTAAGCATTTGATAATTAGCAAACAAACAGTTTGTTTAAGATTGTGTCTTGGTTATTGCGCTGCAACAATGTGGTCATCGTGATTCTTGCCGTGATTGCTTCATGCCTACTTCTTCGTTTCGCCAACTGCGGCCGCTGCTGCTTTCCTTCATTGCCGTCACCGTTACCATGCTGCTGCTGATGGGCGGCGCAACCTCGTTCAGTATCAACCTGCTGCTGGACAACAGCCGCCAGGAGCATCAGGTCAGTAATCGGGTGAAGGACGACATGCAGGCACTGCGCTATCACGTGGTGCAGATCCAGCAATACCTGACCGATGTCAGCGCCACGGCCGATCGTGACGGTTTTGGCGACGCGGCAGAGCATTACCGCGCCGGCGTGCAGCAGCTGCAGGATATGGCGGCGCTGGCACCGGCATTGCAAACCCGGCTGAGCAGCGTGCGCCAGGCGCTGGACACCTTTTACCGTGTTGGCCAGCAGATGGCGGAAAGTTATATCGCCGGGGGGCGTGAAGCCGGCAACCAGCTGATGAAAGCACCGGGGAGTGGTTTTGATGATCGTGCCGAGGCGCTGACCCAGGCCCTGCAGCAACTGCAGCAGCAGGTGGAGGCGGACAACGCTGCGGTGGTGACACAGAGCGAGCAGCTGCTGCACGATGTGGGGCTGGGCCTGCTGCTGGCCAGTGCATTGCTGATCATGCTGGTGCTGGCTGGCGGGGTGGTGCTGTATCGCCGGGTGTTCCGTACCCTGGGCGGCGAGCCGGTGGAAGCGATGCGGCAGACGCGGCACATCGCCGCCGGCGACCTGAGCCGGACGCTGACGGTGCCGGCCGGGCGCGAGCACAGCCTGCTGGGGGCACTGGTGGACATGCAGGACAAGCTGCGCGGCATCACCGGCCATATCCGCGAGCTGGCCGGGCAGATGCACGGTAACGCCGGCGCGCTGAATCTGTCGGCGCGCGAAGTGCAGCAGGCATCGCACACCCAGGGCGAGGCTTCGCGGGCCATTGCAGTGTCGGTGGAAGAGGTGCTGCAGAGCATCGGCCAGCTGGGCGAGCAGATCAGCCAGGTGCAGCAGGAGGCGCATAGCGCCGATGGCGCGGTGGTGGATTGCGCCGGCCTGATCCATCATGCGGCCAACGATATCCACGCCATGGCCGACCATGTGGCGGCAGCGGCAAGTGCGCTGGATGGCCTGCGTCAGCAGGCCGATACCATCGCCAACATTACCCAGACCATTCACGGTATCGCCGAGCAGACCAATCTGCTGGCACTGAATGCCGCCATCGAGGCAGCACGCGCCGGCGAAAGCGGCCGCGGTTTTGCGGTGGTGGCGGACGAAGTTCGCAAGCTGGCCGAGCGCACCAGCCAGGCTACGGTGGACATCAGCGGCCAGATCGACGCGCTGGGGCAGGGCATGCAGGCCGTCGTCGGCTCGATGCAGACCAGCGTGGAGGCTACCCGAGATGGCGTGGAACAGAGCCGGCTTGCCAGTGATGCCATCAGCGGCATCCGCGACAATGCCCGCCGCATCAGCGCCCACATCGACTCGGTGGCGCTGGCGCTGAACGAGCAACAGCTGGCGGTGCGCGACATCGCGCAGCGCGCCGAGGTGATCTCGGCGATGACCGAGGCCAACCAGGGTAGCGTGGATGCCACCGCCAGTGCTTCTCAGCAGCTGAGCGTGCATGCCGACAGCCTGCACGAGGCGGTGGCGGTGTTCCGGTTGTAAGGTCTTGCGGCTAAATGGTGATCACTTAGCTGAATCCGCTTCGCGGATGATGATTTTGATGCCGGTTCCGCCCGGCGGACAGGTTAAGGGGGCCACCGCGGCCCCCTTAACAATCCCCGGCTCCGGCTGGCTCTATCTGGGGCTGCTCGAAACCCCGTGCAAAACGGCAAGCCCCAGGCGCCACCGAACTCGCCGCGCGCTAGCGTCGCGCGGCTCAAACATGCGGTGGCTTAAAACCTGGGGCATACCGTTTTACACGGCTCGCGCCAACGGGATTGGGGCAAGTCGCTACCGTTCTAACTCCAGAGCGGATGGGTGTGATTTCTTAAGTGAACACCATTCAGTCTTGCGGCCAACCTTGGCCGCAACAGAGTTGTCTGCCAACGTTGGCCGCAAAAAAAGACCGCCATCCCTCGATGATGGCGGTCCAAGGGAGCCGGCGACCGGTGGTCGCCTTGCTGTTACGCCGGTTTCACCGCCAGGCGGATCTGCTCGATGCCGGCAGGATCGTCCAGGGTAGTGAGGTCGCCGGGGTCGCGGCCTTCGGCCAGCGCCTGGATCGAGCGGCGCAGCACCTTGCCGGAGCGGGTCTTGGGTAGCTGGTTCACGAAGTACACCCGCGCCGGGTTGGCAATCGCCCCCAGCTGCGCCGCCACCTGGGCGATCACCTCTTTCTCCAGCTTGCCACGGCTGTCCGGGTCATCCAGCAGCGCCGGGTTCTTTACCACCGCAAACGCCTTGGGCACCTGGCCCTTCAGGCTGTCTTCCACTCCCACCACCGCCACCTCGGCAATGGCGCTGTGGCTGCTTACCGCTTCCTCGATCTCGCGGGTGCCAAGGCGGTGGCCGGCCACGTTGATCACGTCATCGGTGCGGCCAAGGATGGTGAAGTAGCCGTCTGCGTCCTTGATGCCCCAGTCGAAGCTGGAGTAGACCAGTTTGTCCGGGAACAGGCTGAAGTAGGTGTCGACAAAGCGCTGGTCCTGGCCCCAGATGGTGCTCATGCAGCCCGGCGGCAGCGGCGGCAGCACGCCGATCACCCCTTTCTCGCCGGGGCCCACTTCCTCCCCGGTCTGCTCGTTGAACAGGCGGATGTCGTAGCCATACACCGGCAGGCCGGGGCTGCCGTATTTCACCGTCTTCTGTTCCACGCCATTGCACAGTGTCAGCATCGGCCAGCCGGTTTCGGTCTGCCAGTAGTTGTCCAGCACCGGGATGTTCAATTCGCCGGCAATCCAGCTGGCGGTGGGTTCGTCCAGCGGCTCGCCGGCCAGGAACAGCGCGCGCAGGCTGGAGATATCGTATTTGTGCAGCCAGGCCGGGTCCTGCTTCTTCAGCACCCGTACCGCGGTGGGGGCGGAGAACATCACGCTGACACGGTATTTCTCCACCAGTTGCCACCAGATGCCGGCATCCGGGTTGGTGGGCAGGCCCTCGTATACCAGGGTGGTCATGCCGGTGAGCAGCGGCGCGTACACGATGTAGGAGTGGCCCACCACCCAGCCGATGTCGGAGGTGCTGAAGAAGCACTCGCCCGGCTTGCCGCCGTAGATGTATTCCATGCTGGCCGCCAGTGCCACCGCGTAGCCGCCGGTATCGCGCTGCACGCCCTTGGGTTTGCCGGTGGTGCCGGAGGTGTACAGGATGTAGCTGGGGTGGCTGGATTCCACCCACTCCACCTCGGCGCGGTCGTTCAGGTGCGCGTCGCGCAGGGTGTCGTAGTCCAGGTCGCGCCCCGGCTTCATCATTGGCGCCTCGGCCAGGCCACGGTTCACCAGGATCACCTTCTGCGGCGCGGCGGCGCCGGCCAGGCTTAGCGCTTCGTCCACCAGCGGCTTGTAGGGAATCAGCTTGCCGCCGCGCAGGCCGGCATCGGCGGTCACCATCACCTTGGGGGCGGCATCCTCGATACGGGTGGCCAGGCTGGCGGAGGCAAAGCCGCCGAACACCACCGAATGGATGGCGCCCAGGCGCACGGTGGCCAGCATGGCGAAGATGGCCTCCGGGATCATTGGCATGTAGATCAGCACCCGGTCACCCTTGCCCACACCCTGTGCCTGCAGGATGGCGGCAAAGCGCGCCACCTCGGCATGCAGCTCGCGGTAGCTGTAGCTGGTTTCGATGCCGGTTTCGGTGGAGACATAGGCCAGCGCGGCCTGCTCCGGGCGTTCGGCCAGGTGGCGGTCCACCGCGTTGTAGCACAGGTTGGTCAGGCCGCCGGCAAACCATTGCCGGAACGGCGGCTGGCTGTATTCCAGCACCTTGTCGCAGGGTTTGTGCCAATGGATGCGTTGTGCTTCCTGTTGCCAGAAGGCTTCCGGTTGCGTGATCGAGTGTTGGTGGAAGTCCTGGTAATTCGCCATGTTCGGGGGTCTCCTGTTGTGCTGTCGCGCTGTGCGCTGTTTTTATCAAGCGGTTGCTTGTCAGACAAAGTATGGCGATACGCCGGCGCGGTCAATCCCGCACCGTCAGGCGGGGCATTTATCGATAGCAAAACGTTGCACAAATCCCGATAAAGCAGGCACTTGCCGGCACCCGCATGCCGCTGGCAACGGCTGTTGCCTAGCGATAAACACTGGCCGAAATGGCCTGCTTTGCAGTACCCTGCCATGCAACACAAAAATCAGTTTTTGCAGGACAAGACCATGGACATCAAGCACTACATGAACGTTGTCGGCCAGGCTGCACGCAAGGCCAGCCGGGCACTGGCGCGGGCTGACAGCAACCAGAAGAACAAGGCACTGCTGGCGATTGCCGACGCCATCGAGCGCGACCTGGAGCGGTTGATTGCGGCCAACATGCAGGATCTGGACGCCGCCCGCCTGAACGGGCTGGAAGAGGCGCTGATCGACCGACTGACGCTGTCGGAGAAAACCGCGCGCGGCATGGCCGAGGGCCTGCGCCAGATCGCCGCGCTGCCGGACCCGGTGGGCGAGATGGACGACTTCACCTACCGCCCGTCCGGCATCCAGCTGGGCAAGATGCGCGTGCCGCTGGGCGTGGTGGGCATCATTTACGAAGCACGCCCCAACGTGACCGCCGACGCCGCCGGTCTGTGCTTGAAGTCCGGTAATGCGGTGATCCTGCGTGGCGGCTCCGAGGCCTTCCACAGCAACCAGGCGATTGCCGCCTGCGTGCACGAGGGCCTGCGCGTGGCCGACCTGCCGCCGCACGCGGTGCAGGTGCTGGAAACCACCGACCGCGCCGCGGTGGGCGAGCTCATCACCATGAGCGAGTTCGTGGACGTGATCGTGCCGCGTGGCGGCAAGGGCCTGATCGAGCGTATCAGCCGCGATGCGCGCGTGCCGGTGATCAAGCATCTGGACGGCAACTGTCATGTTTACATCGACGACACCGCCAACCCGGAAAAGGCCTTCAACATTGCGCTGAACGCCAAGACCCACCGCTACGGCACCTGCAACACCATGGAAACCCTGCTGGTGCACACCGCGTTTGCCGAGTTCATCCTGCCGCGCCTGGCCGAGGCCTACTGGGAGAAGGGTGTGGAGCTGCGCGGCTGCGAGCGCACCCGCGGCATCCTGGGCGACAAGGTAGTGGCAGCCACCGAGGCCGACTGGGAAACCGAGTACCTGGCACCGGTGCTGGCGATCAAGGTGGTGGGCGGCATCGACGATGCCATCGAGCACATCAACCACTATGGCAGCCACCACACCGACGCCATCGTCACCGAGGACTACAGTCGTTCGCGCCGTTTCCTGCGCGAGGTGGATTCCGCCAGCGTGATGGTGAACGCCAGCACCCGCTTTGCCGACGGTTTCGAATACGGGCTGGGCGCGGAGATCGGCATCTCCACCGACAAGATCCACGCTCGTGGCCCGGTGGGGCTGCACGGCCTTACCAGCCAGAAATGGGTAGTGCTGGGTGACGGCCAGATCCGCAGCTGAGCTCCTTCCCGCCAGTACGTACGTGATCCTCCCCGCCTCCCGGCGGGGTTTTCACATCTTCCCCGCAGAGCGGGAAAGGAGTGCCGATGCTGATGCCCAGCGTGCCAGATGCCAACGCCAGCCTGCAGCAGGAAGTGCAGGCCGTCTGTATCAAGCTGGTGGCGCGTCGCGGGCTGGTGGCCGGCCTGTCGGCGCCCAGCGCCGCCATCCTGCTGTACTTCGTGCTGGAAGAAGAAGGCCTGCTGGGTAGGGTGCCGTTCTGGCCATGGTTTGCCGGCCTGTGTCTGGCGCTGTTCCTGCAGCTGCTGGTAGATGCCTGGGCACTGGTGCACAAGCCGGATGCACGCATGCTGCAGCGCTGGCCGCAGCTGAATGCCGCCAGCCTGGTGCTGGTGGGCGTGGCCTGGGGTAGTGCCGCCTGGTGGCTGCAGTCGCCATCGCCGCTGTTCACCATGATGTTGTACCTGGTACTGGCCAGCGTGGGCGCGCTGGTGATGGTCGTGCAATCGGCGTTCATGCTGGCGGTGGTGCTGTTCGAGCTGGCGCTGTTGCTGCCGGGCATGCTGCATGGTCTCATCGGGGTTGGCCGCATGGGGCAGTACATCGGCGTGGCCAGCTTTCTCTACTTCTGCCTGCTGTGCCTGTATGGCTGGGTGGTGCACCGCCAGCTGCGCCACGGCGTGCGTGCCAGCGTGCAGGCCAGCCTGCTCAACGAAGACCTGATGGCGGCCAATGTGCGTGCCGCCAATGCGCTGCAGGCGCTCACGCGCGAGCATGGTCAGCTGCAGCAGGCGCTGCAGACCATCGAGCGCATGGCGCACGTGGACGAGCTGACCCAGCTGCCCAACCGTCGCGCGGCCATGGCCGAGCTCAAGCGGCTGGTGGCGGCCGATCAGCCGGCGGCGCTGGTGTTACTGGATGTCGATCACTTCAAGCAGGTAAATGACAGTTATGGTCACCACGCCGGCGATGCCGTGCTGCGTGGCGTGGCCGAGCGCATGCTGGCTTGCCTGCGCCAGGAAGACCTGCTGGCGCGCTTCGGCGGCGAGGAGTTCGTGGTGATCCTGCCGGATGCCGAGCCGGCAGATGCTGCCGCACTGGCACAGCGGCTGTGCGACACACTGGCCGCGCAAGCCTTGCCGGTAGAGGGTGCCAGCCTGGTGGTAACCGCGTCGTTCGGTGTGACACCGCATCGCCCGGGCGAGGCGCTGCACGGCTGGCTGGCGCGCGCCGACGAGGCGATGTACCAGTCCAAGCATGCCGGGCGCAATCGGGTGACCCTGTTGCCGTGAGGTGTTGGCCGCAGGCCACAGTCGTGGCAGTGATTTGCCGGTGATTAAAATATTTAACGACTTTGTTCCGCTAGTCGGAACGATGTGCTTGCCTGCGAAACTGTATCGCGCATAATCCGCACAGCAGCGCGGCTGTCGCGCCATGTACCTGACCAGGAGAACCGTCTGATGCAGCATCCCGTACCCAGCGCCGAACAAGCACAGTGGCTCAACGCCGATGGCGTGCGTGACGTCGAGCTGGCGTTTGCCGATGTCACCGGCTTTGCCCGCGGCAAGACCCTGCCCGCCAAGGCCTTCATCAAGGGGCAGCAGCTGCGCATTGCACGCGCTGTGGCCATTCAGTCCTGTGTCGGCGAGTTTCCCGACTACCGTTTCTATGGCGAAAACGACCCGGATGTCACCCTGCTGCCGGACATGGCCACCCTGCGCCGGGTACCGTGGGCGGATACCCCGCGTGCGCTGGTGCTGTGCGACAACGTGGACCACGATGGCAGCCTCAGCCCGCTGGCGCCGCGCAGCGCGCTCAAGGCGGTGCTGGCGCGCTACGCCGCGCGTGGCTGGACACCGGTGGTGGCGCCGGAACTGGAGTTCTACCTGTTCGCGCCGGATGCCGACGCCGATGCCGCCTTCCAGAGCCCGGCCCTGCGCGGCAGCCGCCGCGAGCGTGGCTTCGATGCCTTCAGCTTCAGCACGCTGAACGATCACGAAGCCTTCTTCGACGACATCTACAGCGGTTGCGAGCAGCTGGGCATCCAGACCGATACCTGGGTGCACGAGATGGGCCCCAGCCAGTTCGAGATCAACCTGATGCACGGCGATGCGCTGGCGCTGGCCGACCAGACCTTCCTGTTCAAGACCCTGCTGAAGGAAACCGCGCTGCGCCACGGCCTGCGCGCGGTATGCATGGCCAAGCCGCTGGCCGGCGAGCCCGGCAGCTCCATGCACATCCACCAGAGCGTGGTGGATGCCAGCGGGCGCAATGTGTTCAGCCAGGCCAATGGCGAAGCCAGCCACGTGTTCCACCACTACATTGCCGGCCTGCAGCGTTACCTGGCCGAGCTGATGCCGCTGTACTGCCCCAGCCCCAATTCCTACCGCCGTTTCGTGAAGAACCTGGCGGCGCCGGTGAACCTGAGCTGGGGTGTGGACAACCGCTCGGTGGGCCTGCGTGTGCCGGTATCCGGCCCGGAGGCACGCCGCGTGGAAAACCGCCTGCCAGGTTGCGATGCCAACCCCTACCTGGCACTGGCCGCCAGCCTGGGTGCCGGTCTGCTGGGGGTGGAAGAGGAGCTGCAGCCGTCGGCGCCAGCAGTGGGCAATGTGTTCAGCAGCGGCGAAGACAGCAGCGAGCTGCCGTCCACGCTGGAGGCAGCGCTGGCCGGCATGCGTGCCGGCAGCGCCTGTAGCCGCCTGTTCAGCGCCGAATTCGCCGCCGCCTATGCGGCAGTGAAAGAGGTGGAGCTGGCCAGTTTCCAGGGCGAGATCACCGCCTGGGAACGCCGCTTCCTCGCCACGCTGGCGTAAGCGGGCCAGCGCTTAGCCATAGGGCGAAAGCCCCAGCGGGCCGTTCCGCCACCATGCGGCCAACCGTTGCAAGGTTGGCCGCATTGTTCTTGGCAGGCGTCTGTACGACGCAAGCTTCCTGTAGCCCGGTGCTGCGCTTGCTACAGTGAAAGCAGGGCTTGAAGCAGATCAAACAAGGCGGTATCGCCGCTTAGCATGTCTGGTGCGGCGGCTCATAATGACGTCTTGCTAACCCACCCGAGGAACACACCATGTACCGTCATCTGACTGTGGCGCTGGATGGCAGCCACAATGCCCGTCCGGCGCTGATCGAAGCCGTGCGCCTGGCCGCTGCCGCCAAGGCGCGCCTGTCGCTGGTGCACGTCATCAGCGTGCATGATTTTGCCGTGGATAGCGTAGGTCTGCTGGACGTGCCGGCGCTGCAGGCCGAGGCGCGCAAGCAGGGGCAGGGGATTCTGGACGAGGCGCGCGCCTATGCCGAGCAGCATGGCGTGAGCGAGGTAAGCTGCCATCTGCTGGAGTCGGCACAGGGCGGAGTGGAAACCGCCAACCTGCTGGTGGATTTTGCCGCCGGCGCCGCTGCCGACCTGCTGGTGATCGGCACCCACGGCCACCGTGGCTGGAAGCATCTGCTGCTGGGCAGCTTTGCCGAAAGCGTGCTGCGCCGTACCACACTGCCACTGCTGGTTGTCCGCAATCCGGAAGATGACGATAGCCCGGCTGCGGCCAGCGTGGGCTGAGTACGGGCTAAGGCCATATACGCAAACGGGGCGCCAGCGGCGCCCTGTTTTGCGTATGGAGCGAGCTTCAGCGACGGCGTGCCAGCACGAAGAACTCGCGGTTGCCGTCACCGCCCTTGATCGGGCTGTCGAACCAGGCCAGACGCTCGAAGCCCTGCTCGGCAATGGCCTGGCTGATCTTGTCTTCCACGCCCTGGTACAAGCTCTCGTCGCGCACGATGCCGCCGTGGCCCAGGCCGTCGCGGCCAACCTCGAACTGCGGCTTCACCAGGCTCAGCAGGTAGCCGCCGGGGCGGATCAGCGGCAGTGCCGACGGGTAGATCAGCGTCACCGAAATGAACGACACATCGCACACCATCAGGTCGAATGGCTGGTCGTCGTTGGCCGCCAGCAGCGCAGCGTGATCCAGCGCCCGCGCATTCACACCTTCGAAATAGCGTACTCGCGGGTCGGCGGCGATGCGGTCTGCCAGCTGGTCGTGGCCCACGTCCACCCCCACCACGCGCACGGCGCCATGCTGCAGCAGGCAATCGGTAAAGCCGCCGGTGGATTGCCCCACGTCCAGCGCGCGCCAGCCGTGGATGTCATCCAGCCCGGCCGCCGCCAGCGCACCGGCCATCTTCAGCCCGCCGCGCGACACGTAGCGGTCGGCCTCATCCGGCACGATGTCGAACACGGTATCTTCCGCCAGCTTCTGGCTGGGCTTGGCCAGTACCCGGCCAGCCACGCTGACGCGCCCGGCCTCAATCAGCGCCTGCGCTGCGGTGCGCGACGCGGCAAGCCCTTGTTCCACCAGCAAAACATCCACCCGTTTCATATCCTGCATCCATCAGCGTGCCAAAACCCGCGCAAGGGTAGTCGCAGACAAGGCTGGCCGCAAGCCGGTGGCAGTGCGATGATGGCGGCCGCAACGACGAGGTAACATGCAATGGACGACAGACTGACACTGGACCCGCACGCGGTGCGCGTGCTGGGCGCCCTGATCGAGAAACAGGCGCTGACCCCGGACAACTACCCGCTGACGCTGAACGCGCTGCAGTCGGCCTGCAACCAGCTCACCAGCCGCGAGCCGGTGCTGAACCTGTCCGACAGCGATCTGGCCGCGGCACTGGACAGCCTGCTGGCGCAGAAGCTGATAGCGGAACGCCTGCCGGCCGGCAGCCGGGTGGCCAAATACGAACACCGGCTGAACTACACCTGGAACATCGAAGGCGCCCGCCTGGCAGTGCTGGGCCTGCTGTTGCTGCGCGGCGCGCAGACCAGCGCCGAACTGCGCAGCCGCGCCGGCCGCATGTACAGCTTCAGCGGGCTGGAAGAAGTGGAAACCGCGCTGAACGCGCTGGCCGACAAATACCCGCCGCTGGTGGAAAAGCTGCCGCGCCAGCCGGGCGAGCGCGAGGCGCGCTGGGTGCACACCCTGCTGCCTTACGATGCCTCGCTTGCGGCCAACCCGGTAGCCACTGGCGGCAATGCCGGGCTGGAAGCACGGGTGGCCGAGCTGGAGGCGCAGCTGGCGCAGCTGCTGCAGCGTGTCGCGCAGCTGGAACAGGATCAGGCATGAGCGAGCAGCAGAGTATCCGCCTGTCCAAGCGCATGGCGGAACTGGGGCTGTGCTCGCGCGGCGAGGCAGACGACTACATCGCCCAGGGCCTGGTGCTGGTGGATGGCAAGGTAGTGGACGTGCTGGGCAGCCGCGTGCTGCCGGAGCAGCAGATCGAGCTCCTCGCCGGCGGACCGCGTGAGCAGCCGGATCGGGTGAGCATGCTGCTGCACAAGCCAGCCGGCGTGGACGAGACCGCGCTGCTGGCGCAGCTGGTACCGGCGCGGCGCGCTGCCGACGATGCCAGCCAGCTGGTGTACATGCGCAAGCACCAGCACCGGCTGCAGTGGTTTGGCGCGCTGCAGGCCGGCGACAGCGGCCTTACCGTGGCGACGCAGGATGGCAAGCTGGCACGCCAGCTGCAGGCCGGTGATTTCGAGCAGGAATGGCTGGTGAACCTGGCGGCGCCGCTATCGGATGCCGCGCTGAAAAGCCTGCAGGGCGGGGTGGAGCTGAACGGCAGACAGCTGCGCGCCGGCCGTGTCAGCCGCCAGAGCGAGCGCCAGCTGTGTGTGGTGTTGAAGAAACCGGTGCCGGGCATGATCGCCGCCATGTTGGCCGCAAACGGGCTGCGCGCGCTGGAGTGCCGCTGCATCCGCATCGGCCGCGTGCGGCTGGGCAAGCTGCCGGCCGGGCAGTGGCGCTACTTCGCTACGCTGGACAAGTTCTAGGGTCTTCACGACGCGTGGGGCGGCGAGATGCTGCCGGCAGATGCGCGTGGGCAAAGGCCTCCTGGCCGTGCCCACCGGCAAGCTGTCAGTGGTGGGCACGCTACGCTTTGCCCACCCTACAAAAAAACAGGCCACCGGATCACGGTGGCCTGTTGGCATTTTGTCGCTGGCAGCTCAGTCCTTGCGCGCCAGACGGTCTTCCTCGAACACGGCAAAGGTTTTCCTGGCCGGTTCGATCACTTCCCATACGCCTTCAAAGCCGGCCGGGATCACGAAATGCTGACCGGCGCGAATCTCGATCACCGAGCCATCATCGCCGTGCATGCGTACATAACCTTCCAGCAGAGTGCAGAATTCGCACTCCGTGTATTTCACCCGCCAGGCACCAACACCTCCAGACCACAGCCCGGCGTGGAACTGGCCGGTCGGATCGCTGTAATGCATTTCCACCGCCTGCTGGCACGAACCACTGAGCTGACGCTCGGCAGGGGCGGCGAAGGTATCGGGGGTGATGTCCTGTTTGTGGAACAGAACGATATCGTTTGCGCTAGACACGAAACGCTCCTTTATAGTGCTGCTTTGTTACAACTTGATCAAATCCGTGGCTGCCACTCTGGCACAAGCGCACAGCGGCGGCAAGCCATGGCGCGCAAATAGCCGGCGGGCATGTCGCAATATCAGCGCCAATCTCCGCGTAATTGCGCAACTTGCTGCTGCAGACCCGCCGCCTGCACTGCGCTGGCCGGCACCGGCTGGCCGGCTTTCAGCGCGATTTTCGACCAGGCGCGACGTGGCCAGCACAGCATGGCGGCACCATAGCGGCGCGAGAAGAAGCTGCCCCACATGCCGCACAGTGCCATCGGCACCACCGGTACCGGGGTGCGAGCCACGATCTCCTCGATACCGGCTTTGAAGACATTGATGTTTCCATCGTAGGTGATCTTCCCCTCCGGGAAAATGCACACCACTTCGCCATCGGCCAGTGCCGCCGCTACCGCATCGAAGGCGCGTTGCTTGGCCTGCGGATCTTCCTTGGCCGGGGCGATGGGAATCGCCCGCGCGGTGTGGAAGATGAAGTTGAGCAGCGGCACCTTGAAGATGTTGTGGTCCATCACGAAGCGGATCGGCCGGCGCACGGCACCGGCCAGGATCAGCGCGTCCATGAAACTCACGTGGTTGCATACCAGCACGCAGGGGCCTTCCTCCGGAATGTGCTCCAGCCCTTCGTGGCGGATGCGGTACAGGGTGTGGGTGGCGATCCACACCAGGAAGCGCATCAGGAATTCCGGCAGCAGGCTGTAGATGTACAGCGCCACCACCACGTTCAGCAGCGCGGCGATCAGCAATACGTGTGGAATGCTCACGCCGTTGGCTGCCAGCACCGCGGCAAAGGCGGCGGATACCACCATGAACAGCGAGTTGAGGATGTTGTTGGCCGCAATGGCGCGCGAGCGGAATGTTGGCGCGGCGCGCGACTGCACCAGCGCGTACAGCGGCACGATGTAGAAGCCGCCAAACACGCCGATGAGGGTGAAATCGGCCACCAGCCGCCAGTAGGCGTGGTTACCCAGCACGCTGAGCCAGGTCAGCGTGCTGCCGGCATGCGCCGGGGTGGCGAAGTACAGGTCGATGCCGAACAGGCACAGCCCCAGCGAACCGAACGGCACCAGCCCCAGCTCCACCTTGCGGCCGGACAGCTTCTCGCACAGCATCGAGCCCAGCCCCACGCCGAGCGAAAACAGCGTCATCAGCAGGGTGTAGACGCTGGCATCGCCGCCTAGCACGTCGGAAGCGAAGGTCGGCAGCTTGGACAGGTACAGTGCGCCCAGGAACCAGAACCAGGAAATGCCCAGCAGCGACAGCCACACCGGACGGCTCTGCTTGGCCTGCCTGATGATGGCCCAGGTCTGGCGTGCCATGTTCCAGTCGATGGCCAGTGCCGCCGACGATGGCGGTGCCGGCGGCATGCGTCGCGCGGCGGCCAGGCCAGCCAGCGCGCAGGCCAGCAGCGTCACGATGATGCTGAAGCGCTGCGGGTCGGCATTCACCAGCACGGTGCCGGCCACCTGGCCGAGGATGATGGAAACAAAGGTGCCCATCTCGATCAGGCCATTGCCGCCCACCAGCTCCTTCGGCTGCAGATACTGCGGCAGCACGCTGAACTTCAGCGGCCCGAACAGCGTGGAATGCACCCCCATCAGGAAGATGGTGGACATCAGGATGGCGCCGTTATGCAGCCAGAAGCCCACCGCCGCCACCAGCATGATGGCGATCTCCATGCGTTTGACGAAACGCGCCACTGCCGCCTTGTCGTACTTCTCGCACAGCTGACCGGCGGTGGCGGAAAACAGGAAAAAGGGCAGGATGAACAGCGCGGCGGCCAGCTGGATCATCAGCTCCGGCGCCAGCCCCATCAGCTGCATGCCGTGAAAGTTGATCAGCACCACCACCGCGTTCTTCAGCAGGTTGTCGTTGAAGGCGCCAAAGAACTGGGTGATGAACAGCGGCAGGAAGCGCCGTGTCTTGAACAGGTCGAACTGGTTGGGGTGGTGGGACATGCTGCCGCCATGATGGAAGGTCGATGCGGGCATGGTATGTCAGCTGCGCCCTTGCGGCCAACCTCGGGATAGTTGGCCGCAGGGTATGTGGCTTAGTCCATCAGCTGGCGATACAGATAAACCAGCACCCGCGCCAGTTCCTCGGCGGTCTGTTCCTGGCCGGTATTGCCGCCGTGGCCCCCGCCCTCGGTTTCGAACAGCAGCACGTCGTGGCCGTGCTGCTGCAGCCTGGCCACCATCTTGCGCGCATGTGCCGGGTGCACGCGGTCGTCCTTGCTGCTGGTGGTGAACAGCGCCAGCGGGTAGCGGGCATCGGCACTGGCATGGTGATAGGGCGAGTAGGCCGCCAGTGCAGCGCGCTCCGCCGGGTCGGCCGGGTCGCCGTATTCGTCTATCCAGCTGGCGCCGGCCAGCAGCTCGGTGTAGCGCAGCATGTCCAGTAGCGGCACCTCGCACACCACGGCGTGGAACAGCTCCGGGCGCTGCACCATGCAGGCGCCCACCAGCAGGCCGCCGTTGCTGCCGCCTTCTATGCCCAGCCGGCGCGCGCTGGTGTAGCCGCGGGCGATCAGGTCTTCCGCCACCGCGATGAAATCGTCGAAGCTCACCTGCCGCTGCGGGCCTTGCGCCGCCTGGTGCCAGGCCGGGCCGAACTCGCCACCGCCGCGGATATTGGCCACCACGAACACGCCGCCTTTCTCCAGCCACTGCGGGCCGAAGTTGTCCATGTAGTAGGGCATCATCGGCACTTCGAAACCACCGTAGCCGTACAGCAGCGTCGGGGCGGCACCGTCCAGCGCCAGATCCCGGCGATGCACCACGAAGTAGGGAATGGCGGTGCCGTCCGGCGCGCGCGCCTGCTGCTGCTCGGCAACAAACTCGGCGGCATCGAAGGCGGCGGGCTGCTGGCGCAGCACTTCCGGCTCGCCGCCGGCCAGCAGGTCCAGCCGGTACAGCCCGGCCGGGGTGAGGAAGTCGCTGTAGCTGTAGTACAGCAGGTCGCTGTGCCACGGCTGGTCAGCGAATTCGATCACGCCGCCGGTGGGCAGCGGGTTGGCGTGCGGCTGCCAGCTGCCATCCGCCCAGCGCAGGGTGAGCAGGCGGCTTTTCACGTTATCGATAACGATGATGGCCAGCAGGTTCAGCGTGGCTTCCACCATCTCCACCGATTGCTGTTCATTCGGCACGAACAATTCAGCGATGCGGCCAACCTTGCCGCTGCCCACGGCGCAGGCTACCGCCAGCAGGCTGCCGGCGGTGTAGTGCTGGCCGGCGAACTGCCAGTCCTCGGCCAGCTTCACGATCAGGTCGCCGTGGCTGTAGGCCTCGATCTCGGCGCGCTCCGGCAGCGGCAGTGCAATCAGGCTATCGCTGGCAAGGTGGTAATAGGTTTTGCTATAGAAGCTGTCCGAGGCCTCTATGATGTCGAAGGCAGTGATGGCGTCCGGCGCCGCTGGGTTGGCCGCATCCAGGAAGCGCCACGCCGCCACCATCATCGCGTCCTCGTCCAGCTGCAGCAGTGGCTGCGCCTCATTCCAGCTTTGGCCGCGCTGCAGCAGCCACACCTCGCGCGGGTAGCCGGCGCGGGTCAGTTGCGCCTCGTCCCAGGCCGGGCACACGAACACGCTGTCCAGATCGCGCCAGGCGATGTGGTTCTTGCCGTAGGGGAAGCTGAAGCCGCCGGGCACAAACGCCTGCGTTTCCAGATCGTATTCGCGGGTCACGGTGGCGTCGGAGCCACCGGGGGTGAGGCTGAGCAACACATGCTGCGGCTGCTCGGTGTAGTGCGACACACCGTCCAGGTACCAGTCCACCTGCTCGGCGGCGGCCAGTGCGTCGATATCCAGCACCGTGTGCCAGTCCTGCGCATTGGCGCGGTAGGCATCCAGCGTGCAGCGACGGTAGATGCCGCGCGGGTGTGCCTCATCCTGATGGAAGTTGTACAGCCAGCCGGCATGCTCGGCAAAGAACGGAATCTGCCGCGTATCGCGCAGGTTGGCAAGGATGGATTGCTTCAATCCGGCAAAGCGCGGGTCGGTGTCCAGCCGGGCGCGGGTGGCGGCGTTCTGCTCGGCCACCCAGGCAAGGGCTGCGGGGTCGTCCAGGCTTTCCAGCCACTGGAACGGGTCGTGGGAGTGATCGGTCATCGGATAGGCGCAAAGGTTGGCCGCAAGGCGGAATGCGCGGATTGTGCGGCAGCCGGGTGGTGGCTGCCAACCGGAGCGTCATCATGGGCAGCTGGCGAACCGCGTGGCATGATGCAGGCATGACATAGACAAGGGGCGCTTATGCGTAACTACTGGATTGCGGCACTGAGCGTGCTGCTGGCGGCTGGCAGCGCCCAGGCTGCAGACAAGCGTACTGCCATGCAGGCCTTGCAGTGCAAGCAGCAGGCGCAGTGCGCCTACTTTGGCGATGTCTACGCGGCGGATCGTGGCTTTCGCAACGCGGTGCAGGCGGTGTTTCGCGGTAGCGGCGGCAAGGCGCCCTCTTGGGTGGGCAATGGCGTCAGCACACCGCTGATTCCGCTGAAGGCCGGCCGCGAGGACTACCTGCGCGGCTGGGTGTGTGAGCCGCACAACTGTCCGCACCAGCTGCTGGTGCTGTATGCGCCCAAGCGCATGCAGCTGGTGGCGCGTTACACCCGTGACGACGGCAGCGTGCAATGGCTGGGGCGGCCCAATGCCCGGCAACAGGCGCTGCTGCAGGATGAAACCGATGCCGGCTCGCCGCTGTACGGCAAGCTTGGTGACAGCACGCCCCTGCCGCTGCTGTTGCCGTGAGGCCGGCTGCCAAGGAAGCGTTTGCCGAGCGGGATGCGGCTTGAGGGTCAAGCCAGGCTGCTGGTAATGCCCAGCACCTGCCGGTACAGCAGCGCATCCAGCCCGTCGGTGCCGGTGGGCGCGGGTAGTGGCGGAGCCGCATCATATTGCGCCAACGCCTTGCGGATGAAGGCATCCACCTGTGGCATGGCCGGCCCGACGGCGGCTTCGCCGGCCTGCATCTTGCGTTGCAGCAGCTCGGTGATGGCAGCTGCCAGTGCTGGCTCGTGCACCATGGCGCTGGCCAGGTCGGCAAAGCGCATCGGCACCATGCCGCGCCCGGCATCCAGCCAGGCGGCGGCCAGCAGCGGGCGCAGCACGTACAGGTACTTTTTCCAGCGCACCATATCCCCCTGCAGGTAGCCGCGGAAGTTCTTGCGCGCCATCGACAGGTAGTGCCAGCGGCTTTTCAGCGGCGAGTGGCAGTGAGCGGCCAGCGCCAGCAGCTCGGCGACGAATTGCGGCTCGGCACGGTACAGCAGTGGCGACTGCAGCCACTCGAACAGGGTGGGGTTGCCGGCGGCCAGCAGGCGCAGCGCCTTGCGCAGCTCCCAGCCACTGATGTCCAGCTCGTCGCTGATCGGCAGTTCGATGACATCGCGCTGCGCTTGCACCCGTAGATACCATTCTGGTTCGTGCACATAGAGGAAGCGCACGTCGTAGTCGCTGTCCGGCGAGGCAAAGCCCCACGCCCGGCTGCCGGATTCGCAGGCAAACAGTACCCGCACGCGGTAGCGGGTTTCCAGCGCAGACAGTTCGGCATCCACCCGCTGCCGCACGGTATCCGGCAACGGGTGAGCATAGGGGAAGTGAAACATGGCATTGTCCTTGTCTGATTGTTGCGGCCAACCCTGGCCGCAGGATTCAGCCTTTCACGCACACCACCTGGCGCAGGGTATGCACCACTTCCACCAGGCTCTGCTGCGCCAGCATCACGGCGTCGATGTCCTTGTAGGCCATCGGAATTTCGTCGATCACCGCCGCGTCCTTGCGGCATTCGACGTGGGCGGTGGCGGCCACCTGGTCGGCCACCGAAAAGCGCCGTTTGGCTTCGCTCCGGCTCATGCTGCGGCCGGCGCCGTGGCTGCACGAGCAGAAGGCCTCCTCGTTGCCCAGCCCGCGCACGATAAAGCTCTTGGCTCCCATCGAGCCGGGGATGATGCCCAGCTGCCCCTTGTGCGCCGCCACTGCCCCCTTGCGTGTTACCAGCACCTGGTGGCCGAAGTGGGTTTCCTGCTGCACATAGTTGTGGTGGCAGTTCACCGCCTCCACATCGGCGCTGAAGGGTTTGGCGATCACCCGGCGGGCGGCGGCCACCACGTGTTCCATCATCACCATGCGATTCTGCCGTGCGTAGTCCTGCGCCCAACCCACAGCCTCGACGTAATCGTCAAAGTGCTGGCTGCCTTCCTCGAAGTAGGCCAGCTCGCGGTTGGGCAGGTTGGCGATGTGCTGGCGCATGTCGGCCTGCGCCAGTTCGATGAACAGGTTGCCGATGGCGTTGCCTACCCCGCGCGAGCCGGAGTGCAGCATGAACCACACGCGGTCGGCCTCGTCCAGGCATACCTCGATGAAGTGGTTGCCGGTGCCCAGCGTACCCAGGTGCTTGTAGTTGTTGGTGTTCTTCAGCCGTGGATATTTCTGCATCAGCGTGGTGAATGCCGGCTGCAGCCTGACCCAGGCGGCGTCTACCGTGGCAGGCGGCTGGTGCCAGCTGCCACGGTCGCGGGCGCCCGGGGTGCGGCCGTGCGGCACTGCTGCCTCGATGGCGCTGCGCAGGGCCGACAGATTGTCCGGCAGGTCGGCGGCGGTCAGCGTGGTGCGGGCCGCCATCATGCCGCAGCCGATATCCACCCCTACCGCTGCCGGGATGATGGCGCCGCGGGTGGGGATCACGCTGCCGATGGTCGAGCCTTTGCCCACATGCACGTCCGGCATCACCGCCAGGTGCTTGTAGATGAACGGCATCCTGGCCGTTTGCAGCAGCTGTTGTTGTGCCTCCGGCTCCACCGCTACGCCCTTGGTCCACATCTTGATCGGGCTGCCGCCCGTTTCCTGTACTACCTGGTAGTCCTGTTTCATGGTTATTGTCTTTCTGTTGTGTCGGCCTGCGGCCAACGTTGGCCGCAGGCTGGTGTTCAGCGGCCGATCTTCACCAGCCCGTTCAGCAGCTGATCGAGGCCGCCGATCACCGAGATCTTGTCGATGCGCTCGGCCAGCCGCTCCAGCGTTTCCAGCTCCTTGAGCCGCAGCGCGGTGGGGTTGTCTTCCATTACCCGGGCTGTGTTCAGCAGCGAGCGGGTGGCGCCGGTTTCCTCGCGGCGGCGAATCACGTTGGCCTGTGCGGCCTTTTCTGCCTCCACTACCTGCGACAGCAGCGCCTTCATTTCTCCCGGCAGGATGATGTCCTTCACCCCCAGCGCCTGCAGGGCGAGGCCGCAGCCGGCCAGGCGTTCGCCGGCGCGCTCCAGCAGTTCCCGGTCCAGCAGCTGCTTGTTCTCCAGCAGCTCGTCCAGCGTGCGGGTGCCTACGGCGGCGCGCAGCAACAGTTGCAGCTCGCGGTACAGGTGCTCGGCCGGCTTGGGCAGCAGGCTGAAGGCCTGGCCCACATCGCTGTACTGCCAGTTGGCGGTCAGGTTCAGGCGCAGGCTGACCTTGTCGCGGGTCAGGATTTCCTGGCCGCTGACTTCCAGTGCCTGCAGGCGGGTATCCACCAGCTCCACCGCGATATCGCGGTTGAAGCGCCAGTAGCCGTAGCGCCCCGGTTGCAGCAGGGTGAGCGCTTCGCCCTCGCAGCGCAGCACGCCTACGTGGCCGGCGGGGACCTGCACATTCAGCACCCCGGCCAGGCCGGCAATGGCGCGGCCGCGCAGTATCGTCTGTGTCAGGCGGGACAGCAGACCGGCCGGCAGCTCGCGGGTGTCGCGCAGCTGGATGCGCTCCAGCCGTAGCGTACCGGCTGCGCGCCAGTACAGCGCGTTGTGGCCGGGCGGCAGAATCTCCACCAGCTGCTCGCCCTCGAAGCGCAGGGCCGCTTCGTCATCTCCCAGTTCGACACGGTGGAAGTGCTCGTCCACCACCTCCGCTGCGTGCTGGCGCAGGTAGTCGGCCAGCGCATGGGTAAAGCGCGGCTGGCTCAGGGTAACCGTTTCCAGCTGCAGCTGCCGCAGCGGGTCGAACAGGTAGTGACGGCCGGGCGGCAGGATGCGCTCGAAGTCGCCGTCGCGCAGCAGCAGGCCGCGCTCGTGTTTTTTTACCAGCAGTTTTTTCCACAGCATGTTCTTGTCCTTTCGTGGTGAACCGGGGGCACGCCAGCGGCGGGCGGGCGGCGGGTGCCGGCGGGGGCGAGGCGGGTGGCCTCCCGTACCAGACTGCGGTCGGGGGCTGCCTTGTCGCTGCCGCATGCATGCGCCGTTTGCCGGCTGCCGGCGTGGCGGCCATGGGCCGCACCGGTTCGGTTGCTGCAATATCAATAGCGTCTCAACAGTGACGTTCGGACGGGATTCGAACCCGCTACACACAGCTTGCGAGGCTGTTGCTCTATCCAGAATGAGCTACCGATTGGTGGCGATGCCGGGAGTCGAACCCGGATGACGCATCCCTGCCATCGCCAACACTGTCCACATCACGGGCGGCATACCCGGCCACGACAGGCGGGCCTGGCACCGGGCACCGGGGCGGACTGGAGCCGCCTCCCGCAGGCACCGTGCTGCTTGCGACAGTGCCGTTACCATTGCCAAAGCCGTGCCAGCTGCACTGGGCATGGCTTGAATTTCCTGCAGATTGTTGTTTTGAAAGAAGAAAAAATTTCCGCTGGTAATGCGGCACTGACTGACTACGTGCCATGTCATGTAAATTTCTGATAAATTTGGCTAGTAAAATTAGCCATGTGGATATGAAGCGATGCGTAAAACGGTAGTCATCGGCTTTCTCGGCACAGTGCTGGACAAGGGCGGTTACGGTGAGGCGCGCTGGCAGAAGTGGCGGCCAACGGTAGGCATCTGCCGACAGCCGCAATTGCCCGTCGACCGGCTGCACCTGCTGCACGACAACCACAGCCTGAACCTGGCAAAACTGACGGCTGCCGATATCGCCAGCGTGTCGCCGCAGACCGAGGTGGTGCTGTCGCCGTGCAATCTGCGCGACCCCTGGGACTTCGAGGAGGTCTATTCCACGCTGCACGACTACGCCGCGGCATACCCTTTCGATAGCGAGAACGAGGACTACCTGCTGCACATCACCACCGGTACCCACGTGGCGCAGATCTGCTGGTTTCTGCTGGCCGAGTCGCGGCATATCCCGGCCCGGCTGCTGCAAAGCGCCATTGGCCATCGCGATAGCCACTACGCCGGTACGGTGAAGGTGATCGACCTGGATCTGTCGCGCTACGACCAGATTGCCCAGCGTTTCGCTCGCCAGCGTGACGACACGCTGGCGCTGCTCAAGTCCGGCATCGCCACCCGCAATCCAGCCTTCAACCGCATGATCGGCGAGATCGAGCGGGTCGCCACCCGCTCCACCGCGCCGATGCTGCTGTGCGGGCCGACAGGGGCCGGCAAGAGCTTCCTGGCGCGGCGGCTATACGAGCTGAAGAAAGCCCGGCACCAGCTTGCCGGGCGCTTTGTTGAGGTGAACTGCGCAACGCTGCGTGGCGACAGTGCCATGTCGGCGCTGTTCGGCCACGTCAAAGGCGCCTTCACCGGCGCGCTGAATGCGCGTGACGGCCTGCTCAAGAGTGCCGATGGCGGGCTGCTGTTTCTTGATGAAATCGGTGAACTGGGTGCGGATGAGCAGGCCATGCTGCTCAAGGCCATCGAGGAAAAGCGCTTCTTTCCGTTTGGTGGCGATCGCGAAGTGACCAGCAGCTTCCAGCTGGTGTGCGGCACGGTGCGCGATCTGCGGCAGTGGGTGGCCGAGGGCCGTTTCCGCGAAGACCTGTACGCGCGCATCAACCTGTGGAGTTTCGATCTGCCGGGGCTGGTGGAACGGCCGGAAGACATCGCGCCCAACCTGGAGTTCGAGCTGCTGCGCCATGCCAGGGAAAGTGGCGAGCGGGTGCGTTTCGCACGCGAGGCGCGAGAGGACTACCTGGCGTTTGCCTGCTCGCCGGATGCGCAGTGGCGCGGCAATTTCCGCGAGCTGTCCGCATCGGTGACACGCATGGCGACCCTGGCCGAGGGTGGCAATATCGGCCAGCACGAGGTGGCGGAGGAAATTGGCAGGCTGCGGCGCAACTGGGCGCTGGCAGCGGGCGAGCGCCCGAGCCTGCTGGCCGGGTTGTTGCCGCAAGCGGCGGAGCTGGACCTGTTCGAGCGGGTGCAGCTGGAGGCGGTGGTCACCGTCTGCCGCGAGTCGGCCAGTCTGTCGGAGGCTGGCCGCAAGCTGTTCGCGGTATCGCGTCAGGCCCGCAGCCAGGCCAATGATGCCGACCGGCTGCGCAAGTACCTGGCGCGTTTCGGGCTGGACTGGTCAGCAGTGAAAGGCAGCTGAGCCACGCCCGGCGGCCCTAGCCATACACTTTCCAGAAAAACGCCAGCGTCAGCACGCTGCCCAGCGCCACCACCATGCGCTTGAGCCAGAGCGCCGGCAGGCGGCGCGCCAGGCGGGCGCCGGCCACGCCGCCGCTGATGGTGCCGGCCAGCATCACCAGCGCCGCTGGCCAGTCCACGATGCCGGCCACGATGAAGGCCAGCACGGCCACACCGGAGATCAGTACCGACAGCCAGGTTTTCAGCGCGTTCATGCGCGTCAGCGTATCCAGCGCGAACAGGCTGTACAGCGCCAGCATCATGATGCCCATGCCGCCACCGAAAAAGCCGCCGTAGATGGCTACCAGCAGTTGCCCGGCCAGCAGGCCGGCGCGGCTGCCCTGTACTGCGGCGGCATGGCGGCCCAGCCAGCGGGTGAGCTGGCTGCTGGCGGCGAACATCACGGTGGCCAGCAGGATCAGCCATGGAATCAGCACATCGAACAGCCGGGGGGATACCACGGTGACCAGCCAGCCGCCGATGAGGCCGCCGGCCAGGCTGGCCAGGCTCATGGCGGGCAGGGTCTGCTGACCGACGAGCTCGCGGCGGAAGGTCAGGCTGCTGGCGACATAGCCCGGCCATTGCGATACCGAGCTGGTGGCATTGGCGACTATCGGTGGCAGGCCGGCGGCCACCAGCGCCGGGAAGGTGATCAGCGTGCCGCCACCGGCCACCGCGTTGAGCGCACCGGCGGCGAAGGCGGCGGCAAACAGCGCCAGTGCGATGCCCAGTGTCATGCGGCCAACACGCTGGCGAACACCGCCACGATGCGGTCGATGTCGTCACGGCCGATCTGCCAGTGCGTCACCAGGCGCATCAGCCCGCCTTCCGGCCCGTTGGCCTTGATGCCGGCGGCCGCCAGTGCCGCCATCAGCTTGCTGCCATCCAGCGAGGCCGGCAGCTGGAACCACACCATGTTGATGTGCACATTGTCGAGGTTTACCTGTACACCGGGCAGGGCGGCCAGCTGCTCCGCCAGGTAGCGGGCGTTGGCGTGGTCCTGTGGCAGGCGGTCCACCATCTCGGTCAGTGCCAGGATGCCGGGTGCGGCCAGCACGCCAGCCTGGCGCAGGCCGCCGCCCAGCAGCTTGCGGTGTTTGCGGGCGCGGGCGATGAAGGCGGCCGGGCCGGCCAGGATGGAGCCCACCGGCGCGGCCAGGCCCTTGGACAGGCAGCACATCACGGTGTCGCTGTAGCGGGTGATGTCGCGTACGTCGCAGCCCAGGTGCACGGCGGCGTTGAACACGCGGGCGCCGTCCAGATGCACCGGCACGCCATGCTGCTGCGCCACTTCCCATACCGCCTGCATGGCGTCCAGCGGAATCACCCGGCCATTGCTGTGCGCGTTTTCCAGGCAGATCAGCCCGGTGCGCGGCCAGTGGATGTCTTCGCCGTCGCGGATGCGCTTTTTCACCTCGTCGGCGCGCAGCACGCCGTCGGCGCTGGCGATGGTACGCAGCTGCACGCCGGCAATCACCGCCGCGCCGCCGGTTTCGTGCCATACGATGTGGCAGTCGTCGCCCAGGATCACCTCGTCACCGCGCTGGCAGTGGGTGTACAGCGCCAGCTGGTTGCCGAAGTTGCCGCTGGGTACGAACAGTGCGGCTTCCTTGCCGAGGATGCTTGCGGCCAACGTTTCCAGCTCGCGTACGGTGGGGTCGTCGCCGTAGACGTCATCGCCGACCACGGCGTCGAACATGGCCTGGCGCATGGCCATGGTGGGCTGGGTAACGGTGTCGCTGCGTACGTCGATATGGTGCATGAGAGCCTCTGTGCCTGGGCAGCAAAAACGGCGACCCTCGGGTCGCCGTGCTGGCTATTGGTAATCGGGGTCACCCGATTTTGCCCGTCGCATCGACGGGTGCATAGTTGTGCGGCAGAACAGTCAGTTTTTGCCGGTATGCAATGAATGCGGTTCAGTGCACGCGATAGGAGGCCTTCAGGGCTTCGGTGCGGCGCTGGGCGAGATCCAGCGCGGCGGCGGGCATGCTGATGTCGGCGCCGCAATGGCAGCGCAGCGGCTTGTCGGGGTGCAGGCTGGCCAGGTGGTGGCGAACTTCATGCCCGCAGTCGCAGGCGATAACCACGGTGGCGTTGTAGTGCTTGTCCAGGTCGATATCGAAACGCGGTGACTTCATCATCGGTACATCTCCTGTAATGAAACAAACACCTCCACATGGGAGGTGCCAGGCTGCTGAGAAACTACCTGTTTACGCCCTACCGGACCCGGCAAAGCCGGGCCGCTCCAGCTATGGGCTTGAGTCGGCAGCCTTCCTGATTGCAAAACAAAGCCATTTTTCGGTGCAAAATGACTTTGTTAACACCCTCACACCTCCGTTCACGGAGGTGTATTCAGCCTAGAAGATGAGCGGGTTATTGCAAGTAATACAGTCGCTTACAGCGTGCCGCGATGGCGGAAGGTGGACAGGCCAATCGGCAGTTCGGCAAACCAGTTGATGAAGCGCATCACGTCATCGCCCTGGTAGATGGCGCCGTGCTGCGGGCACAGCATGTCGATCTTCATGCGCGCGGCGCGTTCGCACCAGTCCAGCTTGGCTTCGGTGGAGCCCATCCAGCGGCGGTGGAAGCCTTCGGCGTGGCGGATGTGCTGGTCGAAATTGCGCACGAACAGCGCGTCTTCGTCTTCCGGCAGCAGCGCCGCGCCCACGTCGCCGGAAAACAGGATGCGTGCATCCGGGTCATACAGGTGCAGGTTGCCGGAAGAGTGCAGGTAGTGCGCCGGGATGGTGTGCAGCTGCCCCAGGCCCAGCGCGATATGCTGGCCCTCGTCCGGTATCGCCTGCAGCGAGTGGTCGTCACCGCCGAAGTGCGGGATGAAGCTGCTCCACAGCCGGCTGACGTGGCAGCGGATTTTTGGGTTGCAGTCCAGCCACAGCCCCAGCGAGGAGATGATGTCCGGGTCCTGGTGCGAGGCGAACAGGCTGTTGATGCTCATCGGGTCGGTAACGGTGGACAGCGCGGCGAATACCGCCGGGAAGATCTCGCTGCCGCCCGGGTCGGTCAGCAGGTTGTCGCCGTCGCGGCTGATCAGGTACTCGTTGGTGTCGATCACGAAACCGGGCTTGGCCGGGTCGCGGGCGATGACCACCCAGCGGTGGTTGCCTTCCTGGTAAATGGTGGTTGCGGTTTTCATAGTCTTTGCATTCCGGCGCACAGCGTTTCGATGGACGGCAGGATAGTCTGGATTTTCTGATCGAATTCCTGGCTGACTTCGGCCAGCGCCCGGCCATATTCGCGGCCGTAGGCTGCCTCGATTTTGGCGGAGCGGGAAATGGCGGTACCGAACTGGCACAGTTTGCGCGCCTCTTCCAGCTGGTCCAGCAGGCGCAGGCGCACCTCGCGTACCTGCTGTGCGCGGGCGAGGAACAGAGTCTTGCGCTCGGCAACAATGGCATCCAGCGCGGCAGACGGGCGTTGCAACTGTGTCTGGGTGGTCTGCAGCAGCTGCTGGCGGCGCTCGCGGCGCAGCTGGTCGGAAATCAGGTTTACTGCCAGGTAGGCATCGGTGGACAAGGCCTGCATCAGTCTGGTGAGCTCCACCGACAGTGTGCGCAGTTCCTTGGAAATCACCCCGAAACCCAGCGCCACTTCACCGGCGCGATGCGACAGCAGAATGGCGTTCAGCGCCATGATGTTGATCTGGAAGGCGATCAATACCACGCCCTTGATGCCTTCGTTCAGGCGCACGAAGCTGGCCAGCTGTAGCGAAGAGGAATGTTGCAGGGCCTGTGTGCTCACTCCGGGGGTCTCCTGATGGCGGCATGCCGTGTTCGGCAGTCTAGCAAACCACTACCCCGCTTGCCTGCCTTCTTGCGCCGCTGGCATGACGAGGCTCAAGTGTGCATGCGTCTGGCGTGCGGGGCATTGTGGCTGGAGATTGTGGCCGTGCTTGGTTATGCTTGGCCGTTTTTGCAGTGGGAGCATGGCATGGAAGCCGATTTGCAGCGCCGTTTCGGCGGTATTGCCCGCCTGTACGGCGATGAAGCGCTGCAGCGTTTTGCTGCGGCCAACGTTTGCATCATCGGCGTGGGCGGGGTAGGCAGCTGGGCGGTGGAGGCACTGGCGCGCAGCGGCATCGGCCGGCTGACGCTGATCGATCTGGACAACATCGCCGAATCCAACACCAATCGCCAGCTGCCGGCGCTGGACCCGAACTTCGGCATGGCCAAGGTCACCGCGCTGGCCGAGCGCGTGCGTGCCATCAACCCGGCCTGCGTGGTTACCGAGGTGGAAGACTTCGTTACCGAAGAAAACCTGGCTGCCATGCTGGGGCAGGGCTTCGACTACATCATCGACTGCATTGACAGCCTGCGGGTGAAGACGGCGATTGCCGCCTGGTGCGTGCGCCGCCGCCAGAAGCTGATCGTATCCGGCGGCGCCGGCGGGCAGATGGACCCGTCGCGCATCGCCATTGCCGACTTGAGCGCGGTAACCGACGACCCGCTGCTGTCCAAGCTGCGCTACAACCTGCGCCGCCACCACGGCTTTGCCCGCGAGCCAGGCAAGAAAATGGGGGTGAGCTGCGTGTACTCCACCGAGCAGCTGGTGTACCCGCAGGCGGAAGCCTGCGAGGTGGGCGAGGTGCGCGGCCCGCAGGGGCTGTCCTGTGCCGGCTTTGGCGCCAGCATGGTGGTGACTGCCAGCTTCGGCCTGTTTGCCGCCGGCCGCGTGCTGGAGGATCTGGCCGGCAAGCGGCGCAAGAAGGGCTGAGTCACTCACATTGGTAGGGCGGAAGCCCGGTACTACCGGGCGTTCCGCCGAGATGTGTCCCATCTGCGTGGTTGAGGGCGGATCGCCCCTGCGGGGCATCCGCCCTACGATTTCGTGCGGCTTGCGGCCAACGTTGGCCGCATGGCCGGCTCACTCCGGCAGCTGGTACTTGTCGCGGTAGCGCTGCACGATGCGCTGGTATTCGCCGCTGGCTTTCAGTTTCAGCAGGGCGGTATCGAATTCCCGCCGGCGCAGGTCGCTGCGAAAGCCGACATGGCGGGGCGAGTTGCCGAACAGCGCATAGCTGCTTACCGCTGGCCGCCGCCCCTGCAGGTCCTGCTGTGTCTGGTTGGCATGGAAGATGAATTCATCGCTGATTACCACGTCGGCGCGATGGTTCAGCAGCAGGCGGTTCAGGGTGTCCTGATCGGCATGCTCGCTGTAGCTGGGGGCCGACTCCACGGCGCGGGTGTAGTCGTTGCCGAACAGTAGCCGCGCGTTCTGGAAGCTGGCCACGCTGTAGCGCGACAGGTCGGTAATCTGGCGCAGCACGATGCCGCTTTGCTGCAGCACGATGGCGCGGTTGCGGTAGTACAGCAGCGGCTGCGAGTAATACAGCCCGCTGCTGGCACCGGGAATCAGCGTGATCATCGCTTCCACGCTGCCTTCGCGCAGCATGGCCAGGCCACGCGCCTGCGGCACCTGCACCACTACCACGGCATGCCCGGCCAGCTGCAGGGTGCGAATGGCCAGCTCCGATTCCATGCCGCTCTTGCCGCCGGCTTCCACATAGGGCGGCTTGGGCAGCCCGACCGCCAGCCGCAGGGTGGCTGCTGTGGCAAATCCGGCAAGCAGCAGATGGCAGACCAGTAATAAACGCAGCAGCATGAACGGCATTCCGGCAGGGGGCTCCTGCCGATTATAGTCTGAAGCGGGTAAGCGACTGGTTCAGTAGCCGGGAGGTGTCTTCCAGCCCCACGGCTTCCGCCGACAGCCGGTCGGCTTCCTCGTGCTGGCGCAGCACTTGCTCGTCGATGGCGGCAATGTCCTGGTGCATGGCGCGAATATCAGAATGAATGGTGCGCCCGGCAGCCAGTACTTCGCCAAAACGTTGCTGCAGGCCTTCCAGCAGGTGGCGCAGGCCTTCCAGTGCGCCATGGGCGCTGCTGGAGGCGCCGGACAGCTGTTCTGCCTCGTCGGCATGGCCGGCAATGATGTCGGCGGTGTCGCGGATGGTCTGCAACAGCTTGGCGACAAAATCATCGGTTTCCGCCAGGGTGTTCTGCGTCTGGCCGGCCAGCTTGCGCACTTCGTCTGCCACCACGGCAAAGCCGCGGCCAGCCTCGCCGGCACGGGCCGCCTCGATGGCAGCATTCAGCGCCAGCAGGTTGGTCTGCTCGGAGATGCCGGAAATGCGCTGCATGATGCCGGTGATGTTCTGCACATCCAGCGACAGCGCCTGGAAGCGTTGTGCCAGCTCACGGTTGGCCGCCACATGGCCAGCCATGCCGTCGGTCATGTTGCCGACCGCGCCGCGCGACTGCCCCAGTTCACCAGCCACCGCCTGCAGCTGCCCGGCTACCTGCTCCAGCAGCACGTCGCTGTGCTGGCTGAGTTGCTGGATATGGCCGGCGCGCTCACGGCTGCCTGCCAGCAGCCGGCTACCCACGCCGGCGGCCTCCTGCAGTTGCAGCGCGCTCTGGCGCACGTTCTCGGCGCTGTGGAAGGTATGGCGCGCGTTGTCGGCCACTTCCAGCAGCGTGCTGTTCACCGTGCTGCACAAAGCATTGAAACTGCGCGCCATGCTGGCGATCTCGTCATTACCACGCGGATTCAGGCGTGCACTCATGTCATGGTCGCGGGCCTGGCGTTCGATATGGCTGGCAATGCGGGCGATGGTGCTGCCCAGCCAGCTGGCCAGCAGCCAGGCAATCACGGTGCCCAGCAGCAGCAGGATGGCGCCGATCAGCAGCGATTCGCGGAGTGCGGCCAGCTTGCTGGCCTGGGCTTCCTGCAGCGGCACGTCGGCGGCCAGGACCACCGGCTGGCCATTGACGGTAGTGGGCAGGAAGATGGAGCGGAAGGTACCGTAGTCGTCGCTGTATTCGTCGTAGTGCAGCTGCTTGTCGGCAAACGCTGCCAGCAGGCCGGGGCTGGCTTCATAGGCTTGCAGGTGATGGCCGAACTTGTCGGCCCGCAGTTCGTCCTCGCCGGCGCCGTCCGCCAGGTACAGCACCTTGCCGTCCTGCTGGGTCAGCAGGTACAGGTATTTCACCCCGAACTGGCGGGCGTAGCCATCCAGCTTGCGTGCGTTGTCCAGCATCTGCGTGCGGCTGACGCTGCCGGGAGTGAACATGCCGGCCAGGAAGCGTTCGTCCAGCAGCGTCGGTATCGCGCGCGCAGCGGCATTCAGCCGGGTGTCGATGATGGCCAGCGCCTGTTCGCTGCTGCGCAGGTAGTTATGGGTGGTGAAAGCGGCGGCTGTCAGCAGGTTCAGTACCAGAAACAGGCAGACCAGCTTGGTGCGTATACTCAGACGATGTAGCCAGGACATGGGGGGCGATCCTTCGGGGCTTGGGGGGCGGCCGCCAGCGTGGCTGGTGGCGGTGTATTTTAATGGGCTTGCATAATGCATTTTAAAACCGGATTTACAAAATCGGAACGCATAATACGGCCATGCCTTGGCGGCAAGTGTGGCAACAAGCACAAAGGAGAACGTGGATGACAACAATTCGTACTGCTCTGGTAACCGGTGCTGATCGTGGCATCGGATTGGCGATTGCCTGCCGCCTGGCGCGCGAAGGCTGGCAGCTGGCGCTGCATGGGCTGGCGGATGCCGCCGGCCAGGCCGAGGTGTTGGCCGCAGTGCGCACGGCCGGTGCGGCTGACGCCGCTTATTTCAGTGCGGACCTGCGTGATGGCGCGGCCACCCGCGCGCTGGCGGAGGCGGTGCTGGCGCGCTTTGGCCGCGTGGACGTGCTGGTGAACAATGCCGGCATGCAGTTCGCGGCACCGCTTACCGAAATGCCGGCGCAGAAGTGGGACGACATCATCGGTGTGAACCTGTCCGCCGCCTTCCACCTGCTGCAGCTGTGCCTGCCGGGCATGCTGGCGGCCGGCTGGGGCCGGGTGATCAACATCGCCTCGGTGCACGGCCTGGTGGCATCGAAGAACAAGTTGCCGTACGTGGCCAGCAAGTTCGGCATCATCGGTCTGACCAAGGCGGCGGCGCTGGAAACCGCCGGCAGCGGCGTTACCGTCAACGCCATCTGCCCGGGCTGGGTAGAAACCGCGCTGATCGAGCCGCAGATCATGGCGCGCGCCGCGCAGTTCGGTGGCGACCGCGCCGCCGGGCTGCGCGATCTGGTACTGGAAAAGCAGCCATCCGGCCAGATGAGCCAGCCGGAGGACATCGCCGAGGCGGTGCTGATGCTGTGCGGGCAGTGGGCGCACAACCTTACCGGCGTGGCGCTGCCGGTGGATGGCGGCTGGACCGCGCAGTAAGTCCATCCTGGGTTGGCCGCATGCTGGCGCAGTCTGCGGCCAACCTTGCCTTGCCTCAAGTGGCGGCATATCCGCCGTTGCCATGCTCTGGTAATCTTGCCGGCGACTGATATTCAAGCTTGCGATTGTTTAACCATGAGTGACAACCCGTCCCGTCTGTACCTGGCTTCCGGCAGCCCGCGCCGCCGCGAGATTCTCGAAGGCCTTGGCCTGCACCTGGAACGCATCCACGCCGACATCGACGAGTCGGTACTGCCCGGCGAAGCCGCCGTGGCCTACACCGAGCGCCTGGCGCGCGAGAAGGCCGCCGCTGGCTGGAAGGTGGTGAGCGATTGCGGCCTGCCGCCGTTCCCGCTGCTGGCCGCCGATACCACCGTGGTGCAGGATGGCGAGATCTTCGGCAAGCCGGCCGATGCCGACGACGCCCGCCGCATGCTGCAGGCGTTTTCCGGCCGCAGCCACCAGGTGGTGACCAGCGTGGCGATGCGCCTTGGTGATGAGGTGCAACTGGCCACCAGCATTACCGACGTCACGTTCAAGCCGCTGGGCGAAGATGAAATCCAGCGCTATATCGACAGCCGCGAGCCGTTCGACAAGGCCGGTGCCTATGGTATCCAGGGCAAGGCCGCGGTATTCGTCGCCCGCATCGAAGGCAGCTACACCGGCGTGGTGGGGCTGCCTGTTTATGAAACAGCACAACTTCTCGGCAAGTTCGGTTTCCAACTGCCCTGATACACAGTTCACCGGAGCTTGCCATGCTGCAACAACCGATTCCGTTGCCGCGCGATATGCCGCGGCCAAAAGAGCAGATTCTCGTCAACATCACGCCGCAGGAGACGCGGGTGGCGGTGCTGGAAGACGCCATCGTGCAGGAGCTGCACATCGAGCGCTCCGCCAGCCGTGGCATTGTCGGCAATATCTACCTGGGCCAGGTCAAGCGCGTGCTGCCCGGCATGCAGAGCGCCTTCATCGAGATCGGCCTGGAGCGCGCCGCCTTCCTGCACATCGCCGATGTGCTGGAACAGCGCCAGCACCCGTCCGAGCCGCAGCGCATCGAGAAGATGCTGTTCGAAGGCCAGACCGTGCTGGTGCAGGTGATCAAGGACCCGATCGGCACCAAGGGTGCGCGGCTGTCCACCCAGATCAGCCTGGCCGGGCGTTTCCTGGTGCACCTGCCGCAGGAAGAACACATCGGCATCTCGCAGAAGATCGAGCAGGAGGCCGACCGACTCAGCCTGAAGTCGCGGCTGGAAAAGCTGCTGCCGGCCGGTGCGCCGCGCGGCTACATCATCCGGACCAGTGCCGAGACTGCCACTGACGAAGAGCTGACTGCCGATATCGATTACCTGTCCAAACTGTGGGCCGATATCCGCCACAAGTCGCAGCATCTGCCGGCGCAGAGCCTGCTGTACGAAGACCTGCCGCTGGCGGTGCGCGTGCTGCGCGACATGGTGAGCGACTACACCGAGAAGGTGATCGTCGATTCCACCGAGAACTACGGCAAGATGGTGGAGTTCGCCGAGGCCTATGTGCAGTCGGCGGTGGCCAAGATCGAGCGCTACAGCGGCGAGCGTCCGCTGTTCGAACTGCACGGCATCGAGACCGAGATCGACAAGGCGCTGTCGCGCCGCGTCAACCTGAAGTTCGGCGGTTACCTGATCATCGACCAGACCGAGGCGATGACCACCATCGACGTGAACACCGGTGGTTTTGTCGGCAACCGCAACTTCGACGAAACCATCTTCAAGACCAACCTGGAAGCCACGCTGTCGCTGGCGCGCCAGCTACGCTTGCGCAACCTGGGCGGCATCATCATTGTCGATTTCATCGACATGGACAGCGAGGAACACCGCAGCGCGGTGCTGACCGAGCTGGCCAAGGCGCTGGCGCGTGACCGCACCCGCGTGACGCTGAACGGCTTCACCAGCCTGGGGCTGGTGGAAATCACCCGCAAGCGTACCCGCGAAAGCCTGGCACACGTGCTGTGCGAGCCGTGCCCTACCTGCCAGGGCCGCGGCGAAATCAAGACCGCGCAGACAGTGTGTTACGAGATCCAGCGCGAGATCGTGCGCGAAACGCGCCGTTTCGATGCCAAGGGCTTCCGCATCCTCGGTTCGCAGAACGTGATCGACATGCTGCTGGACGAGGAATCGCAAAGCCTGGCGATGCTGATCGACTTCATCGGCAAGCCGATTTCGCTGTCGGTGGAAACCAGCTACAGCCAGGAACAGTTCGACGTTGTGTTGTTGTAGAGATCAGGGATATTAGGGGCTAGAGATTAGAGGGTAGGGAATCGTTGTCCGTACCTGGTTTCTCATCCCGAGTCCCTGGCCGGCGCGCCCAAGTTGCTTGGCTTGGGTTGGCCGCAAGTATCAGGAGTAGTAGGCATGACAGAAGTAAACAGCGACCCACTGTGGTCCTCGATTCTCCAGGAAGCAGAGCAGGCGGCGCGTGACGAACCGCTGCTGGCCAGCTTCCTGCACATGACGGTGCTGCGCCACGGCACGCTGGAAGACGTGCTGGCGTTTCACCTCTCCAGCAAACTTGCCAGCCCGGTGATGGACGCCCGTGCGCTGCTGGAATTGTTCCGCGAGGCCTATGCCGCCGACAGCGGCATCATCGAGGCCGCGCGCGCCGACATTACCGCCTGCTTCGAGCGCGACCCGGCCTGCGACAGCTATTCCACGCCGCTGCTGTATTTCAAGGGCTTTCATGCCATCCAGAGCCAGCGCATCACCCACTGGCTGTGGCAGCAGGGCAGAAAGACACTGGCGTATTTTCTGCAGAATCGCATCTCCGAGGTAATGGGCGCCGATATTCACCCGGCGGCCAGAATCGGCCACGGTGTCATGCTCGACCATGGCACTGGCGTGGTGGTGGGCGAGACCGCGGTGATCGGCAACAACGTGTCGATGCTGCACGGTGTCACCCTCGGCGGTTCCGGCAAGGAGCGCGGCGACCGTCATCCCAAGATTGGCGATGGCGTGATGCTGGGCGCCGGCGCCTCGGTACTGGGCAATATCCGCGTGGGCGAGTGCGCCAAGGTGGGCGCTGGCAGCGTGGTGCTGGACGACGTGCCGGCGCATACCACGGTGGTGGGCGTTCCGGCCAAGGTGGTGGCGCAGCTTTGTCCGGGCACGCCGGCACTAGACATGGATCAGCGCGTCTGATGGGCTCGAAAAGCTCCCGCTTTCGTCACGATACTGCGTTGCTCACAAAAAATTTCTCCTTACATATCAGCCATATGCTGCGTCGAAATTTTTTGTTCGCGCCTTGTCTCGCTTAGAAATCAGGGTTTTTCGAGGTACCCCGAACTGACGCGGTGGGCAACAAGCCGTGCGGCCAACGCTGCACGGCTTTTTTCTTGCCTGTGGCGGGCAACAAAAATGCCAATGGTGTTGTGTATGGTATGGCGTGCAGACCTTGTCTGGCGCGGCTGTGCCGGCCGTTTCGACGGAAAGCCAAGCAAAAACAGCCAACTATGCCATATTGCTGAAAAGTGCCATTACCAGTGGTGTAGCAACATTAAAATGCCAATGGAAAGTCATATCGGGTACTTTTCTTGCGAGGTGGCAGCGCGTAGAATCCGCCGCCTTCGCATGTCCGTACCCACGGGCCTGCCGCCAGCTACAGGATAGACATCATGAACGTACGCGTAGTCGATTACCGCGCCGCCGATGCGGCCGAACAGTTCACCCGCTCGCTGCACGAAACCGGCTTCGGCGTGCTGGTGAACCACCCCATTCCGCAGAATCTGGTGGAAAAGATCTACCGCGACTGGCTGGCCTTCTTCGGCAGCGAGCAGAAGCACGACTTTGCCTTCTCGGTGGAAAAGCAGGATGGCTACTTCTCGCCGGAGATCTCCGAAACAGCCAAGGGTCACACCCAGAAGGACATCAAGGAATACTTCCACATCTACCCGTGGGGGCGCATCCCGGCGCAGCTGAAAGACGACGCCATGCGCTACTACGACACCGCCAACACCCTGGCGCAGGAGCTGCTGGGCTGGGTGGAGCAGTACACCCCGGCCGACATCGCGCAGCATTACAGCGAGCCGCTGTCGAACATGATCAAGGGCAGCAACAAGACCCTGCTGCGTGTGCTGCGCTACCCGCCGCTGACCGGCAACGAACCGGCCGGCTCGCTGCGGGCCGCTGCGCACGGCGACATCAACCTGCTCACCATCCTGCCGGCGGCCAACGAGCCGGGCCTACAAGTGCAGGACATGAACGGCAACTGGGTGGATGTGCCGTGCGATTTCGGCATGCTGATCATCAATATCGGCGACATGCTGTGCGAGGCTTCGCGCGGCTACTACCCGTCCACCCAGCACCGGGTGGTGAACCCCACTGGCGAGGGCGCCAGCAAGAGCCGGGTGTCGCTACCGCTGTTCCTGCACCCGCGTGACGAGGTGGTGCTGTCCGAGCGCTACACCGCCGGCGCCTATCTGAGCGAGCGTCTGCGCGAGCTGGGCGTGAAGATGTAAGAAAAACGCCCGCTTTCGTTGCGATACTGCGTTGCTCACGAAAAATCCCTCCTTACATAGCAAATCTATGTGGCGTCGGGATTTTCCGTTCGCGCCTTGTCTCGCCGCGAATTAGCTTGATTGGAAACCGGGGTTTTTTATGGCTGCAGCCAAGGTTGGCCGCAGGCGATAGGGAAGCCAAAGGGCGGGCCGCAAGGCTCGCCCTTTGTGCTGATGCGAAAGCATTATGACTATCGCACCGCTAAAACCCTTCAATTTTCACTATTGAGCGGTGGCGGCTATCATTGCAACAAGTTCGATAGCCATATGCCGGGAGCCAGCCATGATCAAGACCATCACCTTCGCCATCTGCCATTTCAGCGTGGCATTCAGTGTGGCCTATCTGCTCACTGGCAGTTTCGGCGTGGCAAGCCTGCTGGCGCTGGTGGAGCCCATGGTCAATACCGTGGCCTACTATTTTCACGAAAAAGCATGGGACAAGCTGCGCGCCGGCAAGCGGCGAGTTGCAGATGACGGCACAGCCGGGCATCGCGGCCTGTTTCATGCGCACTAGGCTCCGGATGTCGGTTTAACGGTTAAATCGATAACTGCAAGCCTGCATGCTTGCTAGTATGGCCATTCGTTCCTAGCGGATAGTTGCCATGCTTGCTCCCGTTTCCTCTTCACCGGTCGCCCTCATCATCATCGACATGCAGCAGGGCATGCGTCGCATGCCGGCCGAGTCGCGCAACAACCCGCAGGCCGAGGCGACCATCCTGCGTCTGCTGAGCGCATGGCGGGCGGCCGGGCAAACCGTGGTACATGTGCGGCATATGTCGCTGACACCCGGCTCGCCTTTCTGGCCGGGGCAGGATGGCGCCGAGTTCCAGCCGGAGCTGCAGCCGCTGCCGGGCGAGCATGTGCAGGAAAAGAACGTGCCGGATGTTTTCACCCACAGCCAGCTGGAGCGCTGGCTGCGCGTGCGCGGCATCCAGCGCATCGTCATTACCGGGGTCAGCACCAATAACTCGGTGGAGGCTTGTGCCCGCAGCGCCGGCAATCTCGGCTTCGATACCCTGGTGGTGGCAGATGGCTGTTACGCCTACGCCAAAACGGATTTCGACGGCGTGCCGCGCAGCGCACAGGAGGTGCATGCCATGGCGCTGGCCAATCTGCATGGCGAGTATGCGCAGGTGATAGGCAGCGAGGTGGCGCTGGCACTGCTGGCTTGAGTCGATAGCCACCAAGGTTGGCCGCAGGGGGGCAGTGGCGCTGGTGTAGAATGCAACGATTGTTTCTCTACCCGCCTGTGCCCCATGAACGACAAGCTGCTCGCCGGCCTCAACCCCGAACAACTCTCCGCCGTTACCTGGCCCGCCAAGAGCGCGCTGGTGCTGGCCGGCGCCGGCAGCGGCAAGACGCGGGTGCTCACCACCCGCATCGCCTGGCTGCTGTCCACCGGGCAGATCAACCCGTCCGGCATCCTGGCGGTGACCTTCACCAACAAGGCGGCGCGCGAGATGCAGACGCGGCTTTCCGCCATGGTGCCGGTGAACGTCAAGACCATGTGGATCGGTACCTTCCACGGCCTGTGCAACCGGCTGCTGCGCATCCACTACCGCGATGCCGGCCTGCCGCAGACCTTCCAGATTCTGGATGCCGGCGAGCAGCAGTCCGCCATCAAGCGGCTGCTGAAGGCGCTGGATGTGTCCGACGAAAAATTCCCGCCCAAGGCCGTGCAGCAGTTCATCAACGGCAACAAGGAAGCCGGCGTGCGCGCACATGCGATTCCGGTGCCGATGAACCCGTACGAGGCCAAGTTGATCGAGCTGTACGCCGCCTACGACGCGCAGTGCAACCGCGAAGGCGTGGTGGATTTCGCCGAGCTGCTGCTGCGCTGCTACGAACTACTGTCGCGCAACGAGGCGCTGGCGGTGCACTACCGCGAGCGCTTCCGCCACGTGCTGGTGGACGAGTTCCAGGATACCAACCGCCTGCAGTACGCCTGGCTCAAGCTGCTGGCCGGCAGCGACAACGCGCTGTTCGCGGTGGGCGACGACGACCAGTCCATCTACGCCTTCCGTGGTGCCGAGGTGGGCAATATGCATGCGCTGCTGCGTGATTACGGCATCAGCGCGCCGATCCGCCTGGAGCAGAACTACCGCTCCGCCGGCACCATTCTGGATGCGGCCAACGCGCTGATCGAACACAACGATGGCCGCCTGGGCAAGCAGCTGTGGACCGATGCCGGCGCCGGCGAGCCGATTCGCGTGTTCGAGGGCTTCAGCGACGGCGAGGAAGCGCAGTTCGTGGTGGACGAGGTGAAGGCGCTGGCGCGCGATGGCTGGAATCTGTCCGACATGGCGGTGCTGTACCGCTCCAACGCGCAATCACGCATTCTGGAACACGTGCTGGTGCAGGCAGGCGTGGCCTACCGCATCTACGGCGGCCTGCGCTTTTTCGAGCGCCAGGAGATCAAGCACGCGCTGGCCTACCTGCGTCTGGCGATCAACCCGGACGACGACAACGCGCTGATGCGGGTGATCAACGTGCCGGCGCGCGGCATTGGCGCCCGCACGGTGGAAAACCTGCAAACCGCCAGCCGCGAGCGCGGCATCAGCATGTGGCAGGCCGCCTGCGGTGCCGGCGGCGGCCGCACCGGCGGCAAGGTGGCCGAGTTCGTGTTGCTGGTGGAACAGCTGCGCGCCCGCTGCGAGCACCTGACGCTGGCCGAGCAGATCAGCCTGATCGTGGATGATTCCGGCCTGCGCGCCATGTATGAGGCCGACCGCAAGGAAGGCGAGGAGCGGCTGGCCAACCTGGACGAACTGGTGAACGCCGCGCTGGGCTTCATGCCGCACGAGCCGGAGCTGGCGGTGGTGGAGTTCCTGACCCAGGCCAGCCTGGAAGCGGGCGATCACCAGGCTGATGCCAGCGCGGATGCGCTGCAGCTGATGACGGTGCATGCCGCCAAGGGCCTGGAGTTCGATGCGGTGTTCATCACCGGTCTGGAAGAAGGGCTGTTCCCGCACGAAAACAGTTTTGACGGCAAGGGCCTGCAGGAAGAGCGCCGCCTGATGTATGTGGCCATCACCCGCGCCCGCAAGCGGCTGTACTTCACCTCGGCGCAGAGCCGCATGCTGCACGGCCAGAGCCGTTACCCGATCCGCTCACGATTTGTCGACGAAATACCAGCAGAACTGTTACAACACTTGTCTGCTACGGTAAAAGCAGCAGCCCCGCGCCGTAATGCCTGGCAGCAGGAAGCGGCGCCGGCCTTCGTGCGCAGCAGCAGTATTGCCGGCTGGCGTATCGGCCAGGCACTGAGCCATGCCAAGTTCGGTGCCGGCGTAGTGATCAGCGCCGAAGGCGGTGGCGACGATGTGCGTTTGCAGATCAACTTTGCCGAGCACGGCATCAAGTGGCTGGATCTGCGCTATGCCGCCGACAAGCTGACCCCGGCCTGAGGCAGCCAACCCCTATTGACGAGAAGCAAGATGAGCCAGCAGCCACGCGAATCCACCACCTTTCACGCCATCACCGGGCAGCGTGAGGCCGGTCGTGTCGAGTACGGCAACCCGTTTGCCAAGAAAATGTACCTGGTGGTGGACAGCGTGCCGGAAATGCAGCGCGCCATGGCGATGACGCTGAACTCCTTTGGCGCCGAGAAGGTGGAATACGCCGGCAAGCCCAGCGATGCGCTGGTCAAGCTGATGCGTTACGACTTCGACGTGGTGCTGTGCGACTACGATCTGGGTACCGGCAACGATGGCCTGTACCTGTACGAGGAAGCCAAGGAGCGCAATCTGCTCAAGCAGTCCTGCGTGTTCATGATCGTCAGTGGCGAGCGTCGTGCGGCCAAGGTGATCTCGGCGGCGGAGCTGGCACCGGACGGCTACCTGCTCAAGCCGTTCACCGGCGTGGAGCTGGGCCGTCGGCTGGAAATGGCGATGCGCCGCCGCGAGGCTTTCAAGGTGGTGGACGATGCGCTGATGAGCCACGACTACCTGGGTGCCATCGAAGCCTGCAACAAGAAAATCACCGAGCGCGGCGAGTTCGCGCTGGATTTCATGAAGCTCAAGGGCAGCCTGGCGCTGAAGATCGGCGACTACGACAGCGCGCAGGCGCTGTACAAGCAGGTACTGCAGGTGAAGGAGATGCCGTGGGCACGGCTGGGCATGGCCAAGGCCCTGGCCGGGCAGAAGCAGGTGGAGCCGGCACTGGCCATGTTCGAGCAGGTGATCGTGGAAAACGACCGGGTGATGGAGGCTTACGACTGGCTGGCCCGGCTGTACCAGGACAACCACGACCTCTCCCGGGCGCAGGAAATCCTCAAGCGTGCCACCGAGCTGGCGCCGGCCACCGTGCGCCGGCACCAGGTGCTGGCCGAGGTGGCAGAAGAAAATGGCGACCTGTTGCAGGCGCGCAGTGCCTACAGCACGGTATTGAACCTGGCCAAGTCCAGCTGGCACCGCAACCCGTCGCAATACTCGGCGCTGGTGCGCACCCAGCTGGCCTGTGGTGAAAAGGCCGAGGCGGCGCGCACGCTGGCATCGCTGCGCCGCGACTACAAGTACAACCAGGAAGGCGAGTGGATGGCGGACGTGGTGGACAGCGCCATCCAGAACAGCAGCGGCAACAAGCAGGCTGCCGCGCGCCTGCTGCAGTCCGCTGCCGACCGGCTGGGGCAGCTGGGCAAGCTCAGCGACGACCAGAAGCTGGAGTTCGCCCGCGCCTGCTACACCCAGGGCCAGAAGGAGCTGGGCGACCAGGTGGCGCGCGACATGGTGCGTAACCATCACGACAACCAGGATCTGCTGCAGAAGCTGTCCGCCATGTTCGACCAGGTGGGGCAGGGCGATGCCGGTCGCCAGCTGATTGCCAGCAGCGTGCAGGACATCGTCAACCTCAACAACCAGGCGGTGCACATGGCGCAGATGGGCGAGCACGATCGCGCCATCGCCCTGTTCCAGCAGGCGCTGGAGGAAATGCCGCAGAACACGCAGCTGATGCTTAACCTGGTGAACGCGGTGATCGCGCAGACCCACCGCCATGGCTGGAACGAGAGCCATGTGCGCCAGGCGCACCAGTTGCTGCAGAAAGTGCGTGAACTCGACCCGGCCAACAGCAAGTTCCAGAAGCTGCTGCAGGCATGGCGGGTGCTGATCTCCCAGCACCAGAAGCAGGAGTTCCAGCTGTGAGTGGCTGGCGGCAACGTTGGCCGCAGCAGGGTCTGCTGCTGGCGCTGCTGCTGTTCTGGCTGTTGCTGGTGCTGCTGGGTGGCAGCTGGTTGCTGGCCTATGAGCGGGCGAGCATGCAAGGCACGCTGGACGAGGATGCCAGGCAGATAGCCGTGCAGATGCGGGACAGGCTGGGGCGGTTGCAGCAGGCGGCCCAGCAGTTGCTGCTGGATATTTCCCGTTTGCAGCAGATGGAAGCCGGCACGGACCCTGGCCACTACATGAACAAGCTGCGCGCGGATTTCCCCCTGCTGCAGCGGGTGGCCTTGCTGCGCCGCGACGTGCGCAATCATGGTCTGCCGCTGAGCGTGGCCTTCCCCGCGCTGGCAGCAGACGGTGCAGCACTGCCGCCGGATCTTGCCGAGTACCCGGCAGTGGCGGCGCTGCTGCCGCAGCTGGCCATCGGGCAGGCGGTAGTGCTGCCGTGGCAGGAGCACGGTAGTACCGCCACCCATTTACTGCTACTGCCCGGTACGGATGGCTCCGTGCTGGCGTTGTGGCTGCCGCCGAGCGGCATGTTGCCAACCCTGCCGGCAACCAGCTTGCGTCTTGGCTGGCAGGCCGAGGGCTACCTGACCCGCACGCCTACCCAGCTGTATGCCCATACCGAGATTCGCAGTGGCCCTTTCCTGTTGCAGCTGGAGCTGACTCGCCGGATCGGCTGGGCGGAAATGCATTCGCCGCGGTTGTGGCTATTGCTATCCTGCCTGTTGCTGGCCCTGCTGGTGAGCATCTTCAGCTATCAGCGTTTTGGCATGTTGCGCCAGCAACGGCAGCAGCTGTTGCAGGCGCAGGCCGCATGGCTGACGCGGCAATCCGCATCGGCTAACGCTATCCGGCATTGAAGCTGCTGCCTGGCCGGGTGCTTTTGCAGTACAATCGCCGCCATCTTTTACCGGGAGTATTCAGATGTACCAGTCCGATTTCACCCAATTCATGAACGATTACCTGGCCAAGCATCCGGAAGTGGATGCCGAGCGCCGTGAGCTGCGTCTGACCTGGTGGGATCGCCCGCAGGATCTGGACGATCTGGCGCGCTGGAAGGCATCGCGCGTAGCGCAGAAGCCCTACGTCTACCAGCCGGAGTAAGGCCGGCATTGCAGCAGCCCCGCCACGCGTGCGGGGCCGCCGGTAACCAAAGCCCTTGCCGCCACGCAAGGGCTTTGTTGTGACTGCGGCATTTTGATTTCCGAGCCTGTTCATGACACGACACACCATGACCTTCGGCCCGCAGGTGGCCGAGTACCTGTTCGATATCGGTGTTAACGAGCACCCGGTGCAGCGCGAGCTGCGCGAATTCACCGCCGGCCACCGCATGGCCAAGATGCAGATCGCTCCCGAGCAGGGGCAGTTCCTGGGCTGGCTGGTGCAGTTGCTGGGTGTACGCCGCTACCTGGAGATCGGCACCTTTACCGGCTATAGCGCGCTGACGGTGGCGCTGGCCATGGGCGAGGCTGGCCGCACGGTGGCCTGCGACATGAGCGTGGAGTTCACCAGCATCGCCATGGATTACTGGCGACGCGCCGGCGTGGCCGATCGCATCGCGCTGTATCTGCAGCCCGGCCTGCTGACATTGCACCAGTTGCTGGCCGATGGCGCCGCCGGCAGTTTCGACCTGGCCTTCATCGATGCCGACAAGCAGAGCTACCCCGACTACTACGAGGCCTGTCTGCAACTGGTGCGCCCCGGCGGGGTGATTGCCATCGACAATATTCTGCTCAATGGCCGCGTGGTGGACCCGCAGCCGGGGCACCCGCGCAGCGTGGAGATACTGCGTGCCTTCAATGCCGGCCTGAAGCACGATGCCCGCGTCGACCAGTGCATCCTGCCGATGGGCGACGGCATGACCTTGCTGCGTCGCCGCTAGGACATTGCCCCGCCAGCCAGGAACCTAGCCGGCGCGGGCCGGTCGTTAGAAAGCTGAAACCATTGCGCGGGTGCAGATGCTAACATCCTGCTTCCGCCACCCGGAGAAACACCCGATGTTGCAACGCCGTCCCCGCCGCATGATGAACCAGATGAACGTGGTGCCGTATATCGACGTGATGCTGGTGCTGCTGGTGATCTTCATGGTGACCGCGCCGATGTTCACCCCCGGCGTCATCGACGTGCCCAGCGTGACCCGCGCGGCACAGGTGGATACCACGCCGCTGGAAATCAGCATCGAGGCCGATGGCCGCTATTTTGTCGGCGAAGGCGGCAAGCGCCAGCCGATGGCGGATCTGGACGCGCTGATCGCCGACGTACAGGCACGGGTGAAGGATAACCGTCCGGTGGTGGTAACCGCCCACCGCGACCTGAAATACAGCGCGGTGGTGGCGGTGGCCGACCGGCTGCACGAGGCCGGCATCCAGCGCGTGGCGCTGACCGTGCGCCAGCAGGGGAACTGATGCTGGCCGCACGCGAACCCGGCAAGGCTGCCTGGCTGCTGTCGCTGCTGCTGCACGCTGGCCTGCTGGCCGTGCTGTGGTGGTCGGCGGCACCGGCGGTGCTACAGACGCCGCCGCCACTGGCGGTGGAGCTGTGGGCTGGCGGTGGCAGTATCGCCAAGCCGGTGCCAGCTACGAATCCCAAGCCTGTGGCTGCGCCGGCAGCTACCAGCAAGCCGCAACCGCCGGCTGCTCCGGCAGTCGCGCCACCCCAGGTGCCGCAATTGCCGGCGGCCGACATCACCCTCAAGGGCGGCAAGCCTCAGCCCAAGCCGCAGCCACAGTTGGTAGAGCCGGCCAAGGCGGTAAAGAAAGCACCACCTGCCGAACAGGCCAAACCGCAGCCAGCGCCAGCCAGCCCCAAAGCGACCAAGCCGAGCAAGAGCGCGCCGCCGCAAACCGATGACCTGCTGGCCGGGCTGGACGAGCTGCCACCGGGCCCCGGCAAGGGCAAGGTGACGCAGGCTGGCGGCAAGCAGGGTGTGCAGGGGGGAAGCGTGACCGGTGTGGCCGATCTGCGCGCGCAGTATATCGAGGCGGTGCGCAACCGCATCCGCCCGTATGTGATGGTGCCGGATGGCATCAGCGGCAACCCGCAGGCGGTGGTGGAGGTGGAAATCCTGCCCACCATGGAAATCCGCAGCAGCCGGCTGCTGCGCAGCAGCGGCAACAGCGGCTACGACCAGGCGGTGCTGACGGCATTGCGCGAAGCGCGCCGCTTCCCGGCCTTGCCCAAGGGCGCGGAGTTTGCCGACTTCCGCCGCATTACCCTGAACTTCCGACCCAAGGAGTAAGCCTTGCAAAACCTCTTTGTTCTCGTGCAGCGGCTACTGCTGTGCTGCCTGTTGTTGGCCGCACCGCTGGCTCGCGCCGATCTGACGGTGGATATCGTTGGTGGTGGCGCCAACCGCTACCCGCTGGCGGTACTGCCGCTGGCCAATGAAGAATGGCTGCCGGATCCGGTTACCAGCACGGTGAAGAGCGATCTGGCGATGACCGGGCTGTTCAACCTGCTGGAAGTCCCCGCCGGCGCCACGCTGGAGCCCGGCTACTGGCAGCAGCAGGGCGCGCGCGCCATGGTCTACGGCCGGGTGGGCAAGCTGGATGGCGGCATGCTGCGCGTCACCTTCTGGGCCGATACCCTGACGCCGCGTGAGCAGAAGCTGGCGATGGAATTCGATGTGCACCCGTCGCAGCTGCGCGATGTGGCGCACCGCATGGCTGACATGGTGTACGAGGCGCTGCTGGGCGAGAAAAGCCTGTTCGCCAGCCGCATTGCCTTCGTGCTGCAGGCAGGCAAGGAATGGCGACTGCAGGTGGCCGACGTGGACGGCCGCCGCGCGCAGACCGTGCTGCGCTCCGGCGAACCCATCATCTCGCCGGCGTGGAACCGCGATGGCACCCGCCTGGCCTACGTATCGTTCGAAAACAAGAAACCCATTGTCTACCTGCAGGACCTGTCCACCGGCCAGCGCCGGGTGCTGGCCAACTACAAGGGCAGCAACTCCGCACCGGCCTGGAGCCCGGATGGCCGCCGCCTGGCGGTGGTGCTCACCCTGTCCGGCAATTCGCAGATCTACCTGATCAATGCCGATGGCAGCGGCCTGCAGCGCTTCAGCTACAGCAATGCCATCGATACCGAGCCGGTATGGAGCCCGGATGGCCGCAGCATCGCCTTTGTTTCCGACCGCAGCGGCAGCCCGCAGCTGTATGTGCAGCAGCTGGATGGCAGCCGCAACGCGCGGCGCATTACCTTCCAGGGTGCGTACAACGTGTCGCCGTCGTTCTCGCCGGATGGCCGCCAGCTGGTGTACGTGCAGCGCGAAGGCGGCCGTTTCAAGGTGATGCTGCACGAGCTGGCCAGTGGCGACAGCCGTCAGCTCAGCAACAGTGCCTATGATGAATCACCGAGCTTTGCTCCCAACGGCAAGATGGTGCTGTATGCCAGTGACCAGGGCGGGCGCAGCGTACTGTTTGCCGCCTCCATCCAGCACCCGGGGCGGGTGCGCCTGGGGGTGATCCAGGGCGAGGTGCAGGATGCTGCCTGGGGGCCGTTCAACCCCTGATGCGGCGGCTTGAACCAAACCTTGTCGCTGCCGGTCTTTATTTTGTGCAAAATTTTTTATCTTGTCCTAGCCGTCTAACCGAATCGAATTGAAGGAGAAGCGCATGAAAGTCGCCCCGTTTATTGTCGCTGCCAGTGTCGTGCTGCTCAGCGCCTGCGCCAGTACCCCGTCGGCCGGCGATACCGCGGCCACCGCACCGGTGACTGCCGGCAACACCACCGGCAACAGCGGCGATCTGAAGCCGGCGCAGCAGCTGCCGGAAGTGGATGCCCGTGCCGCCGAGGCCGCTGCCTTTGCCGGCGTGAATGGCAAGAGCGTGTACTTCGACTTCGACCAGTCCACGATTCGCGATGCCGACCGTGCCACCGTGCAGGCGCACGCCAGCTACCTGGGCAAGTACAAGACCAATGTGCTGATCCAGGGTAATACCGATGCCCGTGGCAGCCGCGAGTACAACCTGGCGCTGGGCCAGCGCCGTGCCGAAAGCGTGAAGCAGGCGCTGGAAGTGCTGGGCGTGAAGCCGGAGCAGGTCGAGGCGGTAAGCCTGGGCAAGGAAAAGCCGCGTGCACAGGGCACCAGCGAGCAGGATTACGCCGAGAACCGCCGCGCCGACTTCCTGTACCAATAAGGCGCTGACGGCTTGACCACCATCCGGGATCGCGGCACGCTGTCCCGGATTTTTCATTGAAGCGATTGGCGATTCCACCATGCAAAACCGACTGTCGATGCTGTTGTTGCCCGTACTGCTGGGCGCCTGTGCCACCTCCAGCGATCTGGAAGCCACCCGTCAGCAGCTGCAGAACCAGCTGAGCAGCAATGCGCAGCAAGCCAGTGCACGGCTGTCCGACGTGGAAGCCAAGCTGGCCAACCAGCGCCTGCTGGACCTGGTGAACCAGGTGGGGCAGATGCAGAGCGAAATGGCCAGCCTGCGCGGCCAGAACGAAGTGCTGCAGCATCAGCTGGCGGAAACGCAGAAGCGGCAGAACGACCTGTATGCCGATCTGGATCTGCGCCTGGGCAAGCTGGAGCGGCCGCAAGGCGACGCCAGCGCCGCCCAGGGCGAGGCGCCGGCGCTTGCCGCTCCGGCCCCGGTGGAGGCTGCGCTGGCCGGGGCGCTGGATACCCTGCGCAAGCGTGACTTTGCCCAGGCAGTGCCGCAGCTCAAGGCGGTGATGGACCGCTACCCAGGCTCGACGCAGGCGGTGGAGGCCAACTACTGGCTGGGCGTGGCGCACACCGCGCTGAAGCAATACGACGCCGCCATCGATATCCAGCGCCGCTTTGCCGAGCAATATCCGCGCAATGCCCATGCCGCCGATGCACTGCGGCTGATGGCCGACAACCAGCTGGCGTTGCAGCAGAAAGACCAGGCGCGTGCCTCCCTGCAACGCCTGATCAAGCTGTACCCGGGCAGCGCCGCCGCGCAGAAGGCCAAGCAGCGGCTGGCCACGCTGTAAGCCTGTTGCTCTACCGCCCTGGCCGCAGCGTATGCGGTCAAGCCCGGCTGCCAGCATGGCGGCAGCCGGGTGCCGGTTTTATCGCCAGCGCGGCTACATCCGGCGGGCAAGCCCTTGCCGAATCAGGTAAAATCCCGTTTTTTCTCTCCTTAGACGGGACTCGCCTCCATGATCGAAGTTGGCATCGTGATGGGTAGCAACAGCGATTGGGAAGTCATGCAGAACGCCGCGCGCGTGCTGAAGGACTTCGGTATCGCCTTTGAAACCCGCGTCGTTTCCGCCCACCGCACTCCTGACCTGCTGTTCCAGTACGCCGAACAGGCGGAAGCGCGTGGCCTGAAGGCCATCATCGCCGGCGCCGGCGGCGCCGCCCACCTGCCGGGCATGCTGGCAGCCAAGACCCACATCCCGGTACTGGGCGTGCCGGTGCCGTCCAAGTACCTGCGCGGCGAAGACTCGCTGCTGTCCATCGTGCAGATGCCCAAGGGCATTCCGGTGGCCACCTTCGCCATTGGCGAAGCCGGTGCGGCCAACGCGGCACTGTTCGCGGTGGCGATGCTGGCAAACGGCAACCCGCAGCTGGCGGACAAGCTCAAGGCCTTCCGCAAGAAGCAGGAAGACACCGTGCTGGCGATGACGCTGCCGGAGGTGGAATGATGCGCGCCATCCTGCCGCCCGCGATGCTGGGCATCCTCGGCGGTGGCCAGCTGGGCCGCATGTTCGTTACCGCCGCCAAGCGCATGGGCTACCGTGTCACCGTGCTGGACCCGGATGCCAACGCTCCGGCAGCCGAATTCGCCGATGTGCACCTGTGCGCGCCGTTCGATGACGCCGCCGCGCTGAAGACCCTGGCCGACAGCTGCGCCGCGGTTACCACCGAATTCGAAAACGTCAACGCCGACGCCATGCGGCAGCTGGCCAAGACCACTCGCGTGTCGCCGTCCGGCGATTGCGTGGCCATCGCCCAGGATCGTATCGCCGAGAAAAGCTGGGTGCGCAAGGCCGGGCTGCCGACTGCGCCCTACCTGGCGCTGGAACAGGCCGCCGACCTGGCCGGCGATCTGGCCGACTACCTGCCGGGCATCCTCAAGACCGCGCGGCTGGGCTACGACGGCAAGGGCCAGGTGCGGGTGAAAACCGCCGACGAGGCACGCGAGGCTTTCGCCAGCCTGGGCGGCCAGGCCTGCGTGCTGGAAAAGATGCTGGACCTGAAGCTGGAAGTGTCCGCCATTGTTACCCGCGTCAGCACTGCCCAGGTAGCGGTGTTCCCGGTGGCCGAGAACATCCACAAGGATGGCATCCTCGACGAGTCCATCGTGCCGGCGCGCATTGCTCCGGAGTTGGCCGCACGCGCGCAGCAGTACGCGATGCAGCTGGCCGAGGCGCTGGACTACGTAGGCGTGCTGGCGGTGGAGTTCTTCGTGCTGGGCGACGACAGCCTGGTGGTGAACGAGATCGCACCGCGTCCGCACAACTCCGGCCACTACACCATCGACGCCTGTGCCACCGATCAGTACCAGCAACAGGTACGCGCCATGTGCGGCCTGCTGCCGGGGAAGACTGATCTGCTGTCGCCCATCGTGATGGTGAACCTGCTGGGCGATGTCTGGGGCGAGGACGGCGGCGAGCCGAACTGGTCGGTGCTGATGGAAGCGCCGAACACCCAGCTGCACCTGTACGGCAAGAAGCAGGCACGGGTTGGCCGCAAGATGGGCCACTACTGCGTGCTGGCGGCCGGCGTGGACGACGCGCTGGAGCAGGCGCGCGCGCTGAAGGATACCCTGTAAGGATTCAGGCGCAGCTCACAAGGCTGCGCCTTTTTCATGAAGTGACGCATGACGCTACAAGGGTTGAATCACCTGACGCTGGCGGTAAGCGATCTGGAGCGAGCCTGGCAGTTTTACTGTGGCGTGCTGAAGGCCAGGCCGGCGGCACGCTGGGCAGGCGGTGGCTACCTGACGCTGGGTGAGCTATGGCTGTGCCTGTCGCTGGATGACTGGCAAGGGCCGCCACGGGCTGGCTATACCCACTACGCATTTGGCGTGGAGGCTGCCGCGTTTCCCGCCTGGGTAGGCCGGTTGCAGGCTGCCGGAGTGCCTTGCTGGCGTGATAACCGCAGCGAAGGTGAATCGTTTTACTTTCTCGACCCGGATGGCCACCAGCTGGAGTTGCACGTCGGCTCGCTGACCAGCCGTCTGGCGGCATGCAGGATACGTCCCTACCAGGACATGCAGTTTTTTGATTGAAGGAATGACCATGACCGCTTCCAACACCACCCTCAAGAGCCTGAAGAAAATCTACTCGGGTAAAGTACGCGACCTGTACGAGATCGACGACAAGCGCATGCTGATGATCGCCAGCGATCGCCTGTCCGCCTTCGACGTGATCCTGGACGACCCGATTCCGGGCAAGGGCCAGATCCTCACCGCCATCTCCAACTTCTGGTTCGAGACCCTGAAGGACGTGGTGCCCAACCACCTCACCGGTGACAAGCCGGAAGACGTGGTATCGGCGGAAGACCTGCCGCTGGTGGCCGGTCGTGGCGTGGTGGCCAAGCGCCTGAAGCCGGTGATGATCGAAGCCGTGGTACGTGGCTACCTGGCCGGTTCCGGCTGGAAGGAATACCAGAAGTCCGGCACCGTGTGCGGCATCCAGCTGCCGGCCGGCCTGAAGGAATCCAGCAAGCTGCCGCAGCCGATCTTCACCCCGTCCACCAAGGCGGCAGTGGGCGATCACGACGAAAACATCACCTACGCGCAGTGCGAGGCCATCGTTGGCGCCGAACTGGCCGCCAAGGTACGCGACACCGCCATCCTGCTGTACCAGACCGCGGCTGAGTTCGCGGCCAAGCGCGGCATCATCATCTGCGATACCAAGTTCGAATTCGGTCTGGACGAAGATGGCACCCTGGTGCTGATGGACGAGGCGCTGACCCCGGATTCCAGCCGTTTCTGGCCGGCGGACAGCTATGCCGAAGGCAGCACCCCGCCGTCCTTCGACAAGCAGTTCGTGCGCGACTGGCTGGAGGCTTCCTGCTGGAACAAGCAGCCGCCGGCCCCGGCCGTGCCGCTGGACGTGCGCGAGAAGACCGCCGCCAAGTACCGCGAAGCGCTGGAGCGCCTGACCGGCAACTAAGGTTGGCCGCAAGGTCGTATCGCCTGAACCCGTGCTCGCCGGCACCGTTGATTGTGCAAACAAAGTCCTTTTGCCTCGCAAAAGGACTTTGTTTTGTAAACGGTAAGGCTGCCGATTCAAAGATTTGGCCGGGGCGCCCCGGCTTTGCCGGGTCCGGTGACGCTTAAGCGGGCTGTATGTCTGCAGCCTGAACCCGTGCCCGCTGGCACGGGTTTTTTCATGGCTGCCGTCGGTGGCGCTGTCGTAATCAAACCGCGAACGGCCGCTTGATGGCATACTTGCGCCTTTCTGCCGTAGCCCGGAGTGATCGATGGCGACATCGCAGCCCCCCTTGTCCACTGACCGTCTGCAACTGCTGCCCGCCGAGTCCGCGTGGGCCCGCGCCGTGCTGGATTACCAGCAGCGCAACCGCGAGCATTTTGCGCAGTGGGAGCCTACGCCGGGCGGCATGTTCTTCTCCGAGTTTTTCTGGTCGATGCGCATGCGCCAGCGCGAAGAAGACTGGCGTGAAGGCCGTGGCGCCACCTTTCTGCTGATGCGCGACAAGGAGCCGGGCCGGGTGATCGGCATGATCACCATCAGCAATATCGTGCGTGGCGTGTTCCAGGCCTGCCATGTCGGCTACAACCTGGACAAGGACTGCGAAGGTCAGGGCCTGATGCGCGAGGCGCTGGAGGCGGTGGTGCAGTTCGCCTTCATCAATCTGCGCCTGCACCGGGTACAGGCCAACTACCAGCCGCACAATGTGCGCAGCGCCGCGCTGCTCAAGCGCCTGGGCTTCCACATTGAAGGCCATGCCAAGGACTACCTGTTCCTGGATGGCGCCTGGCGCGACCACGTGCTGACCTCGCGCATCAACCCCGATTACGACAGCAAGCCGCTGCAGGCTTGAAGCGTGCCGCCGACGGCTTTTTTCCGGCGGCATATTCTGACAAACTGCAGCCATCATGCAGCCATTGTTACGCAATGGCTGTTTTCTTGTGGACAGGATACGTGATGCAGACATTCGTGCTGGCAGCCAGCGACGACACCCCCATTCATGGCCTGTGCTGGCTACCGGTAGACGCGCCGCGTGGCGTGGTGGTGATCAGCCACGGCATGAGCGAGCACGCGGCGCGCTACGCGCCGCTGGCGGCCAAGCTCGCGGCAGCAGGTTACGCGGTGTATGCACACGACCACCGCGGCCATGGCCGCTACGCGCCGGTGCCCGGCTGGTTCGCGGCGCAGGCAGGCTGGAGCCTGGTGGTGGATGATGTGCGCTGCGTGGTGGATCACGCGCGCAGCCAGCACGACTGCCCGCTGGTGCTGTACGGCCACAGCATGGGCAGCTTCATCGCCCGCAGCTTCCTGCTGCAGTACGGCCAGCGGCTGGATGGCCTGGTGCTGTCGGCCACCGGCTACCGCCAGCGGTGGCTGGCGCGCGTCATGCGCCAGGTCGCCCGCCTGGCCGGGCGGCTGGGCGGCGCGGATCGACCCAGCCCGTTCATGACTGCGCTGGTATTCGGCAGTTTCAATCTGGGTTTCCTGCCGGCACGCACCCGGCTGGACTGGTTGAGCAGCGATCCGGCGGCGGTGGATGCCTACATTGCCGACCCGCTGTGCGGGCAGTTTCCCACCCCGCGGCTGTGGCAGGACCTGTTCGGCGGCATTATCGCCATGGAGGCCGGCGAGGCCGACGGCCGGGCCTTGCCGAAGAACTGCCCGGTGTGGCTGCAGGCCGGCAGCCGCGATCCGGTGAGCCTGGGCAAGTTCGGCCTGGGGCAGTTGGCCGCGCGCTACCGCCGCGCCGGCCTGCAGGATGTGACGGTAACGGTGTATCGCGGCTGCCGCCACGAAATGCATCAGGAAACCAATCGCGCGGAATTCGAGGCCGATCTGCTGGCCTGGCTCAACCGCGTTACCGCGCGCTGATTTTACGGGTTCAGCTGCGCGGCACGATCTGCTGCACGCTGCCGTCCAGCGCCATCAGGTAGGTGTGCACCTGCAGCTGCGGGTATTTAGCCAGAATCTGTTGCCGCAACTGCATCAGGGTTTCGGCGTGTACCGCCGTCTCCGCATCCGGCGTCTTGCCGAAGTCCTCGCCCAGAATCACCTTGTAGGCGCCGCAGTCGCGGTGGTCGAGAACGATTACCTGATGGATGTGGTGCAGGTCGATGGCCACCTGCAGATGCTCCCAGAACGCGGTGTTCCACGCCGGAAACTTGCGCGTTACCGCACCCAGCGCCGCGCCGGCCAATACGATGTGGTCGTACTTGTTGCGCATGCCCATGCCGGCCATGAAGCGCTCGGTATCATCCACCAGCCGATAATCCATGCACGACAGCAGCAGGGCATCGGTACCGCCGGCCGCCAGCGCGGTCTGCGGCAGAAAGCTGCCCAGCAGCGTTGCACCGCCGCCCAGTGCGGCCAACCGCAGGAACTGGCGGCGGCCCAGCTGCAGCGCGGCTGCCGGGGTGACATGACAGGATGGCTGGCACATGGTGACTCCCTGAGAGTGTTGTGATTTTGTCATCAATTGTAAGCCAGCGTGCTGCGCATGACAGACAGGCGTGCGAATTAAAACGATCGTTTGACAACTTACTTACCAGTAAGTATCGTCGCTGGCAGGCTGTGCCATACCGATAATCAAGGGCTTGCCCGCGCAGACGGGCCGCCGCGACACGAGGATGAACATCATGACCGCATACCCGCACCTGCTGGCGCCACTGGATCTGGGCTTCACCACCCTGAAGAACCGCGTGTTGATGGGCTCGATGCATACCGGGCTGGAAGAAGCGCCGGGCGGCTTCGAGAAGATGGCCGCTTTCTATGCCGAGCGCGCACGCGGCGGGGTGGGGCTGATCGTTACCGGCGGCGTGGGGCCGAATGAGGAAGGCCGCGTGGCCGATGGTGCCTCCATGCTGGCGGACGAGCACGAAGTGCCGCAGCACCGCACCGTTACCGACGCGGTGCATGCCGCCGGCGGCAAGATCGCCATGCAGATCCTGCACACCGGGCGCTACAGCTTTCAGGAGCAGCTGGTGTCGGCATCGCCGATCTGTGCGCCGATCAACTTCTACCGCCCGCGCGAGATGTCGGAAGACGATATCCAGCGCACCATCGCCGATTTCGCCCGCTGCGCGAAACTGGCGCAGCAGGCCGGTTACGACGGCGTGGAAGTGATGGGCTCGGAAGGCTACCTGATCAACCAGTTCATCGCCCGCCACACCAACAAGCGTACTGACCGCTGGGGCGGCAGCTTCGAAAACCGCATCCGCTTCGCGCTGGAAGTGCTGCGCGCGGTGCGCGCCGCGGTTGGCCGCGAGTTCATCATCATCTACCGGCTGTCGATGCTGGACCTGGTGCAGGACGGCAGCAATTTCGACGAAGTGGTGGCGTTGGCGCAGGAAGTGGAAAAGGCTGGCGCCACCATCATCAACACCGGCATCGGCTGGCATGAGGCGCGGGTGCCCACCATTGCCACCAGCGTGCCGCGCGGCGGTTTTGCCTGGGTGACCAGGAAACTGATGGGCAAGGTCAGCATTCCGCTGATCACCACCAACCGCATCAACACGCCGGATATCGCCGAGCAGATTCTCGCCGACGGCTGCGCCGACATGGTATCGATGGCGCGGCCGTTCCTGGCCGATGCCGAGTTCGTCAACAAGGCCGCCGCCGGCCGGGGCGACGAGATCAACACCTGTATCGGCTGCAACCAGGCCTGCCTGGACCACATCTTCCAGGGCAAGCTCACCAGCTGCCTGGTGAACCCGCGCGCCTGCCGCGAGACCGAACTCAACTACCTGCCTGCCGCCACGCCGAAAAAACTGGCGGTGGTGGGTGCCGGCCCGGCCGGCATGGCGTTTGCCACCATCGCCGCCGAGCGCGGCCACGCGGTAACGCTGTTCGATGCCGCAGGCGAGATCGGCGGCCAGTTCAACGTGGCCAAGCGCATTCCGGGCAAGGAGGAATTCCACGAGACGCTGCGCTACTTCGCGCGCCGCATCGACACTACCGGTGTGCAGCTGCGGCTGAACACCCGCGTGTCGGCGGCGGATCTGGCGGACTTTGACGAGGTGGTGCTGGCAACCGGCATTGCGCCGCGCACGCCGGACATTCCGGGCATCGATCACCCCAAGGTGCTGAGCTACCTGGATGTGCTCAAGCACGGCAAGCCGGTTGGCCGCAAGGTGGCCATCATCGGTGCCGGTGGCATCGGTTTCGATACCGCCGAGTTTCTCACCCATGAGGGCAAGTCGCCGTCGCTGGATGTGGCGGCCTTCATGCGCGAGTGGGGGGTGGACATGGATATCGCCACTGCCGGCGGTCTGGCAGCCAGCGGCCCGCAGCCGCATCCCAGCCCGCGTGAGGTGTACCTGCTGCAGCGCAAGAACAGCAAGGTAGGTGAGGGTCTGGGCAAGACCACTGGCTGGATTCACCGCAGCAGCCTGCAGATGAAGCAGGTGAAGATGATTCCGGGCGTGAGCTACGAACGCATCGACGATGCCGGCCTGCATGTAGTGATCAAGGGCGAAGCGCAAGTGCTGGCGGTGGACAACATCATCCTCTGCGCCGGGCAGGAGCCGCTGCGCGAACTGCAACAGCCCTTGCTGGCTGCCGGCAAGCCGGTGCACCTGATTGGCGGCGCCGACGTGGCGGCGGAGCTGGATGCCAAGCGGGCAATCGATCAGGGGGCGCGCCTGGCGGCAACAATCTGAAGCTGTTGCAGACGCATTCCAGCAAGGCGGCCGGTATATCCGGCCGCCTTGTTGTTTGTGGCGGCAAGGACAAAATCGGCAGCCAGCCGGCAGGCAAGTGGCGCGCGCGTGTGGCAAAGCGCTGCTTGTTTGCGTTTAGTCATAAACTACTTTTATCGAAAATATACAGTTGCTGACGATTTGGCGATTGTTGCTGGAAGCAATCGTAGTGGCATGGCAATCTTGTCTGACAAAATCCATATCGATAAATGCAGGCGGAAAACAACCACAGGGAGCCGGGGCGAAGGTCTTTCCGGTCAGGCGACATGCCGGCTCGGCAATAGCGCCCCTGGCAAGCCGCCGGCGGAGCAGCAATCACAACCAACATCATGATCCGCACCTTGAGTGAATATCTGCTGTCGTGGCGCCTGACGCCAGTATTGCTGAGTTGCCAGTTGGCGCTGCTGCTGTGGTGGCAATGGCTGGGTTGGCCGCATGCCCATGGCGCCTGGCTGATGCTGCCCTTGTCCGCGCTGTGGCTGGGGCTGCTGTATCGCCGCCAGTGCTGGCGGCTGCAGCAGCTGGCCCGGCGAGCCGGGGCGCAGGCCGAAGGCGCCTTGCTGGAGCGGTTGCCGGAAGCACCCGGCGATGCCACCTCCGCACTGGCCAGCGCCTGCAACCGGTTGGCCGCACAGCTGCAGCGGGCGCGGCAGGGGGAGAATCATGGCCGGCATTTTGCCGACATGCTGCTGCAGGCAATGCCGATGCCGGTGTTCTACAAGGACCTGCAGGGGCGCTACCTGGGTTGCAACGAGGCCTTTGCCCGCGTGATCGGCCAGTCGCGGCACGCCATTCGTGGCAAGAGTGCCGAGGAGCTGTGGGGGCGCCGGCTGGCGCAGGTGCATCAGCAGCATGACGAGGCGCTGCTGCAGGGCGCGGCGCGGCAGGACTACCACGGCCAGTTGCGCGACCAGTACGGCGCTTGCCGCCAGGTGATCTTTTCCAAGAACGTGTTCTACGGCGAGGATGGCAAGCTGGCCGGCATCATCGGCGCCTGGAACGATGTCAGCGAGCTGCGTCAGGCTGAAAGCCGGCTGCGGCTGCTGGCCGGGGTATTCAAGCACTCGCACGAGGGCATCGCCATTACCGATGCGCGCGGCCGCATCCTGGATGCCAACCGCGCGCTGTGCCAGATCAGCGGTTACCAGCGTGAAGCGCTGCAGGAGGTGCGGCTGCAGGATTTCTGCTCCGCCCGGCATGAGCCGGCGTTCTACGACGCGATCCTGCAGCAGCTGCAGGCTGACGGCCACTGGCAGGGCGAGGTGTGGGCCCGCCGCCACGACGGCGAACCCTACCCGGTGCTGCTGTCGATTTCCAGCGTGCCGGATGCCGACGGTACCTTGCGCAACTACATCGCCATCTTCACCGATATCCGCGTACTCAAGGAGCAGGAGCAGCGGCTGGACCAGCTGGCGCAGCACGATGCGCTGACCCAGCTGCCCAACCGCGCACAGTTGGCCGCGCGCATGCAGCAGAGCATGGCGCGCGCGCAGGGCAACGGCCTGCTGCTGGCGGTGTGCTTCATGGACCTGGATGGCTTCAAGCGGGTGAACGACCGCCACGGCCAGCAACTGGGCGACCAGTTGCTGATCCAGGTGGCTGGCCGGCTGCGCGATGCGCTGCGCGGCAGTGACACCGTGGCACGGCTGGGGGGCGACGAATTCGCGCTGGTGCTGACCGACCTGCCGGATCTGGAAGCCTGCCACAGCAGCCTGCAACGCCTGCTGGACATCATCGCCCAGCCTTATGAACTGTCCGGCATGCAGCTGCAGATCAGCGCCAGCATCGGCGTGGCCTTGTACCCGCAGGACGAGCACGATCCGGACACCTTGTTGCGCCACGCCGACCAGGCCATGTACCAGGTAAAAGAGCAGGGCCGCAACGGCTACCGGCTGTTCGATGCCGAGCACGACAAGCGCCGCCGCAGCCGCAAGGAAAGCCTGGTCCGCTTGCGGCAGGCGCTGGAGCAGGGCGAGCTGCGGCTGTACTACCAGCCCAAGGTGAACATGCGCAACGGCAAGGTAGTGGGGGCAGAGGCGCTGCTGCGCTGGCACCACCCGCAACACGGCGTGCTGGCGCCCGGCGCCTTCCTGGCCGATATCGAGGACAGCGAACTGGACATCCCGCTGGGCGAGTGGGTGATCCGTACCGCGCTGGCGCAGATGCAGGAATGGCGCGCCCGTGGCCTGCTGCTGGGCATCAGCGTCAATATTTCCGCCTTCCACCTGCAGCAGCCGGACTTTGCCCGCCGCATGGCGGTGCTGCTGCAGGAATACCCGCAACTGCCACGCGACATGCTGGAGATCGAGGTGTTGGAAAGTACCGCGCTATCCGACCTGGAGCGGGTAATCGCGCTGATGCGCGACTGCCAGGCGCTGGGGGTGCGCTTTGCGCTGGATGACTTCGGTACCGGCTACTCCTCGCTGCTGTACCTGAAGCGGTTGCCGGCGGACAAGCTCAAGATCGACCAGTCCTTTATCCGCAACATGCACGAGGACACCGACGATCTGGCCATCGTGCAGGGCATCATCGGCCTGTCCGGCGCCTTCAACCGCCACCTGGTGGCCGAAGGAGTGGAAACCGACGAGCACGGCAAGCTGCTGCTGTATCTGGGTTGTGAAGTGGCACAGGGCTACGGCATCGCCCGACCGATGCCGGCGGACCACTTCTTTGACTGGGTGCGCCGCTGGCAGGGCAACCCGCACTGGGAGTTCGCCGCGCGCCAGCGCTGGACCCAGCAGGACATCGCGCTGTTCCGCCTGGAGCTGGCCTACCGCGCCACGCTGGGGCGACTGCTGGAACTGGCGGCCGGCGATGGCAAACCGGGCGACTGGGATGCGGCCAGCTACGCCGAGTTTGCCGGCTGGTATCTGGAGGAAGGGCAGCGTGGCTACGGTCATCACCCGCGCTACCGCGAGCTGGGCGAATTGCTGCAGGCCATCGGCAGCCACAGCTTCCAGCTATGGCAGGCCATGCAGCAGCACGACCAGCAGGCAGTGGCGGCCGAGGTGCCCGAGCTGCTGCGCCTGCGCGAAACACTGACCGAGGCGGTGCGCAGCCTGCTGCCCGGCCACAGCATGGCAGATGAGCGCAACGCGTTTTTTGATCTGTAGCCGGCCGCTCAGCGCAGCGGCAGCGCCTGCAGCAGCGCTTTTTCGTCGATGATGCCGAGGATACGCTTCACCGGCTGGCCGCGTTCGTCCAGGATCACGGTGAACGGCAGCCCTCCGGCCTTGTTGCCCAGGGTGCGCATCAGCTCGATGCCGTCACCGTCGGCCAGCACGATGGGGTAGCTCACCGGCGTCTGCTTCAGAAAGCCCTGTACCTGCTCCGGCTGGTCCAGCGCGATGCCGACAAAGCGCACGCCGCGTGCGGCCAAGCGCTTCGCCTCCGCCGACAGCATCGGCATCTCTATACGGCAGGGGGCGCACCAGGTGGCCCAGAAGTTCACCACTGTCAGCTTGCCCTGCAGGCGGGCAAACTGTGCCGGCTTGCCTTCCGGCGTGTTCAGCGGGATGGTGCCCAGGTCGTTGGCAGCCAGTGCCTTGAGCGGGAGCAGCAGGGCCAGCAGCAGTGCTGCGGCAGGGCGGACAATTGCCATGGTTTATTCCGGAGTAATACTTAAAAAGTCGTTAGTTATCTGCATGTTGGCCGCAGTTCACGGCTGACTGTCACACAGGCTTCATGCTAGACTCGCCGATTGCCTTTTAGTTTTGCACCAGCCATGTCGATTCTGGTTTGCGGGGCGCTAGCCTACGATACCCTGTTTGCCTTTAAAGGCCGCTTTGACAGCCAGATCCTGCCGGATCAGCTGCACAAGATTTCCACTACCTTCCTGGCCCCGTCCATGCGGCGCGAGTTTGGCGGCATGGCCGGCAACATCGCCTACAGCCTGAGCCTGCTGGGCGAGCGCCCGATGGTGATGGGCGTGGTGGGCGAGGATTTCGAGCCCTACCGCCAGCACCTCAAGCGCAACAATGTGGATGACCGCTTCATCCGCACCGTGCCCGGGCAGTACACCTCGCAGTGCTTCGGTATCTCCGACAAGGACGGCAACCAGCTGATGGCCTTCCACCCGGGGGCGATGGATTTTGCCACCGATAACCATATTGCCGATATAGCCGAGCCGATTGAGCTGGCCATTCTGTCGCCGGGCGGCCATCAGGCTTTCCTGCAGCACTCGCGCGAACTGCACGCCGCCGGCATTCCCTTCATCTTCGACCCCGGTCAGGAGCTGCCGCTGCTGTCGGCGGAGGAAATCCGCGAGATCGTGGCATTGGCCAATTACGTGGCGATCAATGACTACGAAAGCGAGCTGATGCGCGAGCGCGCCGGGCTGACGGTGGACGACCTGCGCCAGCAAGTCGAGGCGCTGGTGGTGACGCGTGGCTCCAAGGGTGCCGAGATCTACGTTGGCGACAGCGTGCACCTGATTCCGCGCGTGCAGATGCCGGTGAAACCGGTGGATCCGATGGGCTGCGGCGATGCCTTCCGCGCCGGCCTGCTGTACGGCATCAAGTACGGCCTGGACTGGAAAGTCACCGGCCGGCTGGCCAATGTGATCGGCGCCATCAAGGTGGCGACCCACGGCTGTCAGAACCATTTCTTCGACTGGAACAAGCTGCGCCAGCTGTATCAGGAAGCCTACGGCGAGCCGTGGCCGCTGTGATGCGGCCAACCGTGCTTTGTTTTGTAAACAGGAAGGCTGCCGATTCAAGCGCTTAGCTGGAGCGGCCCGGCTTTGCCGGGTCCGGCAATGCATAAATGGGCAGTTTGTCAGCAGCCTGAAACCCGGCCACGGCCGGGTTTTTTGTTGTCTGTCCGGTCGCGTTGCTACCCAGGCTGGTCGGCTGGTTTCTGTCCGCCACGCGGCACTTGTGGTTTGCTAAGCTGGCAATAAAACACGCTGTTCAATTTCCATGTTGGCCGCAGGCTTGAATCTCGTCGTCATCGGCCCCACCATGCATGGATTGCGAATTCCCTCGGCAGAAAGGGCAACATGACCGTACCGCATCTCACCACCGCACTGACCGGCCCGCTACGCGAGCTGGAAAGCCGCATCCTGGCTGCGCAGCCGCATATCGAACACTGGTTCCGCAGCCAGTGGCACAACCACGCGGTGCCGTTCTACGGCTCGGTGGACCTGCGCAACAGCGGCTTCAAACTGGCGCCGGTGGACATGAACCTGTTTCCGGGCGGGCATAACAACCTGAATCCGGACTTTCTGCCGCTGGCGGTACAGGCCGCGCAGAGCGCGGTGGACCGGGTCTGCCCGGAAGCGCGCAACATCCTGGTGATTCCGGAGAATCACACCCGCAACAGCTTCTACCTGCAGAACGTGGCGGCACTGGTGCATATCTTCGAGCAGGCCGGCCTCAAGGTACGCCTGGGCTCGCTGAACCCGGAAATCACCGCGCCTACCCAGCTCACCGCCGCCAATGGCGCGGTGATCACCCTGGAGCCGCTTGAACGCCGTGGCAACCGCCTGGTGCTGGCCGACGGTTTCAGTCCCTGCATCGTGCTGCTGAACAATGATCTGTCCGGCGGCATTCCGGACATCCTGAAAAACCTGGAGCAGAACCTGCTGCCGCCGCTGCATGGCGGCTGGGCGGTACGGCGCAAGAGCAACCACTTTGCCGCCTACGACAAGGTGGCGGACGACTTCTCCTCGCTGATCTCCATCGACCCGTGGCTGATCAACCCCTACTACAGCACCGCCACCGGCCTGGATTTCCATACCCGCCAGGGCGAGGACGAGCTGGCCGCCAAGGTGGAAAGCGTGCTGGCGCGCACCCGTGCCAAGTACCGCGAGTACGGCATCGACCATGAGCCCTACGTGATCGTGAAGGCTGATGCCGGCACCTACGGCATGGGCGTGATGAGCGTGAAGACACCGGAAGAGGTGATTGGCCTCAACCGCAAGGCGCGCAACAAGATGTCGGTGGTGAAGGAAGGCCTGGAAGTGTCCGAGGTGATCGTGCAGGAAGGCGTGTACACCTTCGAATCGATCAACGAGGCAGTGGCCGAGCCGGTGGTATACATGATGGACCGCTACGTGATCGGCGGCTTCTACCGGGTGCATACCGGCCGCGGCGTGGACGAGAACCTGAACGCCCCCGGCATGCACTTCGTGCCGCTGTCGTTCGAGAAGCCCTGCCTGCCGGACCGCCATGCCGGCCCGGACGCCCCGCCGAACCGCTTCTATGCTTACGGTGTGATTTCGCGCCTGGCGCTGCTGGCGGCATCGCTGGAGCTGGAAGCTACCGACCCGGACGCCTGAGCCTGCGGCCAACTTGAGGAAATTACGCAATGCACATCCTGTTCATCGCCGACCCGCTGGAACACTTCAAGCTGTACAAGGACACCACCTACGCCATGATGGAAGAGGCCGCCAAGCGCAGCCACGGCATCTGGTTCTGCGAGGCGGGCGACCTGTACGTGGAAGGCGGGCGCATCCTGGCCGAGGCGGTGCCGGTGCACCTCACCGGCAGCAAGGACAAGGACTGGTTCCGCAAGGGCACGTTGCAGGCGCAGGCGCTGCAGAACTTCTCCGCCATCGTGATGCGCAAGGACCCGCCGTTCGACCTGGAATACCTGTACGCCACCCAGCTGCTGACCCAGGCCGAGGCACAGGGCGCCCGGGTGTTCAACCGCGGCCAGGCGCTGCGCGACTTCAACGAAAAGCTGGCCATCCTCAATTTCGAGGAGCAGATTGCGCCGACCATGGTCACCTCGCGTCCGGATCGCCTCAAGCGCTTCGTGCGCCAGCACCAGGATGCCATTCTCAAGCCGCTGGACGGCATGGGTGGCAGCGGTATCTTCCGCGTTACCCCGGACGACCCCAACCTCAATGTGATCATCGAAACCGTCAGCCACAATGGCACGCGCACGGTGATGGCGCAGCGCTATATTCCGGAGATCCGCAACGGCGACAAGCGCGTGCTGGTGATCGACGGCGTACCGGTGGAGTACTGCCTGGCGCGTATTCCGCAGGCTGGTGAAACCCGTGGCAACCTGGCGGCCGGTGGCCGTGGCGAAGCGCGGGCTCTGACCGACCGCGACCGCGAGATCGCGCTGGCGCTGGCGCCTGAGCTGAAGCGCCGCGGCATCCTGCTGGCCGGGCTGGACGTGATCGGCAACTACCTTACCGAGGTCAATGTCACCAGCCCCACCTGCTTCCGCGAAATCATGGACCAGGCTGGCATCAATGTCGCCGGCCTGTTCATCGACGCGCTGGAGCGCGCGGTGGAGCATCCGGCGACGTGAGCCTGATGCGTCATCGGCAAAGGGCGGCCTTGGCCGCCCTTGTCGTTTTGGCACTGGCGGCCTGCAGCCGCGAACCGGAGCCTTACCAGCAGGAAAGCTATGTGTTCGGCACCCGCGTGGAGCTGACACTGTATGCCGATAATCAGGCGTTGGCCGCACGCGCCGCCGGCGCGGTGCTGGCAGACCTCGACCGCCTGCACCGGCAACTGCATGCCTGGGCGCTGGATGGCGAGCTGGCGGCGGTCAACCGCGCGCTGGCCGCCGGGCAGCCGTTTACGCCCTCGCCGGAGCTGGCGGAACTGATCGCCAAGGGCCAGCGGCTGGAAGCGCAGTCCGATGGTCTGTTCTCGCCGGCAATCGGTGCGCTGGTGGCGGCCTGGGGTTTTCATGCCGATAGCTACGCTGCCCGCCTGCCGGCACCTGAGCAGCTGGCCGCGCTGCTGGCGGCACGGCCACGCCTGGCCGATCTGCAGGCCGGTAGCGGGCGGATGGTTGGCCGCACCCGGGCCATGCAGCTGGATTTCGGCGGCATGGCCAAGGGCTGGGCGCTGGATCGGGCCCGCCGCCAGCTGCTTAAGGCTGGCATCAGCTCGGCATTGTTGAATATCGGCGGCAATATCATCGCGCTGGGGAAAAAGCCGGATGGCACGCCGTGGCAGGTCGGCATCCGCCATCCGCGCCGTGGCGAGGCCATGGCCAGCATCGCGCTGGCGGATGGCGAGGCACTGGGCACTTCCGGCGACTACCAGCGCTACTTCGAACTGGGCGGCCGGCGCTACTGCCACCTGATCGACCCGCGCGATGGCAACGCCGACTGTCGCGTACAATCGGTGTCGGTACTGGCCCGGCCGGGGCCGGATGCCGGCCTGCTGTCGGATGTCGCCAGCAAGCCGCTGTACTTTGCCGGGGCTGCCGCTGCGGCCAACTATGCCCGCCGTTTCGGCCTGGGAGGCTGGCTGTTGATCGATGGCCGCGGCGAAGCCTGGCTCGGCCCGGCCATGCAGGCGCGGCTCCAGTGGCGCCTCAAGCCTGCTGTCATTCACCTAACAGGAACACCATGACGCTGCACAAGGAGAGCCCGTTCAAGGGCAAGACCGGTCTCAAGCGCCTGAGCAATGCGCTGGGCTATTCGCTGGATGGCCTGCGCGCGGCGCTGCGCCACGAGGATGCTTTCCGCCAGTTGTCGCTGCTGGCGGTGGTGCTGATTCCGCTGGCTATCTTCGCGGTACCGGCAAGCGGTGTGGGCAAGGCGCTGCTGGTGGCCGCCTCGCTGGCCACGCTGGTGATCGAGCTGCTGAATTCCGCTATCGAGGCCGCGGTGGACCACACCTCGCTGGAACGTCACCCACTGGCCAAGCGCGCCAAGGACATGGGCAGCGCCGCCCAGCTGCTGGGCCTGCTCAACCTGGCCGCCATGTGGGCGCTGGTGTTGTTTTACCCGTAATCAGCGCAGCAGGCGACGTTGCAGCTCGCTTATCGCCAGGCAGCCCAGTATGGCTATCGCGATGCTTTGCCAGATGCCGGTGCGCTCAAGGCACACGGCCATAATCCCGCAGAAGGCAATGAAGGCCGGACGTCCCGCGCTCATGCCATGCATCAGATCATTCACTGCGCTGACGTTTTGGTAACGATGTATCTCGATTGCCAGCAGACAGCCCAGTATCGGGAACACCGCAAAAGTGCCTCCCCATTGCGGGCCGGCATGCGCTGCGATGAAGCTGGTCAATAGTGTCAGACTTGCACCCGCCAGCAAGCGTAAACCCAAGGGACTTTGCCGACTGGCAGAAGCAGCATGCGTTTTGTCGCGGGGCGGTAGCAGCCTGCTGTTCAGATAGCTGGCCAGCAGCGCTACGATGATCGCAGGGCCCAATCCTGGACCTATGCCGGGAAGCAGGGCGGCCGTTGCCGTCCATAAAGATATGCCGGCAAGGGTGGCAAGTTGCCATCCACGATGACTGTTGCGGGCATAAGCCAGGTTGAAAGCTTCCGATGCGGCAACCGCCGCCACCGACATCGATGCAGCCTGGGCTGCAAAGTGCTTGCCCTGCTCCAGCGCCAGAATGGCGAGTATCGGGCCTGCTACCCAGGGGAGTGCCGTCAGCCTGCCGGCAACATGCTGCCCCCACCATTTACCGCTTTGCGCTAGGGCATATAGCAGGCAGGGAACCAGAATCAGCTTGAGGGTGAGGAGCATGGCTGTGCTTGCAGAAATGACAGCCAATTATACTGACTCTTGTTTCAGGTGGCTGCTCAAGCAGGTACTGGCCACGGCTGGTCATGATTTCCGGCATCGGTACAAGAGCCCTGGATAGACACGAATATAGTCGCCGCCAGGCTCCATGCTCGGCGGTTCTTCGACCAACTCCCATTCACATCCACCAGCCCGCAGGATGCGGTACACCGGGCAGCCGCTCTCGTAGCGCAGCAGCTCCTGGCCGCGAAAGCGCTCCAGCGGCAGCAGCGGCAGCTCCTGGCGCGCCAGGAACATCGCCAGCGTGCTGGGCGTCATGTCGGCAAGCTGTTCCTGATCCGCGCGCCAGATGCCGGTAAACATCACCAGCAGAGAGAAGCCCAGCAAGGGCCAGGCGCCATCGGCGGCAAACATCAGACTGAGTACGCTGGCGCCCACAAAGAAAAATTGGCTGTTTGGCATGATGCGGATACTCCGCTTGCACATCCGTCATGGGCGGCATGCGCCAATGCGAAACGCCGCGCGTTGGCGGCGTGTTGAGGGGAGCCCGTCGGGAATGGAGCGCGATCATCGCTCCGGATGCACTTCCCGCATGACAATCTCCGGCGTGCTCCCTTGCCTGAATCATAGCCACTGCCCGGAGGGATGCCAGCGCAAAAAGTAGGCGCCGACAAAGAAAAACCGCCCTGAAGGGCGGTTTCGGGAGATCGGCTTGCGGCCAACGTTGGCCGCATCAGGCCTCGGCTTCCTTGCCTTCCGGTGGCGCGATCTGCTCGGCGTAGCCGCATTCCTTCTGCGGGCATACCTTCTCGGTGCCGCGGCGCTTGGTGGTCTTGATGGTCAGCACCGGCCATTGGCATTTCGGGCAGGTCTCGGCGATCGGCGGGTTCCAGGTGGCGTAGGTGCACTTGGGGTAGGTGTTGCAGCTGTAGAACAGCTTGCCGTAGCGGCTCTTGCGCTCGATCAGGCTGCCGGCCTTGCACTGCGGGCAGGTAACGCCGGTGTCGCGCGGTTTTTCCAACGGCTCGATGTGCTTGCACTTCGGATAGTTGGCACAGCCGATGAACTTGCCGTAGCGGCCTTTCTTGATGTGCAGCTCGCCACCGCAGTCCGGGCAGGTGCGATCTTCGATCACGGTTGGCGCTTCGGCTTCGGCGGCGGCCTGCTCTGCGGTTTCGCCCACGTTGCGGGTGTAGTCGCAGTCCGGGTAGCCGGTACAGGCGATGAAGCGGCCGCGCTTGCCGAACTTGATCGACAGCGGTTGGCCGCATTTCGGGCAGGCTTCGTCCAGGCTCTCGGTAGTGACCTCGGCGCGGCTTATGCCTTCCTTCTCGGTGATCTGCTTGTGGAAGCCTTTCCAGAAGCTATCCATCACCGGCACCCATTGGCGCTGGCCGCTGGCGATTTCGTCCAGCTGGTTTTCCAGCTTGGCGGTGAAGTTGTAGTCCACGTACTGGGCGAAGTGTTCGGTGAGGAACTTGTTGACGATGTCGCCGGTGTCGGTGGGGAAGAAGCGCTTCTTGTCCAGGATCACGTACTCGCGATCCTTCAGCGTGGAGATGATGCTGGCGTAGGTGGAAGGGCGGCCGATGCCGAATTCTTCCAGTGCCTTCACCAGGCTGGCTTCGGAGAAGCGCGGCGGCGGCTGGGTGAAGTGCTGCTCGCTGTACAGCTTGTCCACCGGCAGGGTTTCGCCTTCTTCCAGCAGCGGCAGCTTGGCGTTTTCCTCGTCCTCGGCGTCGTCCACGTCTTCCTCGTACACCGACAGGAAGCCGCCGAACACCAGTACCTGGCCGCTGGCGCGGAACACGCCTTCGCCAACATGGATATCGATGCTGGTGGTGTCGAACTTGGCCGGCGCCATCTGGCAGGCCAGGGTGCGCTTCCAGATCATCTCGTACAACTTGAACTGGTCGGCGGTGAGGAAGGCTTTGACTGATTCCGGCGTGCGCAGGATGGAGGTCGGGCGGATCGCCTCGTGCGCTTCCTGCGCGTTCTTGGACTTGTTCTTGTAGGTAACCGGGTTCTTCGGCAGGTGGTCGCCGTCGAAGCGCTCGGTGATGTAGCTGCGGATTTCTTCCACCGCCTCATTGGCCAGCGCCACCGAGTCGGTACGCATATAGGTGATCAGGCCGACGGTGCCCTGGCCGATGTCGATACCTTCGTACAGCTGCTGCGCGGTACGCATGGTGCGGTCGGTGGTCATGCCCAGCTTGCGCACTGCCTCCTGCTGCAGGGTGGAGGTGGTGAACGGTGCCGCCGGGTTGCGGGTTTTCTTTTTCTTCTCGATGCGGCCAACCTGGGCGCTGTGGCCCTGTAGCGCGGCCAGCAGGCGCGCCTGCTCGGCATCATCGGGAATATCGAACTGCTCCAGCTTCTTGCCGGCGAACTCATTGAGTTTGGCGCTGAACTTGGTGCGGCTCTTGTGGCTGTCCAGGTGCACCGTCCAGTATTCCTGCGACACGAAGGCCTTGATCTCGTGCTCGCGCTCGCAGATCAGGCGCAGCGCCGGGCTCTGCACGCGGCCGGCGGACAGGCCGCGGCGGATTTTCTTCCACAGCAGCGGCGACAGGTTGAAGCCCACCAGGTAGTCCAGCGCACGGCGCGCCTGCTGCGCATCCACCAGCTCTTGCGAGATATCGCGCGGGTGGGCAATGGCATCCAGCACCGCGTTCTTGGTGATCTCGTGGAAAACCACGCGCTGCGCGGTCTTGTCCTTCAACAGCTTTTTCTTGTTGAGGATTTCCACCAGGTGCCAGGAAATCGCCTCGCCTTCGCGGTCCGGGTCAGTTGCCAGGTAGACGTGGTCCACCTTGGCCACCGCGTCGATGATGGCGTCGACGTGCTTGCTGTTGCGCGCGATCAGCTGGTACTTCATGGCGAAGTCTTTTTCCGGATCCACCGCACCGTTCTTGGGGATCAGGTCGCGCACGTGGCCGTAGGAGGCGAGGACTTCAAAGTCCCCCCCCAGGTATTTTTTCAGGGTCTTCGCCTTGGAGGGCGATTCGACAATCAGCAGGCTAGTGGGCATGTGGATCGTTTCTGCAGAGGTCCCGACAGTCAGGACGACAATATTGTGTATTCATCAAACAAAACAAGAGCGCAAGTCGGCGCTCTTGTCTGAAGCATGCAGGGTGGCGCGGCAAAGCCGGCCAGCGCCTTACTGCATGGTGGGTTCGCCATGCAGCGCAGTCAGCAGATCCTCGCCTACCAGTACCGGCAGCTCGGCCCGCTGCGCCCACAGCACCATCAGTGCCGCGAGCTTGGCGGTGGGCAGGGAAATCTCGTCGTCCGGCATGGCCAGCAGGCGGTCGATCAGCATCTCGCGCTGCGCAGGAGACAGGGCGCCATTGGCTTCCAGGAACAGGATCAGGCCACGTACCTCGGTGGGCAGGCGCTCGATTTCCTCATCGTGGAACACGCGCATGCCGCTGCCTTCGTTGGCACCCTGGTAGGCGCCTTCATTGAGGCTGTTCAGGCCATCCAGCCATTCCAGCGCATTGCTGATTTCATCGTTTTCGAAACCGGCAGCCGCCAGCTGACGGCCCAGATCTTCATGCGCCGGGCAGTTGTCAGGGTCGCTGAACTCTTCCAGCAGGTAGGCAAGGACATCAAACATTCAGGCAAATCAACCGGTTAGCAGGCCGCGTCATCGATGCTGGCCCGTCGCTGATAGCGACTGCCCGGCATGCTGTCAACATGGCCTTGTATTTCAAGCTCGAGAAGCATCGCGTAAACCTCCCCCGGCGTCAACCCGAGCCGTCCGGCCAGAGTGTCGATATCCACCGGATCGAAGCCCATTGCCTGCAGGATGCCGGTTGCCGGCGGGCTGTCCGCGATCCTGGTGCTCGCCGCGGGACGGGGAGGGGCGGGGGCGATGCGGCCAACCTCGTCCAGCACATCGTCCACGGTTTCCACCAGCCTGGCGCCATCCTTGATCAGCCGGTGGCAGCCGCGTGCCTGCGGGTTGAGGATGGAGCCGGGTATGGCCATTACCTCGCGCCCGGCTTCCAGCGCCAGCCGCGCGGTGATCAGCGAGCCGCTTTGCAGCGTGGCCTCCACCACCAGGCAGCCACGGGCCAGCCCGGCGATGATGCGGTTGCGGCGCGGAAAGTTCTGCGCGGCTGGCGGGGCGCCAAGCGGGAACTCCGACAGGATCAGCCCCTGTTCGGCAATCTGGTGTGCCAGCGCGCGGTTGCGAGCGGGGTAGACACGGTCGATGCCGGTGCCGATCACCGCCACGGTACTGGCCGGCTGCGTCAGCGCGCCTTCGTGTGCGGCGGCATCGATGCCTTCTGCCAGGCCGCTGACGATGCTGTAGCCGTTGGCCGCCAGGTTGCGGGCGAAGCTGCGGGCATGCTCGTCCCCCTGGGCGGTGGAGTTGCGGCTGCCGACCATGGCCAGCATCGGCCGTTGCAGCAGCTCGCGCCGGCCGCGCGCGAACAGCAATGGCGGCGCGGCGCCGGCTTCGGCCAGCTGGGTGGGGTAGTCGTCGTCCAGCAGGGTGATGAGCTGGCAGTTGTCGGCCTCGGCCCAGGCGAGTGCCGCGCTGGCGGCCTCGCGCGCCAGTTCGCCGCCCAGTTGCTCGGCAATATCGCGTTCCAGGATGCCTTCCAGCTGTGCTGGCCGTGCTGCCAGCACCGCGGCGGCATTGCCGAAACGCTGGATCAGCTGCAGGAAACGCTGCGGGCCGACGCCGGGCGACAGCGCCAGCGTGGCCCATTGCAGCAGGCTGTCACTCATTCGGGCGCGGCGACGCGGTCACCTACGAAAGCAGGCTGGGTGGCGCGCAGCACCAGGGCATAGGATGCTTTCTGGAACACGCGGTAGACGATCATGTCGCCGATCTTTTCGCTGGGCATGGTCAGCTGCTGCGGCTGGCCCTGGTTTTCCACCTTGATGATCTTGGGCGCGCGGTAGATGCCGAACACATGGCCGACTTCCACGCCTTCGCGCAGGCCGCGGTTGATCACCACGCTGTATAGCTGGCCGATCTCGTTCACGCCGTTGACGCTTTGCACGATCTTGCCTTGCAGCCCGGCTGGCGGCTCATGCGGGATATATTGCAGGTCTTCCTTTTCCGCCTTGTGCGCCAGGCGGTCGCCAATCAGGATTTCCTCATTGACCTTGCCCACCAGCAGGGTGCTGACCTGGTCGAGCTTGCGCACCTGCAGTTCGCCACCGTAGACCACCTCGTGCCCCAGCAGCTCCTTGCTGTCCGGGTCCACTACCGGGCGGCCCATGCGGTAGGCCTGCCACACCCCTCCCGCATTGAGGCCGGTGGCGTAGGCCGGGTCCATGGTGGACAGGATCACGCGGTTTTCCTGGGTGGCGACAATGCGCGGGGCACGCTCGTACTCGGCGGTGTCATCCACCAGCAGCGGGCGCTTGAGGAAGGGTTCGATCACCTTGGCCGGAATCATGGTGATGGCTTCGTCCAGCGCGGTGCTGCGTACCTGCGGCGACAGCTTCACCGTGCGGTTGTTGCCGATGCGCAGTACCGGCTGGCCATTCACGTATTCCAGGTACAGCACGTCACCGGGGTAGATCCAGTGCGGGTTCTTGATCTCGGCGCGATTCATCCGCCACAGCTGCGGCCACTTCCATGGCGATTTCAGGTATTTGCCGGAGATGTCCCACAGCGTATCGCCCTTCTTCACCACGTAGCGTTGCGGCGCATCCTCGCGCAACTGCAGGGTATCGGCGATGGCCGGGGCGGACAGGCCAACGGCCAGGACAAGAGATATAATAGGTTTGAACATCGGAAAGTGACCCCATCTGTAGCCGGCACTGGACGGAAAACGCATTTCACCGGATGCTGACCGCATTATTGACAGCCGTGTCGGCATCCTCAACTGGAACGGTTTTGATTATGGCATTACTCAATATCCTTCATTATCCCGATCCGCGCTTGCACAAGGTAGCCAGGCCGGTAGAAGTTTTTGATGCAGCACTGCAAAAACAGATCGATGACATGTTCGAAACCATGTACGAAGCACGTGGTATCGGCCTGGCCGCCACCCAGGTGGACTTCCACCAGCGGCTGATCGTTATCGATATTTCCGAGGACAAATCGGCGCCCTACGTATTCATCAACCCGGAATTCCTGCAGAAAGACGGCGAGACGGTATACGAGGAAGGCTGCCTGTCAGTGCCCGGCATCTACGACAAGGTGACCCGCGCCGAGCACGTGAAAGTGCGTGCCCAGGATCGCCACGGCAAGCCATTCGAGCTGGAGACCGATGGCCTGCTGGCAATCTGCCTGCAGCACGAGGTGGATCATCTCGACGGCAAGGTGTTCGTGGAGTACCTGTCCGAACTGAAGCAGAACCGCATCAAGACCAAGCTCAAGAAGCGCGAAAAACACACCATGTAAGCTTGCGGCCAACCTGGCCGCAGCTTGACGCGGGGCACGCCAGTCGTGCCCCGCGGCATTTGAGGATTCCCGATGAAACTGATTTTTGCCGGCACGCCGGTATTCGCCGCCAAGGCGCTGGAAGCACTGCTTGCCGCCGGCCACGAGATAGCACTGGTACTGACCCAGCCGGACCGCCCCGCCGGGCGTGGCATGAAGCTCAAGCCCAGCCCGGTGAAGGAGCTGGCGCTGCAGCATGGCCTGCGCGTGGAGCAGCCGCTGACGCTGAAAACCCCGGAAGCACAGGCGCTGGTGTCCGAGGTGGGCGCCGAGGTGATGGTAGTGGCGGCCTATGGCCTGCTGCTGCCCAAGGTCGTGCTGGACATGCCGGCGCGCGGCTGCCTCAACATCCATGCCTCGCTGCTGCCGCGCTGGCGCGGTGCTGCGCCGATCCAGCGCGCCATCCTGGCAGGTGATGCCGAAACCGGCATCACCATCATGCAGATGGACGTGGGCCTGGATACCGGCGACATGCTTAGCGTGCACCCGCTGGCGATCAGTGCCAGCGATACCGCAGCCAGCCTGCACGACAAGCTGGCAGTGCTGGGGGCCGAGGCCATTGTCAGCACTCTGGCGGTGCTGGATAGCTGTCAGCCGACAGTGCAGCCGGAAGATGGCGTGACTTATGCCGCCAAGCTCAGCAAGGAAGAGGCGCGCGTGGACTGGACGCTGCCGGCCGCCGACATCGCCCGCGCCATCCGCGCCTACAACCCGGCGCCTGGCGCGCACACCCTGCTGGCCGGCGAGCCGCTCAAGCTGTGGTTTGCCGAGGCGCTGGACGGCCAGGGCGCACCAGGCGAGGTGCTGCGCGCCGATGCCGACGGTGTGGTGGTGGGCAGCGGTCACGGTCTGGTGCGCATCACCGAGCTGCAGGCTGCTGGCAGCAAGCGGTTGGCCGCACGCGAGTTTGCTGCCGGGCGCAGTGCGCTGGCGGGAACCGTGCTGGGGGCTTGAGGCTCCAAAACCTGCCCGCATCTCATGGGTAGCGCTTGACTGAAAGAGGGAACGGCTATGGGCTTTAACTGGTTGAAGACCACGGTGTTGATGGCGGCCATCGTGGCCTTGTTTGCCGTGATCGGCGGCATGATCGGAGGCAAGAGCGGCATGCTGCTGGCTCTGCTGTTCGGTGGCGCCATGAATATCTTCGCCTACTGGAACTCCGACAAAATGGTGTTGCGTATGTACAACGCCCAGGAGGTGGACGCCCACTCCGCACCGGAGCTGTACGGCATGGTGGCCGAGCTGGCACAGCGTGCCGGCATGCCGATGCCGCGGGTGTACGTGATTCATGAAGACCAGCCCAACGCCTTCGCCACCGGGCGCAACCCGGAAAACGCGGCTGTGGCAGCCACCACCGGCATCATGCGCATGCTCAGCTACCGCGAGCTGCGCGGGGTGATGGCGCACGAACTGGCGCACGTACAGCACCGCGACACGCTGATTTCCACCATCAGCGCCACCATGGCCGGTGCCATTTCCGCACTGGCCAACTTCGCCATGTTCTTTGGCGGCCGCGATGAAGACGGCCGTCCGGTGAACCCGATTGCTGCCATCGCGGTGGCGATACTGGCACCGTTGGCCGCCAGCCTGATCCAGATGGCGATTTCGCGCGCCCGCGAATTCGAGGCGGACCGTGGCGGCGCCGAGATCAGCGGCGACCCGCTGTCGCTGGCAGCCGCGCTGCAGAAGATCGAGTACTACGCGCAGGGCCGGCCGATGCCTGCTGCCGAGGCGCATCCGGAAACCGCGCAGATGATGATCATCAACCCGCTGTCCGGTGGCGGCATCAGCGGCCTGTTCCGCACCCACCCGCATACCGAAGACCGCATCGCCCGGCTGCAGGAGATTGCCCGCGGCATGCGCTGAACCGGTATCATCCGCACAGTCGAATCACGGCCACCGTCCCATCTGCGGGATGGTGGCCGGTTTTCTTGGGCACCTCGCAAACCCCTCGCTTTCGTCGCGATACTGCGTTGCTCACGCAAAATCCCTCCTCACATATCACCCATATGCTGCGTCGGGATTTTGCGCGTGCGCTTTGTCTCGCTTAGAAACCGGGGGTTTTCGAGGCACCCTCTTGTTGGAACCTAAATATGCACCTTATCCAGGAATTGGCTGCCGGCGTGCTCGAACGCGTCGAGAAGGGCCGCACCCTGACCGAAGCGCTGGCCCAGGCCCAGCGCAAGCAGGAACTTAGCCCCGCAGAACGCGGAGCACTGCAGGACATCACCTATGGCAGCCTGCGCCAGCTGGGCCAGTTGCGTTTCGTGCTGCGCCGGCTGGTACCCAAACCGTTGCCGGTGCCGGAGATCGAGCGCCTGCTGCTGGTAGCGCTGTACCAGCTGTTGCACACCCGCGCCGCTGACTACGCGGTAGTGGATCAGGCGGTGAATGCTGCGGCCAAGCTGGCGCACGGCAAGTTCAAGGGCCTGGTGAACGGCGTGCTGCGCAATGCCCTGCGCCAGCGCGACGAGCTGCTGGCCGCAGCGCAGCGCGACAACGAGGCGCGCTACAACCACCCGCGCTGGTGGCTGCAGCGCTTGCGTGCGGCCTATCCGGCGCAGTGGGCCGACATCCTGGACGAGAGCAACCGTCACCCGCCGATGACGCTGCGGGTCAATGCCCGCCATGGCGATGCCGCTGGTTACGTGGCCGAGTTGGCCGCACAGGGCATGGCGGCACGGGCGCTGGATAGTCACGCGGTATTGCTGGAAGTGCCATGCAATGTGCGTGAGCTGCCGGGTTTTGCCGATGGCCGCGTGTCGGTGCAGGACTGGGGCGCACAGCAGGCCGCGCGCTGGCTGGACGTGCAGCACGGCATGCGGGTGCTGGACGCCTGTGCCGCGCCGGGTGGCAAGAGCGGTCATCTGCTGGAGCTGGCCGACATCGAACTGACCGCGCTGGACGTGGATGCCGCACGCCTGACGCGAGTGACGGACAACCTGGTGCGGCTGGGACTTGCGGCCAACGTTGTCGCCGCCGATGCCGGTCAGCCGGCGGTGTGGTGGGATGGCAAGCCGTTCGACCGCATCCTGGCCGACGTACCGTGCTCGGCCAGCGGCGTGGTGCGCCGCCATCCCGATATCAAGTGGCTGCGTCGCCCGGCCGATTTTGCCGCGCTGGGGCAGCAGCAGGGGGCCTTGAGCGATGCGCTGTGGCCGCTGCTGGCCGCCGGTGGCAAAATGCTGTACGCCACCTGTTCCATCATGCCGGAGGAGAACCGTCAGCAGGTGGAAGCCTTCCTGCAGCGTCACCCCGACGCTCAGCTACTACAAGACGAACAATTGCTGCCCACTGCGGAACATGACGGCTTTTACTACGCGCTACTGGCGAAACGTTCTTAGCCTGCTACTGCTGGCTGCCTGCCTGCTGCCGCTGTCGGCACAGGCAGCCGAAGGCATCACTTCGCTGCGCGCCCGCGCCGAGGTGGAAGACAATGCTCTGGCAATTTCCTCGCGTTACCAGGTCGTGCTGCCCGGCAACCTGCAGGATGCCATCCAGCAAGGCATTCCACTGACCTTCCGCCTGACCTTCGAGCTTACCCACCCGCGCAGCAGTGCCTACTGGCTGCGGCTCAAGCATCTATTCGACCCCACTGCCACCCTGAGCTTCAAGGTGATGTACTACCGGCTGACCAACCGCTACCGGGTGGTGATTGGCGGCCTGGCCAACAACTACAACACCCTGGCCGAGGCGATGGCGGCAGTGGGCAGCATTGCCGGCTGGCACGTGCTGGATGTCAGTGACTGGGACGAGGAAGACCGTAAGCTGCTGAAAGGCCGCATCAAGCTGGAGCTGGATATTGGCCAGCTGCCGCGCCCATTCCAGCTCAATGCCCTGGGGGCTGGTGACTGGGGGATGGAGTCGCCGTGGAGTCACGTGGCGGTCGGGGGGGGCAGCTGATGCGTTACCCGGCGATAGCTGCCGCGCTGGGCGTGGTGCTGATGTACCTGCTGGCCATTTCCACCGGCAACACCTCCAAGCTCGCCGAGTACTACTGGTGGGTATTCGGCGCCAACGTGCTGGGCCTGGCCGGCCTGCTGGGCATTGTGCTGCGTCAGGTGCTGCGCTTGCGCCGACGGGTGAAAAGCCGCGAGTTCGGCGCCAAGCTCACCCAGAAGATGGTGGTGATGTTCACCGTGGTGGCACTGCTGCCCGGCATGCTGGTGTTCACCGTTTCGGCACAGTTCCTGACCCGCAGTATCGAGAGCTGGTTCAACGTGCAGGTGGAAACCGCGCTGGATCGAGGCCTGGAGCTGGGCCGCAATGCGCTGGGCTATGTGCTCAACGACCTGTCGCGCAAGGCACGGGTGGTGGCCAATGATATTACCGACCAGAGCGAGCGCGATCTCACCAGCCGGCTGGCACGCCTGCGCGAACAGCTGGGGGTGGAGGAAATTGCCGTCTACACCCGGCAGGGCAAACTGGTGAGTTTTGCCGGGCCGGATGAACTGCGTTACCTGCCGCGGGCGCCGGATTACGAGGTGCTGCGCGCGCTGCAGGGTCGTAAGCAGCACGAGAGTATCGACAACGACCCCAGTAGCGGTCTGCTGCTCAAGGTATTGCTGCCGTATCGCAGCTACGTTACCGACGAATCGCTGGTGGTGCAGCTGATCCAGCCGGCGCCGCGCCAGATCGCCCGCGATGCGGAGCTGATCGAGGAGGCGCGCGCCGACTATCGCCAGCTGGTGCTGGCGCGCGATGGCCTGAAGACCTTCTACATGCTGACGCTGGCGCTGGTATTCCTGCTGGCGCTCACCGCGGCGCTGGCCTTCGCGCTGTTCATTTCCGAGCGCCTGTCCGCGCCGCTGTCGGAGTTGGCCGCAGGCACGCGCGCGGTGGCGCAGGGCGACTACTCCAAGCGCCATCCGGTGTACCGCAAGGATGAGCTGGGCATTCTCACCACCATGTTCAACCGCATGACGCAGCAGCTGGAAGAGGCGCGCTATGCCGCCGACGAAAACCGCCGTTTGCTGGAGGCGGGCAAGCTGTACCTGGAAAGCATTCTTGCCAACCTCTCTGCCGGGGTGGTGGCCTTTGACAGCAACTGGAACCTGCGTGCGGCCAACACCAGTGCCGGGCGCATTCTGGGGGTGGATTTCGAGGCGCTCGCCACGCAGGAGCTGCAAGTGTGGCCTGCCTTGCTGCCGGAACTGGCGCCGCTGGTGGATACCATCCTGCGTGAAGCAAGCAATGTCAGTCCGCATGACTGGCAGCAGCAGATCGACTACAACGGCGTGCATGGCCAGCGTCAGCTGGTGGTACGCGGCGCGGTGCTGCCGGAGCGCTCCGGTACCGGCTACGTGGTGGTGTTCGACGATATCACCGAGCTGGGCCGTGCCCAGCGCGATGCCGCCTGGGGCGAGGTGGCCAAGCGGCTGGCACACGAGATCCGCAACCCGCTGACGCCGATCCAGCTGTCGGCCGAACGGCTGGCGATGAAGCTGGCCGACAAGCTGGAAGGGCCGGATGCCGACATGCTGCGCCGCGCCACCGATACCATCATCAAGCAGGTTGCCGCGCTCAAAGGCATGGTGGATGCGTTCCGCGACTATGCCCGCGCTCCGCGTACCAAGCTGGTGCCGCTGGAGCTCAACACCTTGATTCGCGAGGTGTTGATACTGTACGAGAGCAACCCGGCGGTGAAGGCGGAGCTGTGCAGCGAAGCCCTGCCGTTGATGGGCGATACCGCGCTGCTGCGCCAGGTACTGCACAATCTTCTGCAGAACGCACAAGATGCAGTCCTTGACGCTGACATCCCGATGATTCACATTAGCAGCCGACTAGAAGGAAGGAACGCGCTCGTTTGTGTGCAAGACAACGGCGCAGGGTTCACGGCAGACATACTGCACCGTGCTTTTGAGCCTTATGTAACAACCAAGGCGAAGGGCACGGGGCTGGGCCTTGCGGTAGTTAAGAAAATAGTGGAGGAACACCATGGTCAGGTTCAACTGGCCAACGGTGACAATGGCGGCGCGCGGATCCTTCTCACCCTGCCATTGCTGGAGGCTTAATGCGTAGCAGCGACATTCTGATTGTTGACGACGAAATCGGTATCCGGGAATTGCTCTCGGAGATCCTGCAGGACGAAGGTTTTACCGTAGCGCTTGCCGAAAACGCCGAGGTGGCCCGCCAGTTGCGAGGTCAGACCCGACCCGCGCTGGTACTGCTGGATATCTGGATGCCGGACTGTGATGGCGTCACCCTGCTCAAGGAGTGGGCCAAGTCCGGGCAACTGAACATGCCGGTAGTGATGATGTCCGGCCATGCCAGCATCGATACCGCGGTGGAGGCCACCCGTATCGGGGCTTTCGATTTTCTGGAAAAGCCGATCGCACTGCAGAAGCTGCTGAGCACGGTGCACCGTGCGCTCAAGTATGGCGACATGCAGGCTAACACTTCGCTGAACCTGGACAAACTGGGTAAGAGTGCGCCGATCCAGGAATTGAAGCGTCAGCTCGATCGCGTGTCCAAGGTGAAATCGCCGGTGCTGCTTACCGGTGAGCCGGGCGTGGGTTTTGAGCTGGTGGCACGTTTCTTCCACCACGGCAACATGCCGTGGGTGATGCCGGCCAAGCTGGAACAGCTGGCGGATGCTCCGCTGGAGCTGCTGCAAAAGGCTAACAATGGTGTGCTGTTCCTGCCGGAGATCGGCCAGTACAACCGTCGCACCCAGCAGGGCCTGCTGTTCCTGCTGTCCAAGCTGGATCGCTTCAACGTGCGCCTGGTGTGCTCCTGCAGCCGCCCGCTGCAGGAGTTGCTGGTAGACCCGGAGTGCGACAATCGCATGCTCACCGCGCTATCCAGCGTGATCGTGCCGATTCCGCCGCTGCGCGAGCATGCGGAAGACATCATCTTCATCGCCGAGCAGATCCTGCACGAGCTGGTGGAGTCCAAGCAGATCCCATCGCGCAAGCTCACTACCGCGGCACTCAACGCCATGCGTCAGTATGACTGGCCGGGCAACCTGGAACAGTTGCGCAGCATCATCAAGAGCCTGGGGCTGACGACCGAAGCGGAAGAGATCGACGTCAGCGAGGTGAACAAGGTGCTGGCGCAATTCCGCCACGAAAAACCAGTGGAAGAAACCGGCTTCGACTTCAACCTGCCGCTGCGTGAGCTGCGCGAACAGTTGGAGCGCCGCTATTTCGAGTACCACATCGTGCTGGAAAACGGCAATATGAGCCGCGTGGCGCAGAAGGTGGGGCTAGAACGCACCCACCTGTACCGCAAGCTCAAGCAGCTGGGCGTGAAATTCAGTCGCAAGACCGCCGAGGAATAAACGGCGCAACAACTTACGGGACGGCCGCCTTGGCGGCCGTTTTTGCATCATGAACAAAGAACTCGACGACGCAGCACTGCTGCGCTACAGCCGGCACATCCTGCTGCCGGAAATCGACGTAGTGGGCCAGGAGCGGCTGTTGGCCGCACGCGTGCTGGTGGTGGGGGCCGGTGGCCTGGGCGCGCCGGCGCTGCTGTACCTGGCCAGTGCCGGTATCGGTCAGCTGACACTGGTGGATGACGATACGGTGGAGCTGACCAATCTGCAGCGCCAGATCATCCACGACATGAACACGCTGGGGCAGCACAAGGTGGCCTCCGCAGCCACGCGGCTGGCGGCGATCAATCCGGACGTGCAGCTGCGGCTACTGGCCGAGCGCCTGCAGGGTGAGCAACTGGCCGCCGAGGTGGCGGCACACGACCTGGTGCTGGATTGCTCGGATAATTTCGCTACCCGCCATGCCATCAATCGTGCCTGCGTGCAGGCCGGGGTGCCGCTGGTCTCCGGTGCTGCGGTGCGTTTTTCCGGGCAGCTGGCGGTGTACGACACCCGTGATGCGGCATCGCCGTGCTACCACTGCCTGTTTCCGGAGGAGGGTGAGGCCAGCGATGGGCCGTGTGCCACCTTTGGCGTGCTGGCACCGCTGGTGGGGGTGATCGGCAGCCTGCAGGCGGTAGAGGCGATCAAGCTGCTGGCGGGCTTACGGCCAACCCTGGGGCAGCTGACGCTGTACGATGCGCTGGATGGCAGCTTCCGCCAACTGAAGGTGCCACGCGATCCGGACTGCCCGGTGTGCGCGGCTCGCAAGTAAATCCGCAGGCATGAAAAAAGCCGCTTTCAGCTGAAAGCGGCTTTTTTACGGCATTGACTCAGGCCTTGAGATTCTGCTCGATCAGCTGGTGCAGCTCATCGAAGTTGGGTTCGCCAACGAAGCGCTTGATGATATTGCCCTGCTTGTCGATCAGGATCGAGGTCGGGGTGAGCTGGATGTCGCCGAAGGCCTTGGCAATGCTGCCCTGGCTATCCAGGGTGACAAAGAACGGTAGCTTCTTGTCGCTGACATAGCTCTGCACATAGTTCGGTGGGTCGTAGCTCATGGCCACGGCCACGGTCTGGTAGCCCTGCGCGCCGTATTTCTGCTGGGTGGCAACCAGCTTGGGCATTTCTGCCATGCAGCCACTGCAGCTGGTAGCCCAGAAGTTCACCAGCACCACCTTGCCCTTCAGGCTGTCGGTGCTGGCTTGCTGGCCGCTCAGGCTGGTGTACTGCACTGCCGGTGCGCCGTCGGTGAAACAGCCGGCCAGCAGCGTACTGGCAGCAAGCAGGACAACGGTGAGGGCGTGGTTGAGCTTCATGGTTGGCTTCCGGGTTGGCCGCATGTGCTGCGGCAGCGATCAGGCTTGGTGCTGCAGCGTTTCCAGAAGTTCCCGCAGCTGGCCCTCGATAGGAATGGCCTTCTGCTGGCGGCCATTATAGGCCACCAGGGTCACGTCGGCAGAGGCGGCAATCTTGTCACTGCCGGCCAGCCGGACGCTCTGGTGCAGCACGCTGCTGCGATTTCCTACCGATTTTACCGAAGTTTCGATCACCAGTTCGTCGTTCATGGTGGCCGGGTGACGGTAGTCAATATTGATGTTGACCACGATCAGCGCGATGCCGGAGGCCAGGAAGGCCGGCAGGTCGGCGCGATCTTCAAAGAATGTCCAGCGCGCCTCCTCCAGAAACTCCAGGTAACGGGCGTTGTTGACGTGGCAGTACAGGTCCAGATGATAGCCGCGGACTTTGATGCTGGTTTGGTGTGGCATGGTTTCCCCTCGTGGAAAAAGCCGGTACGTTGCCGGCAGGCCCCGGTTGCTGCTGCAGCCGGTGGCCGAAAGCGGTATTGCTATTCCTGATCCAGATCGAACGGCACGAATGGTTCGCGCTCCAGCGGAAAGTCCACCAGATCGGTCAGTACCGAGTGGATTTCCACATCGAACCAGTGCAGGAACAGTTGCGGTGACATCTCCGGCCAGAACACCTCGTCGTCACACCAGTCGGCCAGTTCTGCGCCAAACAGCGTGCGGTAGTGCTGGCGCACGAAATCCTCGGCACTGGCGTAGTCATCGGCGGCAGGAATCAGCAGGGCATTGCAGTCGCGGCGCAGCTCTGCCAGCTGCAACTGGCCATCCAGCGAGCCCGGCAGCTGCTGCAGCCAATCCAGAAATGGCTGCCGTGGCTTGAGAATGGCGACACTGCGGTTGACTTCGTACATGGCAATTCCTTGGTTGTGCCTGATCATGGGCCGCTAGCAACGCTAGCCGGGCGAGGTGGTCCTTAACTGCCGGCCAGCTGATTAGCGGTGGTAAAGGTCCATTTTCGCACGACTTGCAGTGAGCCGTATTCGGCGGCCAGGCTTGCGGGGAACGGCGGATAGGGGGCGGCCAGTTGTACGATGCGCAGCGCGGCGGCATCCAGTACCGGGCTGCCGGAGCTGCGCAACAGGCGTACATCCAGCAGCGCGCCATCTGCGCCAATGGTCACCAGCAGTTCCAGGCTGCCATACAGATTCTGGGCTTTGACTTCCGCTGGGTAGTTCTGGTTGCCGATGCGTTCGACACGCTTGCGCCAGTCTTCCACGTAGCCGGCCCAGCTCACGCCAATGGCGGCGCTACCAAGCTGCGCTTGCGGCCGCGGGGTACTGCGCTGTGGGGAACTCAGCGTAGCCTGCTGCTGGTTTTCCGGGGCAAGGGGCTGGTTGTTGTCCTGGATTTTGGCCTGCTTGGCCTGCGTTGCTTGCTGCAGCAGGCCTGCGCTGTCATGTTGGGCCAGCAGTAGTGCTTGGGTGGGGCGCTTGGTGGCGGGGGTGGGCAGCAAGGTGACTTGCAGCGAACTTACCGGCAGATTGACTGCCGGCGCGCCGGAGGGAAGCCAGCCGCTGATCGCCACCAGAACAAGCAGGTGCAGCGCCAGCGATATCATGATCGCGACCTTGAACAGGGAAGGGTCCACCGTGGCAGGTGGTGGACTGAAGCGATGTGGAGCGGGCATGCCAGCAGTGTAGCATGCCCTGACAAATGCTTAGTTTTCCAGCAGGCTGCGCAGCATCCAGGCTGTCTTTTCATGCACTTGCAGACGCTGGGTCAGCAGGTCGGCGGTGGGTTCGTCACTGGCCGCGCCTACCAGCGGGAACAGTGAGCGTGCGGTGCGGCAAACGGTTTCATGACCTTGTACCAGTTCGCGGATCATGTCCTGCGCCTTGGGTACGCCACTGCTTTCGGTAATGGAGGTCAGGCGGGCGTAGTCGCCGTAGCTGCCAGGGGCCACATGCCCGAGCGCACGGATGCGCTCCGCCACCAGGTCGACTGCCAGTGCCAGTTCGTTGTACTGGGTTTCGAACATCAGGTGCAGGGTCTGAAACATCGGCCCGGTAACGTTCCAGTGAAAGTAATGGGTCTTCAGGTACAGGGTGTAGCTGTCAGCCAGCAGTCGGGACAAGCCGTCGGCAATCTGGGCGCGGTCCTGTTCGGAAATGCCGATATCCATGGTGTGCTCCTCTCAGTCTGGGGGAAGTTACGTTCTACAATGGCGTCTTTGCGTGAAGCAAGAGACGGTAATGAAAATATGGTTGACCGAACAGCCGACGGGCATCCGGCTGACGCTGCACGTGCAGCCGGGTGCTCGTAAAAGCGAAGTGGCTGGCGAGCATGGCGATGCGCTCAAGATCAGGTTGGCCGCACCGCCGGTAGAGGGCAAGGCCAATGCCGCTCTGCTGCTGTGGCTGGCGGAGTGCCTGCAGGTGCCGCGCAAGGCTGTCAGCCTGCTGTCAGGAGAGCGCAACAGGCACAAGATAGTCGCGGTGCAGGGGCTGGACGCCGTCACGGCACTGCAGCGCCTGTTGCCGCATGCTTAGCGCAGGTGGCGATCCTGTGGCGTGCGCGGCTCCACCCGCTCGTACTCTCCTTCGATGATGTCTGCGCTGCCATTGTCGCCTTGCTGTCCAGGTTGGCTAAACGGTGCCTGGGGAATGTTCAGGTCGGCAAGCTTGGGGCCAGGCCACGGCAACAGCAGCAGTAGCGCGAACAGATCGCTGAGCAGGCCCGGAATCATCAGCAGCAGGCCGGCCAGCATGATGCGCAGCGGCCACAGTAGCGTGAACAGGCTGACATTGCCGGCGCGCATGGTGCCGGCAATGGTCAGCAGGCCGCCCAGCTTGCTGCCGCGCATCAACAGCGAGCCGGCAAAGAAACTGACAATGACCCAGGCCAGGGTCCAGCCGCCACCAATGTGATCTGCTAGCCAGAACAGCGAGTAGATTTCGAAAAACGGGTACAGCAGCAATAAAATCAAGAAACCACGCATGAAACGGATATCCGCATGAAAGTGTTACTGGTTATATGCAATATGCCGGATGCCACGCAGGCGCGGCAGCTGGCGGAAACGCTGGTGGCCGAGCAGCTGGCCGCCTGTGTCAACATACTTCCGGGTTGCCAGTCGATTTATCGCTGGCAGGGGCAGCTGGAGTCAGCCAACGAAGTGCCGCTGCTGATCAAGACCACTGACACAGTATATGCATCCTTGGAACGAAGAATCCAAGAGCTGCACCCGTACGAGCTGCCGGAAATCCTCGCCTTGCCGCTGGCAGCGGGCCTGGCGGCTTATCAGCAGTGGGTGCGCGATGCCGTGCAGCCACCGCTCACTGGAGTGTGACGCTACGGTAAATGTTCCGGGAAGGCGTGGTTTTGTAATTTTTTACAGAAACACTTGACGCGGAAAAAGAGCATCCGTATAGTTGCGAACTCTCTCGGGGGTCGTTAGCTCAGCTGGTAGAGCAGCGGACTTTTAATCCGTTGGTCGCAGGTTCGAATCCCGCACGACCCACCACCCAGAGATATGCGTAGGGTCGTTAGCTCAGCTGGTAGAGCAGCGGACTTTTAATCCGTTGGTCGCAGGTTCGAATCCCGCACGACCCACCACGCAGCCCTCAGGTAGGGTCGTTAGCTCAGTTGGTAGAGCAGCGGACTTTTAATCCGTTTGTCGCAGGTTCGAGCCCCGCACGACCCACCACCATATATTTCAAAAAGCCCGATCAGCAGATCGGGCTTTTTGTTTTTATCTCTCCTGCGGCAGCTCCGGTTGCCCGGCGCTGGCATCGTTACACAGCGCTTTTTACAGTCTGTGGCGGCTGGGCTAGACTTGCCGTTTTTCCGCCCGATTGCATCTGTTCATGACCTTTTTCTTGCGTCGTCAGTCGCTGGCTGGCCTGATGCTGGCTGCCATCGCCTCGCTGCCATTTCTGTCGCGTTTCCATTATTTGCCCTTGCCGCAATGGTGGGGTGAAATCACCGTGGTGATCCTGGCTGCTCTGGCTTGTTGCTGCATGCCACGTCAATGGGAGGCCGAGCTGCCGCGAACCAGTATCTGGATGCTGTTGCTGGCTGCGGTGTGGGCCGTGCAGCCACTATTTCAGACGCTGTTGTTCCCTGGCCTTAATCAGGCTACGGCATTGGCTTTTGTTGCGCTGGCACTGCTTGGCTGGGTAACGGCGCAATGGCGGGCGGCGGAAGGTAGCGAGGCGGTGATTACCTTGCTGGCCAAGTCGCTGTTATTGGGTGCCCTGGCGCAGTCGCTGATCGGGCTGGCGCAGCTTACCGGCTTGGCGCAAGTCATGGGTGGGGTGCTGTTTTATGATGGCGCGCACCCGACCACCAATATTTTTGGCCATATCGGCCAGCGTAATCAGTACGCACATTATCTGACCTGGGGTGTGGTGGCCGCGTGCTGGTTGGCCGCATGTGGCCAGTGGTCGCGTCGTTGGCTGGCGCTCGCGGTGTGCTGGCTGGCGTTGTCGATTGCTTTTGCCGGCTCGCGTACGGTGTTGTTGTATGCGCTGGCTCTGGCACTGCTGGCGCCATGGTGGCACTGGCGGGTAGCGGACGAGTTGTCGCGCCGCATGCGCAACATGCTGTGGCTGGCAGTGCTGGCCATTATCGCCATGCAGTTCGCTCTGCCATTGGGGGAGCGCTTGCTGGCGCCGCTACTGCATGGAGAGGTGGTGGCTAGTGGAGTCGAGCGCCTGACTGGCAATGCCGACGGTATGGGTGCGCGGCGCTTGGCGGAGTGGGGCAAGGCCTGGCTGGTGTTCCAGGCGCACCCAAGCTTCGGCATTGGTTGGAGCCAGTACGCGGCGGAAAGCGTGCGCTTGCAGATGCTGCCGCAGTTTGCCAACGCCGGGATCAATAGCGGGCTGTTCACCAATGCGCATAACCTGGTTTTCCAGTTGTTGGCGGAAATGGGGTTGGTCGGCACGGTGGCGGTACTGCTGGGTTTTGCCTGGTCGGTGTGGCCGTATCTGTCGCGTCGGGTGACCGCCGCGCAGCTGCTGCCGGTGGCGGTCATGAGCATTACCCTGATTCACAGCATGCTGGAATATCCGCTGTGGTATCTCTATTTTCCTGCCGTGCTGGTGATGATGGCGACCTTGGTGCCACCGCCAGGGCGGGCGGCGCCACGGCAGCTGGCCATGCTGGCGCGTGTAGTGGCGCTATTGCTGCTGGGCCTGGCTGCCTATGGCAGCTGGCGTTATGTGGAAATGCAGGGGCTGTATTACCCGACTGCACCCAAGCAGCGTGCGCGGCTGGAGCAGATCATGCGCGAGGAGCCGATGTTTGCTGCACATGCACTGGGCCTGATGGATGATGTGATGACGCCATCGCGCAGTAACTTGCATGAGTACCGCAAGTGGCTGGAGCTGATGGCAGCCTACCGGCCATACCCGGATGTATTGCTGCGCAAGGCGCAGATGGAAGCGCTGGCAGGCGAGCGGCTCAAGGCGCGGCAAACGCTGCGTGCGGCGCTGGCGTCATTCCCGACCTATGCCGGGCAGTTCCTGGATGATCTGGACGAAGATGAGCCTGCATGGCAGGAGCTGCGCAGCATTGTGTTGCAGGCGGTAGAGGCGAAATCGCGGCCTTGAGTCGGCAAGTCGGGCAGGCTAGATAAAATAAATGCCGCACGCCTTTGCAGGTGTGCGGCATTTTTCCTGTTCTGCTGCCGGCAGAACGCACGGGCATTGGCCGTGCCGGTAGCTGTGCAGCAAATCAGGCGTTGATCACGTCACCGCTGGCCAGTGCTGCTTTCATCTTGCCCAGCGCCTTGGCCTCGATCTGACGGATGCGCTCGGCGGAAACGCCGAATTCTGCGGCCAACTCGTGCAGGGTGGCGCCACCATCGTCGGCCAGCCAGCGCGCTTCGATGATGCGGCGGCTGCGCTCGTCCAGCGAGGACAGTGCATGTTCCAGCCCTGCGCTTTGCAGAAGATCCAGCGAACGGCGCTCCAGCGCACGCGTGGGTTCGTCGTGCGAATCGGCCAGCCAGTCGATCGGGGCAAAGCCCTCGTCGTCACCGTCGTCGGCCATCAGGGCGATGTCCTGGCCGCTCATGCGGGTTTCCATCTCGCGCACTTCTTCCGGCTTTACACCCAGCTCCTGCGCAATGTCGAAAGCTTCCTTCTCGCTCAGCGCAGACAGGCTCTGGCGCATGCTGCGCAGGTTGAAGAACAGCTTGCGCTGCGGCTTGGTGGTGGCAATGCGCACCAGACGCCAGTTGCGCAGGATGAATTCGTGAATCTCGGCCTTGATCCAGTGCACGGCGAAGGAGAACAGCCGCACGCCGCGAGTGGGTTCGAAGCGCTTTACCGCCTTCATCAGGCCGATATTGCCTTCCTGGATCAAATCAGCCTGTTGCAGGCCATAGCCGGAGTAGCCGCGGGCAATGGACACCACCACGCGCAGGTGCGACAGCACCAGACGCTTGGCTGCATCCAGGTCACCATCCTGCTGGTGGCGCGTAGCGAGCTCCAACTCTTCTTCCTGCGACAGCATCGGAATGCTGTTCACGGTCTGGATGTACTGTTCCAGGCTGCCGTTGGAAGAGAGCACGGGCAAGGCAATTGCGGTCATAAATGGCTTATCCTCAAGAAAACCTGAACTGATGTTAGCACTCGAGTTATGAGAGTGCTAGCTGCAAGCAGTTCCCGATTGATGATATTTTTTTATGTGCTTCATAGCCTTAGTGCGGTCTGGCGCGGCGCAGATGGTGGTCTGCCGCCAGGCGGGCGCCAAGCAGGCATAGGGCGATGCTGCTGGCGGCAAGCATGCCCAGTTCGAACATGTTCAGTGCAGCCAGCTGGATATTCTCGCCATAAAGATTGGCAAACTGGTTGATCGCTGGCGCGGCCTGCTGCACGAACAGGGTGGATATGCCCCAGCAACACAGGGTGCTGAGCATGCCTACCCAGAAGGCGTGATACAGGAAGGGGCGGCGGATAAAGCTGTCGGTGGCGCCAATCAGTTTGGCGACTTCGATTTCCTCCTGCCGGGCCAGGATCTGCATCCGAATGGTGTTATGGGTAATCAGCACCAGGGCGAGGCCGAATCCGCCGCCCAGGAACCATGCCAGCTTCACCGCAAGGTCCAGCAGACCGTGCAGACGGCGTGCCCAGGCGGCATCAAACTGGGATTGCTCTACCATGGGCAGGCCGGACAGCTCCTTCTGCAGCATGTCCAGCTCCTCGGGGGCTACCTCGGATTTGGGGGTGACAATAAAGGCATCGGGCAGCGGGTTGCCTTCCAGCCCTTCGCTGATGCCGGTCAGCCCACTGCGCTGTTCCAGGTCGTGCAGCGCCTGGTCACGGCTGACAAAGCGGAAGCTGGCCACCCGGGGGTGGGCGCTGAGGCTGGACTGCACCGCGGCGATATCGGCCTGTTCGGCGGACAGTTCCATGAACAGGGTAATTTGCGGCGCGGCTGTAAGCTTGCCGACCCAATGCTGGATGCTGCCGGCGGTCAGATACAGGCTGACCGGTAGTGACATGGCGATGGCCAGCATCAGCAGGTTGAGCAGGTTGCCAAGCGGTTGGCGCAGCATCTTGCGCAGCGCCTGTCTGGCATCCTGCCAGTGCAGGTAGAAAAAGTGCTTCATGAGGCGAATTGTCCCTCCCGCAGCCGAATGATGCGGCGTCCATAGTCTTCCATCAGGCTTTCGTCATGTGCCGAGATCAGCACGGTAACGCCAACCTGATGAAAGGATTTGAACAGTTCCATGATGTCCAGTGCGTAGGCGCGATCAAGGTTGGCCGAAGGCTCGTCGGCCAGCAGGATGCTGGGGCGGTGTACCACGGCGCGAGCGATGCACAGTCGCTGTTGTTCACCGCCGGACAGGCGCACCGGCATGACTTTTTCCTTGCCGGCCAGGCCAACCTTGTCCAGCGCGGCGCGTACGCGACGGGCGGCGTCGCGGCGGTCGAAGCCGATGATGTCCAGCGGCAGCATCACGTTATCGAACACATTGCGGTCGAACAGGATCTTGTGGTCCTGGAACACGATGCCGATATGCTGGCGCACATAGGGCAACTGGCTGGCACGCAGCCGGCTCAAGTTCTGGTTGTTCACCAGTACGCTGCCACTGGTGGCGCGCTCAATGCCGGCGATCAGCTTGAGCAGCGTGCTCTTGCCTGCGCCGGAATGGCCGGCGAGAAACACCATCTCGCCACTTTCAATGGTAAATGACAGGTTGCGCAGTGCCTCATGGCCGCCAGGGTAGCGCTTGGTTACCTGGTCAAACTGGATCATGTCGCATCCTCAAAAAGCGAAGGGTTGGCCGCCGGGTTAATCGAACAGCGCGTCGATGTAATCGCGGCTTTCGAACGGACGCAGGTCGTCAATGCTTTCGCCTACGCCGATGAAGCGCAGCGGTACCGGGCGCTGTTTGGCGATGGCGGCAATCACCCCGCCCTTGGCGGTGCCGTCCAGCTTGGTGAGCACCAGGCCGGTTAGGCCGAGTGCATCGTCGAAGGCTTTTACCTGGTTGATGGCGTTCTGGCCGATGTTGGCATCCAGTACCAGCATCACTTCGTGCGGGCCGTCCGGAATCGCTTTCTGGATCACCCGCTTTACCTTCTTGATCTCTTCCATCAGGTGCAGCTGGGTGGGCAGACGACCAGCGGTATCCGCCAGCACGATGTCGATGCCACGTGCTGTGGCTGCCTGGATCGCATCGTAGCAAACGGCGGCGGCATCACCGCTTTGCTGGGCGATCACGGTCACATTGTTGCGCTCACCCCAGGCCATCAGCTGTTCACGGGCCGCGGCACGGAAAGTGTCGCCGGCGGCGAGCAGTACACTCTTGCCCTGGCTCTGGAAGTATTTGGCGAGCTTGCCGATGGAGGTCGTTTTGCCGGCACCATTGACGCCGACCATCATGATCACGAACGGCTTCTTGGTTGACACGTCCAGCGGCTGCTGCAGCGGGGCAATCAGTTCGTCCAGCGAGTCCTTGAGGGCTCCCTTGAGTTCGCTGGCGTCTTTCAGGCCTTTCAGCGAGACACGCTCGCGAACATCTTTCAGCAGGTGCACGGTGGCATCAATGCCCATATCGGCGGTAAGCAGCACGGTTTCGAGTTCCTCGTACAGGTCCTCGTCGATCTTGCCGCCGCCGAACAGTCCGGCCAGCTGCTTGCCAAGCTTGTCGCGGGTTTTGGACAGGCCGGCCTTCAGTCGTTCGGTCCAGCTGGGCTTGCTGCTGGTGCTGGCTTCGGCTGGTGCGGCTGCAGACTCTGCGGCGGCCGGGGTGGAAACCTGGGCGTCGTCGGCCGGAGCGGACGAGGCGGTGGACTCGGGTTTTTTCTTGAAGAAGCTAAACATGCTTTGGGAATAAGGCAGCTGGACAAACCGCGATTGTAACGTCAAATGCGGTTGCTGACAGTTGGCCGCATGGCATTCCTTATATAGGAGTGTGTGCAGCGGCAGCGTTCGCCGCACGTAATAACAGACGCGGCAGGCCGAGTCGGGTAGAATCGCGCCCTTGAAATTCAGGAGGATACATGACGCAGCAACGCAACAAGGTGCGCATCATCGGTGGGCAGTATCGCAGAAGGCTGCTGGAGGTGCCGGCAGTGGACGGTCTGCGGCCAACACCTGATCGTGTGCGGGAAACCCTGTTCAACTGGCTGGGTCAGGATCTCTACGGCTTGCGCTGCCTGGATCTGTTTGCTGGCAGCGGTGCGCTGGGATTCGAAGCAGCGTCGCGCGAAGCGAGGGAAGTCGTGCTGGTGGAAAAGGCGCGGGCGGTAGCGGACGGTTTGCGGCGTAACGCCCAGCTGCTAGGTGCGAGCCAGCTGCAAGTGCAGTGCCAGGACGTGCTTGCCTACCTGCGCGGCAATCGCCAGGCCTTCGATATCATTTTTGTCGACCCGCCGTACGGTAGCGACCTGCTGGAGCAGGTGTTGCCGCTGCTGGCGGATAGTCTGGCGCCGCAAGGGCGTATTTACGTGGAAACCGGCAAGGTGCGCGACTTTGCCGGCTGGCAGATACTGCGTTCCATTCGCGCTGGACTGGTGCATGGCTATCTGCTGGCGCGCGAAACTGACATATAAGGTTATAACGGCTCGAACTTGCCTGTGCGCAGGTCGAGTGACAGAATTCACTGTGTGGAATACTTGAGGAAATTACTATGGCTTTGATGATTACTGACGAGTGCATCAACTGCGACGTCTGTGAACCGGAATGCCCGAACAATGCGATTTCGCAGGGCGAAGAAATCTACGTGATCGACCCGAACCTGTGCACCCAGTGCGTGGGTCACTATGATGAGCCGCAGTGCCAGCAGGTCTGTCCGGTAGATTGCATTCCGCTGGATCCGTCTCATGAAGAGACGCAAGAGCAGCTGCATGAAAAATATCTGAAGATCAGTGCCAAGGCCTGATGGCTTTAAGTGACTGATTTGCAACACAGCCCTGTCAACGACAGGGCTGTTTGTTTACGAAATGCGAAAAAAAGCCCGTTTGGGTGTTGACGCGGGTGTGGGGTGTCTATACTATTCGGGCTTCTTTAGCGGCGGGATTCCCGAGCGGTCAAAGGGATCAGACTGTAAATCTGACGGCTCTGCCTTCGAAGGTTCGAATCCTTCTCCCGCCACCAGTTGCTATGAGTCTTGGCGGCGATTGTTTGGTTGTCCGGTTCGTAGGCGGGTGTAGCTCAATGGTAGAGCAGAAGCCTTCCAAGCTTACGACGAGGGTTCGATTCCCTTCACCCGCTCCAAGATTTAAGTTGGCCCATGTAGCTCAGGGGTAGAGCACTCCCTTGGTAAGGGAGAGGTCGGCAGTTCAATTCTGCCCATGGGCACCAGTTATATTTAGCCTTTAACTTGCATTCAGGGAATTTTGCCATGGCAAAGGAAAAGTTCGAGCGGACTAAACCGCACGTAAACGTCGGCACCATCGGTCACGTTGACCATGGTAAAACCACTCTGACCGCTGCTATCACCACCATTCTGTCCAAGAAGTTCGGTGGCGAAGCTAAAGACTACTCCCAGATCGACAGCGCGCCGGAAGAAAAAGCCCGCGGTATTACCATTAACACCGCGCACGTAGAATACGAAACCGCTACCCGCCACTACGCACACGTAGACTGCCCGGGTCACGCTGACTACGTTAAGAACATGATTACCGGTGCCGCCCAGATGGATGGTGCGATCCTGGTATGTTCCGCTGCTGACGGTCCGATGCCGCAGACTCGCGAACACATCCTGCTGTCCCGTCAGGTTGGCGTGCCGTACATCATCGTGTTCCTGAACAAGGCCGACCTGGTGGATGACGCCGAGCTGCTGGAACTGGTGGAAATGGAAGTGCGCGATCTGCTGTCTTCCTACGACTTCCCGGGCGACGACACTCCGATCGTTACTGGTTCTGCTCGTCTGGCGCTGGAAGGCGATCAGTCCGAGTACGGCGAGCCGGCAATCTTCCGTCTGGCTGACGCTCTGGATTCCTACATCCCGACTCCGGAGCGTGCCATCGACAAGCCGTTCCTGCTGCCGATCGAAGACGTATTCTCCATCTCCGGCCGCGGTACCGTGGTTACCGGTCGTGTAGAGCGCGGTATCGTTAAGGTTGGTGAAGAACTGGAAATCGTTGGTCTGAAGGCCACCGTTAAGACCACCTGCACCGGCGTGGAAATGTTCCGCAAGCTGCTGGACCAAGGTCAGGCTGGCGACAACGTTGGCGTGCTGCTGCGTGGTACCAAGCGTGAAGACGTTGAGCGTGGTCAGGTTCTGTCCAAGCCGGGTTCCATTACCCCGCACACCAAGTTCCAGGCATCCGTGTACGTGCTGAGCAAGGATGAAGGTGGTCGTCACACCCCGTTCTTCGCTAACTACCGTCCGCAGTTCTACTTCCGTACTACTGACGTTACCGGCGCAATCAGCCTGGCCGAAGGTGTGGAAATGGTTATGCCGGGTGATAACGTGGAAATCACCGTAGAACTGATCGCTCCGATCGCTATGGAAGATGGTCTGCGTTTCGCGATCCGCGAAGGCGGCCGCACCGTTGGTGCTGGCGTAGTTGCCAAGATCATCGCTTAAGTAAGGTTTTAGGCCAGTAGCTCAATTGGTAGAGTATCGGTCTCCAAAACCGAGGGTTGGGGGTTCGAGACCCTCCTGGCCTGCCAAATAAGACTAACCGGCGTTTTCGCCGGTTAGTCTTTTCACGTATCTGCAACACGAGAAAATCGAATGGACTCGCAAGACAAGATCAAACTTGGCCTGGCTATCCTGTTGGTAGTGGCTGGGGTGGCTGGTTTCTATCTGCTGGCGGCAGATCAGACCGTGCTGCGTGTGGTGCTGTTCATTGCGTCCTTGCTGGCAGCTGCTGCTGTGCTTTGGCAATCGAACATGGGGCGCAGCTTTGTGGTGTACGCCCAGGAGTCGGTGGCGGAGGCGCGCAAAGTGGTGTGGCCGGAGCGCAAGGAGGCTACGCAGCTGACGCTGCTGGTATTTGCGTTTGTTTTCGTGTTGGCGCTGTTCATGTGGCTGGTTGACTCCTCGTTGTCCTGGCTGTTTTATGACGTGTTGCTTCGTCGGGGTTGATTATGGCTAAGCGTTGGTATGTTGTGCATGCGTACTCTGGTTTTGAGAAGAGTGTGCAAAAGGCGCTGAAAGAGCGTATTGAGCGCGAGAGCATGCAGGATCTGTTTGGTCAGGTGCTGGTGCCGGTGGAAGAAGTGGTGGACATCAAGAATGGCCGCCGTTCCATTTCCGAACGCAAGTTCTTCCCGGGCTACGTACTGGTCGAGATGGAAATGACCGACGATACCTGGCACCTGGTGAAAAGCACGCCCAAGGTGACTGGTTTTGTTGGTGGTACGGCCAACCGTCCTGCACCGATTTCCGTAAAGGAAGTCGAGGCCATCATGCAGCAGATGCAGGAGGGTGTGGAGAAGCCGCGTCCCAAGGTGCTGTTCGAAGTGGGTGAAAAGGTGCGTGTCAACGACGGCCCGTTCACCGATTTCAATGGCTCGGTGGATGAAGTGAATTACGAACGTAACAAGCTGCGTGTGTCGGTGCAGATTTTTGGTCGCGACACGCCGGTAGAGCTGGATTTTTCGCAAGTCGAAAAACTGTAAGCTTGTAATTTGAAAAAGCCTAAGATATACTCTTGGGCTCACTTGGGGAGCGCCTTGTTGGCGCGTTATACCCGTTTATTAGGAGTTAATCGTGGCAAAGAAAATTGTAGGCTATATCAAGCTGCAAGTGGCCGCTGGTAAAGCAAACCCGTCGCCGCCGATCGGTCCGGCGCTGGGTCAGCGCGGTCTGAACATCATGGAATTCTGCAAGGCCTTCAACGCTCAGACCCAAGGTCTGGAGCCGGGTATGCCGATTCCGGTGGTGATCACCGCCTACGCCGACAAGTCCTTCACCTTCACCATGAAGACTCCGCCGGCAACCTTCCTGCTGAAGAAAGCTGCTGGCATCAAGTCCGGCTCCGCCAAGGCGCATGTCGACAAGGTCGGCAAAGTGACTCGTGCACAGCTGGAAGAAATCGCCAAGACCAAATCTGCTGACCTGACCGCTGCTGACCTGGATGCTGCCGTACGCACCATCGCTGGTTCTGCTCGTTCCATGGGTCTTGAAGTGGAGGGTCTGTAATATGGCTAAGGTTTCCAAGCGTCTGCAGGCTCTGAACGCTCAGGTTGATCGCAACAAGCTGTACGCAGTTGAAGATGCAATCACCCTGGTAAAAGGTGCTGCTACCGCCAAGTTTGACGAGTCCATCGACGTGGCCGTTAACCTGGGTGTTGATCCGCGTAAATCCGACCAGGTGGTACGTGGCTCCGTTGTTCTGCCGCGTGGTACTGGCAAGTCCGTGCGTGTGGCTGTATTTGCTCAAGGTGCCAACGCCGAAGCCGCCAAGGCTGCCGGTGCTGAAGTTGTCGGTTTCGACGACCTGGCTGAGCAAGTTAAAGCCGGTAACCTGAACTTCGACGTGGTAATTGCTTCCCCGGATGCAATGCGCGTTGTTGGTCAGCTGGGCCAGATCCTGGGTCCGCGTGGCCTGATGCCGAACCCGAAAGTTGGTACCGTAACCCCGAACGTTGCTGAGGCTGTTAAAAACGCCAAGGCTGGTCAGGTTCAGTACCGTACCGACAAGACCGGTATCATTCACGCTACCATCGGTCGCGCGTCTTTCGACGTTGAAGCCCTGCGCGAAAACTTCGCAGCGCTGGTAGATGCCCTGGTTAAAGCCAAACCGGCTGCAGCCAAGGGTCAGTACCTGAAGAAAATCGCCGTATCCAGCACCATGGGTGTTGGTGTACGCGTAGATGTGGCAACTGCTCAGGCTTAATGTCTGACATTGCCCGGGCCCATGTAGCTCAGGGGTAGAGCACTCCCTTGGTAAGGGAGAGGTCGGCAGTTCAATTCTGCCCATGGGCACCAAAGGCTTTGGGCTGGCGGACTTCGGTTCGCCAGATTGTCAAAGACCGTAGGTGTCAACGACTTAATGCTCCTTGTGAGTAGCCTACGCAGACGGTGTACCCTTAGAAGGCTGTATCAACGATACGCTCATGTAGCTCAGGGGTAGAGCACTCCCTTGGTAAGGGAGAGGTCGGCGGTTCAATTCCGCCCATGAGCACCATCCGTTTGTATGTCTCCTGATTAGGTCGCCGCTGCAAAGAGGAGCAGGATATCCTGCTTCATTTCAGTCTAGGAGGTGGACCTTGAGTCTCAATATCGAAGATAAAAAGGCGGTCGTCGCTGAAGTATCTGCACAACTGGCAGATGCTCAGACGGTAGTTATCGCTGAGTATCGGGGCATCGAGGTTAGCAGCATGACCAAACTGCGTGCCAAGGCACGTGAGAATGGTGTTTACCTGCGCGTTCTGAAGAACACGCTGGTGCGTCGTGCGGTAGCCGGTACCCAGTTCGAAGCTCTGGCCGATCAGATGGTTGGCCCGCTGGTATACGGTGTTTCCGTTGACGCAGTTGCTGCTGCCAAAGTGCTGCATCAATTTGCCAAAGAAGACAACAAGATTGTCATCAAGGCAGGTTCCTACAACGGCAAGCTGCTGAACGCTGCCGAAGTAACCGAACTGGCTTCCATTCCGAGCCGCGAAGAGCTGCTGTCCAAGCTGCTGTTCGTTATGCAGGCTCCGGTATCCGGTTTTGCCCGTGCTCTGGCCGCTCTGGCCGAGAAGAAGCAATCCGAAGCCGCTTAATCAATTCGACATACCCCATATTCAGGAGTTATACAAATGGCTATCACCAAAGAAGATATCCTCGAAGCAGTTGCTGGTCTGACCGTTATGGAACTGAACGACCTGGTTAAGGCGTTCGAAGAGAAGTTCGGCGTTTCCGCTGCTGCTGTTGCCGTTGCTGGCCCGGCTGCTGGTGGCGCTGCTGCTGCTGAAGAGAAGACCGAATTCGACGTAATCCTGACCGCCGCTGGCGACAACAAGGTTAACGTGATCAAGGTAGTTCGTGCACTGACCGGTCTGGGCCTGAAAGAAGCCAAGGATCTGGTAGACGGCGCTCCGAAAGCTGTTAAAGAAGGCGTATCCAAGGCTGAAGCCGAAGACGTTGCCAAGCAGCTGACCGAAGCCGGTGCTAAGGCTGAAGTAAAATAATCTTCCTTAGGGAAGATTGTTGAGGCTGGCGGAGAAATCCGCCAGCCTTGTTGCGCTTGTAATGCTTTGCAAGTGGGCAAAGGTCAGCAATCAAGTTGAATGTGGCTGCTGACGTTTGATTTCTTGCGCCACCCCTCCGATGGAGACTCTATGAGTTATTCGTTTACTGAGAAGAAGCGTATTCGTAAAAGCTTTGCGAAGCGTAACACCGTTCTCGACGTCCCATTCCTGCTGGCGACCCAGATCGATTCGTACACCGAGTTCCTCCAGCTGGGTGTGCCGTTTGATCAGCGCAAGGATGCAGGCCTGCAGGCCGCATTCAAGTCGATCTTCCCGATCGTTAGCCACAATGGCTTTGCGCGTCTGGACTTCGTGCACTACATCCTGGGCGAGCCGCCGTTTGACGTGCAGGAATGTCAGCTGCGTGGCATTACTTTTGCCGCACCGCTGCGCGCCCGTATCCGCCTGACCATCATGGACAAGGAATCGTCCAAGCCAGTGGTGAAGGAAGTACGCGAAAACGAAGTGTACATGGGCGAAATCCCGCTGATGACCTCGAACGGTTCGTTCATCATCAACGGTACCGAGCGTGTCATCGTTTCCCAGCTGCACCGTTCCCCGGGCGTGTTCTTCGAGCACGACCGCGGCAAGACGCATTCTTCCGGTAAACTGCTGTTCTCCGCTCGCGTGATTCCTTACCGCGGCTCTTGGCTGGACTTCGAGTTCGATGCCAAGGATCAGCTGTTCTTCCGTATCGACCGCCGCCGCAAGATGCCGGTGTCCATTCTGCTGAAGGCACTGGGCTACACCAACGAGCGTATTCTGTCCGAGTTCTACAACACCGATACCTTCTACCTGACTGGTGAAGGTGTGTTTATGAAGGTGGTGGCAGAGCGTCTGAAGGGTGAGGTTGCCAAGTCCGACATCGTGGACAAGGATGGCAAGCTGATCGTTGCCAAGGACAAGCGCATTACCGCCAAGCATATTCGCGACATCGGTGCGGCCAACCTGGACCGTATCGAAGTGCCGTTCGATGTGCTGGTAGGCAAGGTGCTGGCCAAGAACGTGGTAGCGCCGGAAACCGGCGAAGTGATCGCGCGTGCCAATGACGAGATCACCGACGAGCTGCTGGCCAAGATGGATATCCAGGACGTGACCGAGGTCGAGGTGCTGTACACCAACGATCTGGATCACGGTGCCTACATCGCCCAGACCCTGCGTGGCGACGACACTGCTGACCAGCTGGCTGCTCGCGTAGCCATCTACCGCATGATGCGTCCGGGCGAACCGCCGACCGAAGATGCTGTTGAGCAACTGTTCCAGCGCCTGTTCTTCAACGAGGACAGCTACGACCTGTCCCGTGTTGGCCGCATGAAGTTCAACACCCGTACTTTCCAGTACAAGTTCGATGATAAGTCCCCGGACTGGTTCCGCAGCCTGATCGGCGAGAAATTCGCCTCGCGCCGCGATTCCATCGATGGCGTACTGGCCACCGAAGACATCGTGTCCGTGATCGCCATCCTGTGCGAACTGCGTAACGGCCGTGGCGAAGTGGATGACATCGATCACCTGGGCAACCGTCGCGTGCGTTCGGTAGGCGAACTGGCCGAGAACCAGTTCCGCGCCGGTCTGGTGCGTGTCGAGCGTGCAGTGAAGGAACGCCTGAATCAGGCTGAATCCGAAAACCTGATGCCGCACGACCTGATCAACGCCAAGCCGGTATCGGCCGCGATCAAGGAATTCTTCGGCTCCAGCCAGCTGTCGCAGTTCATGGATCAGACCAACCCGCTGTCCGAAGTGACCCACAAGCGCCGTGTATCGGCCCTGGGCCCGGGCGGTCTGACCCGCGAACGCGCCGGCTTCGAGGTGCGCGACGTACACCCGACCCACTACGGCCGTGTGTGCCCGATCGAAACCCCGGAAGGTCCGAACATTGGTCTGATCAACTCGCTGGCGGTATTTGCCCGTACCAACGAGTTCGGTTTCCTGGAAACGCCGTACCGCAAGGTGATCGACGGCAAGGTAACCAACGAGATCGAATACCTGTCCGCCATCGAAGAAGGTCGCTACGTGATTGCGCAGGCCAACGCCGAGCTGGATGCCGAAGGCACCCTGATCGACGAACTGGTTACCTGCCGTGAAAAGGGCGAAACCATTCTGGCGACTCCGGACCGCGTACAGTACATGGACGTGGCAACCGGCCAGGTAGTGTCTGTGGCAGCTTCGCTGATTCCGTTCCTGGAACACGATGACGCCAACCGTGCACTGATGGGCGCCAACATGCAGCGTCAGGCCGTACCGTGCCTGCGCCCGGAAAAACCGATGGTGGGTACTGGCATCGAGCGTGCCGTGGCCGTCGACTCCGGTACTACCGTGATCGCCCGTCGTGGCGGCGTAGTGGACTACGTTGACGCCAACCGCGTGGTTGTTCGCGTGAACGATGAAGAGGCCATGGCCGGTGAAGTGGGTGTGGATATCTACAACTTCACCAAGTTCACCCGTTCCAACCAGAACACCAACATCAACCAGCGTCCGATCGTGAAAGTTGGCGATCTGATCGCTCGCGGCGACGTGGTGGCTGATGGTGCTTCCACCGATATCGGCGAACTGGCGCTGGGTCAGAACATGACCATCGCCTTCATGCCATGGAACGGCTACAACTTCGAAGACTCGATCCTGATCTCCGAAAAAGTGGTGGCTGACGACCGTTACACCTCGATTCACATCGAGGAACTGTCGGTAGTGGCACGTGACACCAAGCTGGGTCCGGAAGAAATCACCCGCGACATCCCGAACCTGTCCGAGCGCATGGCCGGCCGTCTGGATGACTCCGGTATCGTCTACATCGGTGCCGAAGTGAACGCCGGTGACGTACTGGTAGGCAAGGTTACCCCGAAGGGCGAAACCCAGCTGACCCCGGAAGAGAAACTGCTGCGAGCGATCTTCGGTGAGAAGGCGTCCGATGTGAAGGACACCTCGCTGCGCGTACCGACCGGCATGGTCGGCACCGTGATCGACGTACAGGTGTTCACCCGCGAGGGTATCGAGCGCGACAAGCGTGCTCAGTCCATCATTGATGCTGAACTGAAGCGCTACCGTCTGGACCTGAATGACCAGCTGCGTATTTTCGATAACGATGCCTTCAGCCGTATCGAGCGCCTGATCGTGGGCAAGCCGGCCAACGGTGGTCCGAAGCGTCTGGCCAAGGGTACCGAGATCAATGCCGAGTACCTGGAAAGCCTGACCTCCAAGCACGAATGGTTCGACATCCGCATGGCCGATGAAGACATCGCCAAGCAGCTGGAACTGATCAAGGAAAGCCTGGCGCAGAAGCGTGAAGAATTCGACCTCAAGTTCGAAGACAAGAAGCGCAAGCTGACCCAGGGCGACGAACTGCCGCCGGGCGTGCAGAAGATGGTCAAGGTGTACATCGCCGTGAAGCGTCGTCTGCAGGCTGGTGACAAGATGGCCGGTCGTCACGGTAACAAGGGTGTGGTATCGCGCATCCTGCCGGTGGAAGACATGCCGTACATGGCCGATGGCCGTCCGGTAGACATCGTGCTGAACCCGCTGGGCGTACCGTCGCGTATGAACATCGGTCAGATTCTGGAAGTGCACCTGGGCTGGGCTGCCAAGGGTATCGGCGAACGCATCGACCGCATGCTCAAGCAACAGCAGGGCGTGGAACAGATTCGCAGCTACCTGCAGAGCATCTACAACGAGACCGGCAAGCAAGAGCCGATCGCCGAGATGACCGAGCGCGAAATCCTGCTGCTGGCGGACAACCTGCGCAAGGGCATGACCTTCGCCACGCCGGTATTCGACGGTGCCAAGGAAACCGAGATTCGCCAGATGCTGGACCTGGCCTACCCGGATGCCGACCCGCATACCGAGCAGCTGGAGTTCAACAGCAGCAAGACCCAGATGACCCTGTTCGATGGCCGCTCCGGCGAAGCCTTCGACCGCAAGGTTACCGTGGGTGTGATGCACTACCTGAAGCTGCATCACTTGGTAGACGACAAGATGCACGCCCGTTCCACCGGCCCGTACTCGCTGGTTACCCAGCAGCCGCTGGGTGGTAAGGCGCAGTTCGGTGGTCAGCGTTTCGGTGAGATGGAAGTGTGGGCGCTGGAAGCCTACGGTGCCGCCTACACCCTGCAGGAAATGCTGACGGTGAAGTCGGACGATGTGACCGGCCGTACCAAGATCTACGAAAACATCGTCAAGGGCGAACACAAGATCGATGCCGGCATGCCGGAATCCTTCAACGTGCTGGTGAAGGAAATCCGCTCGCTGGGTCTGGACATCGACCTGGAACGTTATTAATTAGGCAAGGTGCCTGCGGCCAACGTTGGCCGCAGGTCCCTCCTGAATGGAGACGCAATGAAAGCTCTGCTCGATCTCTTTAAGCAAGTTACGCAAGAAGAAGAGTTTGATGCGATTAAGATCGGCATCGCCTCCCCGGACAAGATCCGTTCCTGGTCGTTCGGCGAAGTAAAAAAACCGGAAACCATCAACTACCGTACCTTCAAGCCGGAACGCGATGGCCTGTTCTGCGCCCGCATCTTCGGCCCGGTGAAGGATTACGAGTGCCTGTGCGGCAAGTACAAGCGCCTGAAGCATCGCGGTGTGATCTGCGAGAAGTGCGGCGTGGAAGTGACCTTGTCCAAGGTGCGTCGCGAGCGCATGGGCCACATCGAGCTGGCCAGCCCGACCGCGCACATCTGGTTCCTGAAGTCGCTGCCGTCCCGTCTGGGTATGGTGCTGGACATGACGCTGCGCGACATCGAGCGTGTACTGTACTTCGAAGCATTCGTGGTAACCGAGCCGGGGCTGACCAGCCTGCAGCGCGGCCAACTGCTGAGCGAAGAAGACTACCTCGACAAGCTGGACCAGTACGGTGAAGAGTTCGAAGCCCTGATGGGCGCGGAAGCCGTGCGCGAACTGCTGAAGAAGCTGGATCTGGCCGGCGAGATTGAATCGCTGCGCCGTGAACTGGAGTCCACCAGCTCCGACACCAAGATCAAGAAGATCGCCAAGCGCCTGAAGGTGCTGGAGGCGTTCCAGCGTTCCGGCATGAAGCCGGAATGGATGATCATGGAAGTGCTGCCGGTGCTGCCGCCGGAACTGCGCCCGCTGGTACCGCTGGATGGTGGCCGTTTCGCTACCTCCGACCTGAACGACCTGTACCGTCGCGTGATCAACCGTAACAACCGTCTGAAGCGCCTGCTGGAACTGCGTGCTCCGGACATCATCGTGCGCAACGAAAAGCGCATGCTGCAGGAATCGGTTGACTCGCTGCTGGACAACGGCCGTCGCGGCAAGGCGATGACTGGCGCCAACAAGCGTCCGCTGAAGTCGCTGGCTGACATGATCAAGGGTAAGGGCGGTCGTTTCCGTCAGAACCTGCTGGGTAAGCGCGTGGACTACTCCGGTCGTTCCGTGATTACCGTGGGCCCGACCCTGCGTCTGCATCAGTGCGGTCTGCCGAAGAAAATGGCGCTGGAACTGTTCAAGCCCTTCATCTTCCACAAGCTGGAAGTGCTGGGCCTGGCTTCCACCATCAAGGCTGCCAAGAAGCTGGTTGAACAGGAAGTGCCGGAAGTGTGGGACATCCTGGAAGACGTCATCAAGGAACACCCGGTACTGCTGAACCGTGCGCCGACCCTGCACCGTCTGGGTATTCAGGCGTTCGAGCCGCTGCTGATCGAAGGCAAGGCCATTCAGCTGCACCCGCTGGTCTGCGCGGCATTCAACGCCGACTTCGACGGTGACCAGATGGCCGTACACGTGCCGCTGAGCCTGGAAGCGCAGATGGAGGCCCGCACCCTGATGCTGGCAACCAACAACGTGCTGTCGCCAGCCAACGGCGAGCCGATCATCGTGCCGTCGCAGGATATCGTGCTGGGTCTGTACTACATGACTCGCGACAAGATCAACGGCAAGGGCGAAGGCATGCTGTTCGCCGACACCGGCGAAGTGCATCGTGCCTATGAAACCCGTCAGGTTGAACTGGCTACCCGCATCACCGTGCGTCTGCGCGAGTGGGTGCGTGACGAGCAGGGTGAACTGGTGCCGGTGATGAAGCGCCACGAAACTACCGTTGGCCGCGCGATCCTGTCCGAAATCATGCCGCGTGGTCTGCCGTTCGAGCACATCAACAAGGCACTGAAGAAGAAAGAGATCTCCAAGCTGATCAACGCGTCGTTCCGTCGTTGCGGCATCCGCGATACCGTGATCTTCGCCGACCAGCTGATGTACACCGGTTTTGCCTACTCGACCCGCGGTGGTATCTCCATTTGCGTGGACGACATGCAGATCCCGGCCAAGAAGTTCGACCTGCTGGGCGATGCCCAGAAGGAAGTGAAGGAAATCGAGGAACAGTACCGTCAGGGTCTGGTTACCCAGGGTGAGCGCTACAACAAGGTAGTGGATATCTGGGGCCGCACCGGCGACAAGATCGCCAAGGCCATGATGGACGAGCTGTCCAAGCAGAAGGTGCTGGATCGCGATGGCAAGGAAGTCGATCAAGAATCGTTCAACTCGATTTACATGATGGCCGACTCCGGCGCCCGTGGTTCCGCGGCGCAGATCAAGCAGCTGGCTGGTATGCGTGGCCTGATGGCCAAGCCGGATGGTTCCATTATTGAAACCCCGATTACCGCCAACTTCCGCGAAGGCCTGACGGTTCTGCAGTACTTTATCTCCACCCACGGTGCACGTAAGGGTCTGGCGGATACCGCACTGAAGACCGCCAACTCCGGTTACCTGACTCGCCGTCTGGTGGACGTGACTCAGGATCTGGTGGTGATCGAGGATGATTGCGGCACCAGCAACGGCTTCGCCATGAAGGCGGTAGTGCAGGGCGGTGACGTGATCGAGCCGCTGCGCGACCGTATCCTTGGCCGCGTAACCGCTACCGACGTAGTGGATCCGTCCAGCAGCGAAACAGTGATCGAAGCGGGCACCCTGCTCGACGAGAGCCTGGTCGACATGATCGACAATCTGGGCATCGACGAAGTCAAGGTACGCACTGCCATCACTTGCGACACCCGTTACGGTCTGTGCGCGCAGTGTTACGGTCGCGACCTGGCACGCGGCAAGCGCGTGAACGCCGGCGAAGCCGTTGGTGTGATCGCCGCCCAGTCGATTGGTGAGCCGGGTACCCAGCTGACCATGCGTACCTTCCACATCGGTGGTGCGGCATCGCGAAATGCAGCTGCCAGCCAGGTAGAAGGTAAGTCCAACGGTACCGTACGCTTCTCCAGCCAGATGCGTTACGTGGCCAACACCAAGGGTGAGCTGATCGTGATCAGCCGCTCCGGTGAGGTAGTGATTCACGATGATGCCGGTCGCGAGCGCGAGCGTCACAAGGTACCGTACGGTGCCACCCTGATGGTGACCGATGGTCTGTCCATCAAGGCTGGCGCAGTGCTGGCAACCTGGGACCCGCATACCCGCCCGATCATCACCGAGTACGCTGGCCGCGTGAAGTTCGAGAACGTGGAAGAGGGCGCAACCGTTGCCAAGCAGACCGACGAAGTTACCGGTCTGTCCACTCTGGTGGTTATCGACAACAAGCGTCGCGCATCGGCTCAGTCCAAGATGCTGCGTCCGCTGGTGAAACTGCTGGATGAAACCGGTAACGAAGTGAAACTTGCCGGTTCGGATGCCTCGGTATCCATTACCTTCCAGGTTGGCGCGATCATTACCGTGCGTGACGGTCAGGAAGTGGGCAAGGGTGAAGTACTGGCGCGTATTCCGCAGGAATCGTCCAAGACCCGCGACATTACCGGTGGTCTGCCGCGTGTAGCCGAGCTGTTCGAAGCGCGTTCGCCGAAAGATGCCGGCATGCTGGCCGAAGTGACCGGTACCGTTTCCTTCGGCAAGGACACCAAGGGCAAGCAACGCCTGATCATCACCGATCTGGACGGCAACGGCTACGAAAGCCTGATCCCGAAAGACAAGCACGTGCTGGTGCACGATGGCCAGGTGGTGAACCGTGGTGAACTGATTGTCGATGGCGCCGTGGATCCGCACGACATCCTGCGTCTGCAGGGTATCGAGGCTCTGGCTCGTTACATCTGTCAGGAAGTGCAGGAAGTTTACCGACTGCAGGGTGTGAAGATTAACGACAAGCACATCGAGGTGATTGTTCGCCAGATGCTGCGTCGCGTGATCATCATCGATTCCGGTGATACCGACTTCATCCAGGGTGAGCAGGTTGAACGCGCCGAGGTGCTGGAAACCAACGATCGCATGGCGGCAGAAGACAAGCTGCCGGCACAGTACGAAAACGTGCTGCTGGGTATCACCAAGGCATCGCTGTCCACCGACTCCTTCATCTCTGCGGCTTCCTTCCAGGAAACCACGCGCGTGCTGACCGAAGCCGCGATCATGGGCAAGAAGGATGATCTGCGCGGTCTGAAAGAGAACGTGATCGTGGGTCGTCTGATTCCGGCAGGTACCGGCCTGGCCTACCATCGCAACCGTCGCCGTCTGGGTGGTAGCGAAACTGGCCTGGAGTTTGGCGTGCTGGAAGCACCGGTAGAAGCAGACAGCTCCGAGCTGTAAGCTGTACTTGCTGTAAAAAACGCTGTCCTTTCAACGGTTAACGTTGGAAGGGCGGCGTTTTTTTATTGACGTTACCAGTTGACCAAAATATAATCGCGGACTCTCTTGGCGGTATGGTGCCGCCAAAGAGTATCAACTAGGAACTGATAGTAATGCCAACCATTAACCAACTCGTTCGCAAGGGCCGCGTAGCGGTTACCTCGAAGAGCAAGGTGCCTGCACTGGAAGCCTGCCCGCAGAAGCGCGGCGTGTGCACCCGTGTATACACCACTACCCCGAAGAAGCCGAACTCCGCTCTGCGTAAAGTGTGCAAGGTTCGCCTGACCAACGGTTTCGAAGTGATTTCCTACATTGGTGGTGAAGGTCACAACCTGCAGGAACACTCCGTAGTGCTGATCCGTGGCGGTCGTGTGAAAGACTTGCCGGGTGTGCGTTACCACACCGTACGCGGTTCCCTGGATACCGCAGGCGTGAAAGATCGTAAGCAGGCACGTTCGAAGTACGGCGCTAAGCGTCCTAAGTAATAACTGCCCTAAGAACATTGCTTAGTGCGGCAGCGGCTTTATGCCGTTGAGTAAGTGACTGCCTTGCTGGGTGGTCGCGAGCAGATAGCTCAACTGAATATTTGAAGGAATTAACATGCCACGTCGCAGAGAAGTGCCCAAGCGCGATATCCTGCCGGATCCGAAGTTTGGTAGCCAGGATCTGACCAAATTCATGAACGTTGTAATGATCGACGGCAAGAAGTCTGTTGCCGAACGCATCATTTACGGCGCCCTCGCTCAAATCGAGAAGAAAACCGGTAAGAACGCTATCGAAGTGTTCAATACCGCTATCTCCAATGCCAAGCCGGTCGTTGAAGTGAAGAGCCGCCGTGTAGGTGGTGCTAACTATCAAGTTCCTGTTGAAGTACGCCCGTCCCGTCGACTGGCTCTGGCAATGCGCTGGCTGCGTGATGCAGCGCGCAAGCGTGGCGAGAAGTCCATGGATCTGCGCCTGGCCGGCGAGCTGATCGACGCGGCCGAAGGTCGTGGCGGCGCCATGAAGAAGCGTGACGAAGTGCACCGTATGGCAGAAGCCAACAAGGCCTTCTCCCACTTCCGCTTCTAATCTCAATCCTGCGAAAGGATTCTGGCCATGGCTAGAAAGACCCCCATTGAGCGCTACCGTAATATCGGTATTTCGGCGCACATTGATGCTGGTAAGACCACTACTACCGAACGTATTCTGTTCTACACCGGTGTAAACCATAAGATCGGTGAAGTGCATGATGGCGCCGCCACCATGGACTGGATGGAACAGGAACAGGAGCGTGGTATTACCATTACCTCCGCTGCTACCACTACCTTCTGGAAAGGTATGGGCATGCAGTTCCCGGAGCACCGCTTCAACATCATCGACACCCCGGGCCACGTGGACTTCACCATTGAGGTGGAGCGTTCCATGCGCGTACTGGACGGTGCGGTAATGGTGTACTGCGCGGTAGGTGGTGTACAGCCGCAGTCTGAAACCGTATGGCGTCAGGCTAACAAGTACAAGGTTCCGCGTATTGCCTTCGTGAACAAGATGGACCGTCAGGGTGCCAACTTCTTCCGTGCCGTAGAACAGGTTAAGACCCGTCTGCGTGGCAACCCGGTGCCTATCGTTGTGCCTATCGGTGCTGAAGATGGTTTCGAGGGTGTTGTTGACCTGCTGAAGATGAAGGCCATCATTTGGGACGAAGCTTCCCAGGGCATGAAATTCGAGTACGGCGAGATCCCCGCTGACCTGGTCGCAGTGGCAGAAGAGTGGCGCGAGAAAATGGTTGAAGCGGCGGCGGAAGTCGACGAAGAGACCATGAACAAGTACCTGGAAGGCGAAACCCTGACGGAAGAAGAAATCGTCAGCGGTCTGCGTCAGCGTACCCTGCGTTGCGAAATCCAGCCGATGCTGTGTGGTTCCGCGTTCAAGAACAAAGGCGTACAGCGCATGCTGGACGCTGTTGTTGAACTGCTGCCGAGCCCGCTGGACGTGCCGCCGGTACCGGGCGAGAACGAAGACGGTTCCGCTACCGTTCGCGAAGCTTCCGACGATGCTCCGTTCTCCGCGCTGGCATTCAAGCTGATGAACGACCCGTACGTAGGTCAGCTGACCTTCTTCCGCGTTTACTCCGGTGTGGTGAATTCTGGCGACACCCTGCTGAACTCGGTGAAGGGCAAGAAAGAGCGCATGGGCCGTATCGTGCAGATGCACGCTAACGACCGCCAGGAAATCACCGAAGTGCGCGCCGGCGACATCGCCGCGGGTATTGGTCTGAAAGAAGTGACCACCGGTGAAACCCTGTGTGCGGTTGACGCGCCGATCATTCTGGAACGTATGGTATTCCCGGAGCCGGTGATTCACGTTGCCGTAGAGCCGAAAACCAAGGCTGACCAAGAGAAGATGGGCGTTGCCCTGAACCGCCTGGCCAAGGAAGATCCGTCCTTCCGCGTGCGTACCGATGAAGAATCGGCGCAGACCATCATTTCCGGTATGGGTGAACTGCACCTGGAGATTCTGGTTGACCGTATGCGTCGCGAATTCGGTGTAGAAGCCAACGTGGGCGCTCCGCAGGTTGCCTACCGTGAAACCATCACCAAGTCGGTTGCTGACGTGCAGGGTAAGCATGCCAAGCAGTCCGGTGGTAAGGGTCAGTACGGTGATTGTACGATCACTCTGGAGCCGTCCGGCGAAGGTAATGGCTACAAGTTCATCGACGAGATCAAAGGTGGTGTGATCCCGCGTGAATTCATTCCGTCCGTTGATAAGGGTATCCGTAACTCGCTGAACAACGGCATTCTGGCTGGCTACCCGGTGGTGGACGTGACTGTTCGTCTGACCTTCGGTTCCTACCACGACGTTGACTCCTCGCAGATCGCGTTCGAACTGGCTGGCGCCCTGGCTTTCAAAGAAGCCATGCGTCGTGCCGGTCCGTGCATCCTCGAGCCGATGATGGCTGTGGAAGTAGAAACCCCGGAAGAGTACATGGGCGATGTAATGGGCGACCTGAACCGTCGTCGTGGCATCGTACAGGGCATGGACGACGATGGCGTGGGTGGCAAGAAGATCCGTGCTGAGGTACCGCTGTCCGAAATGTTCGGTTACTCCACCGACCTGCGTTCCGCAACCCAGGGTCGTGCTACCTACTCCATGGAGTTCAAGCACTACTCTGAAGCACCGCGACATATCGCTGACGCTGTAATGGCGGCACGTAAGTAATCTGCGCGAAGAGGTTGGCCGCATGCGGCCAACCTTCACTCTGTTTGTTCTTTAAATTAAGGATTTTTGCAAAATGGCAAAAGAAAAGTTTGAGCGGAATAAACCGCACGTAAACGTCGGCACCATCGGTCACGTTGACCATGGTAAAACCACTCTGACCGCTGCTATCACCACCATTCTGTCCAAGAAGTTCGGTGGCGAAGCTAAAGACTACTCCCAGATCGACAGCGCGCCGGAAGAAAAAGCCCGCGGTATTACCATTAACACCGCGCACGTAGAATACGAAACCGCTACCCGCCACTACGCACACGTAGACTGCCCGGGTCACGCTGACTACGTTAAGAACATGATTACCGGTGCCGCCCAGATGGATGGCGCGATCCTGGTATGTTCCGCTGCTGACGGTCCGATGCCGCAGACCCGCGAACACATCCTGCTGTCCCGCCAGGTTGGCGTACCGTACATCATCGTGTTCCTGAACAAGGCTGACCTGGTGGATGACGCCGAGCTGCTGGAACTGGTGGAAATGGAAGTGCGCGATCTGCTGTCTTCCTACGACTTCCCGGGCGACGACACTCCGATCGTTACTGGTTCTGCTCGTCTGGCGCTGGAAGGCGACCAGTCCGAGTACGGCGAGCCGGCAATCTTCCGTCTGGCTGACGCACTGGATTCCTACATCCCGACTCCGGAGCGTGCCATCGACAAGCCGTTCCTGCTGCCGATCGAAGACGTATTCTCCATCTCCGGCCGCGGTACCGTGGTTACCGGTCGTGTAGAGCGCGGTATCGTTAAAGTTGGTGAAGAACTGGAAATCGTTGGTCTGAAGGCCACCGTTAAGACCACCTGCACCGGCGTGGAAATGTTCCGCAAGCTGCTGGACCAAGGTCAGGCTGGCGACAACGTTGGCGTGCTGCTGCGTGGTACCAAGCGTGAAGACGTTGAACGTGGTCAGGTCCTGTCCAAGCCGGGTTCCATTACCCCGCATACCAAGTTCCAGGCATCCGTGTACGTGCTGAGCAAGGACGAAGGTGGTCGTCACACCCCGTTCTTCGCTAACTACCGTCCGCAGTTCTACTTCCGTACTACCGACGTGACCGGCGCAATCAGCCTGGCCGAAGGTGTGGAAATGGTAATGCCGGGTGACAACGTGGAAATCACCGTAGAACTGATCGCTCCGATCGCTATGGAAGATGGTCTGCGTTTCGCGATCCGCGAAGGCGGCCGCACCGTTGGTGCCGGCGTAGTTGCCAAGATCATCGCTTAAGGATCGGAGAACTCATGTCTAGCCAGAAAATCCGCATCCGCCTGAAGGCTTTCGATTACAACCTGATCGATCGTTCCGCTCAGGAAATCGTTGAAACTGCCAAGCGCACTGGTGCTGTTGTTAAGGGCCCGGTTCCGCTGCCGACCAAGATCGAGCGTTTCAACGTGCTGCGTTCCCCGCACGTGAACAAAACTTCCCGTGATCAGCTGGAAATCCGTACCCATCTGCGTCTGATGGACATTGTCGATCCTACCGACAAGACCGTTGATGCGCTGATGAAACTGGATCTGCCGGCCGGCGTGGATGTGGAAATCAAGCTGCAGTAATTGCGGATAGTCGATGTGTGTACGCTAAGTGCTTGCATGCATTGAATTTTCTGTGATACAGTCGCGGACTCATCATTTTGATGAGTCCGCTTTTCTTTTGAGCAAGCCGGTCAATCGTAATCGGCGCCTGTAAAGGAAATAAACATGACTTTAGGTCTGGTCGGTCGCAAAGTCGGCATGACCCGCATTTTTACCGAAGACGGTGCGTCCGTTCCGGTAACTGTGCTGGATATGTCCGCTAACCGCGTATCGCAAATTAAAACTGCTGACACCGACGGCTACACCGCCGTACAGGTAGCAGCTGGCTCCCGCAAAGCCAACCGTGTAAACAAAGCTGAAGCTGGTCACTTTGCCAAGGCTGGTATCGAGGCTGCTCGCACTATGCGCGAGTTCGTCTTGTCCGCCGATCAACTGGCATCCCTGAATGTGGGTGACAAGCTGTCCGTTGAAGTTTTCCAGGTTGGTCAGCTGGTAGACGTAACCGGTACCTCCAAAGGTAAAGGTTTCTCTGGTGCCATCAAGCGCCACAACTTCTCGTCTAACCGCGCATCCCACGGTAACTCCGTTTCCCACAATTCGCCGGGTTCCATCGGTATGGCGCAAGATCCGGGTCGTGTATTCCCGGGTAAGCGCATGGCCGGTCAATACGGTAACGTGAAAAGCACCGTACAGTGCCTGGAAGTGGTTCGTATCGATGCGGAGCGTCAACTGATTCTGGTAAAAGGCGCAGTGCCGGGTGCCAAGAACGGTGACGTGGTAGTGCGTCCTAGCGTGAAGGCAGGTGCATAATGGAATTGAAAGTAATCAATGCTCAAGGGCAGCAGGTTGAAGCCCTGTCGGCCTCCGAAGCACTGTTTGCACGCGACTACAGTGAAGCACTGGTTCATCAGGTGGTTACCGCCTTCCTGGCCAATGCTCGTAGCGCCAACCGTGCTCAGCTGACTCGTGCCGAGGTTAAGCATTCGACCAAAAAGCCTTTCCGTCAGAAAGGTACTGGCCGCGCTCGTGCTGGTATGACTTCTTCCCCGCTGTGGCGTGGTGGTGGTCGCACCTTCCCGAACAAGCCGGACGAAAACTTCACCCAGAAAGTTAACCGTAAGCAATACCGTGCCGGTATGGCTACCATCCTGTCGCAGCTGGTGCGCGACGAGCGTCTGGTAGTGGTTGACGAGCTGACTGTTTCCTCGCCGAAAACCAAAGAGTTTGTGGCCAAGGTTAAGTCGCTGGGTCTGGATCGTGCTCTGATCATCACCAAAGAGCTCGACGAAAACCTCTATCTCTCTTCCCGTAACCTGCCGAACGTGCTGGTTATTGAAGCTCAGCAAGCTGATCCGTTCAGCCTGGTTCGCTTCAATAAAGTGGTCATCACCCGTGATGCCGTGAAGCAACTCGAGGAGCAATGGGCATGAACCAGGAACGTTTGCTGCAAGTAATTCTGGCGCCGATCGTATCCGAGAAAAGCACCATGATCGCTGAAAAGCATCAGCAGGTTGCTTTCCGTGTTGCTACCGATGCGACCAAGCCGGAAATCAAGGCTGCTGTTGAACTGCTGTTCAACGTAAAGGTTGAAGGTGTTTCCACTGTCAACGTCAAAGGCAAGACCAAGCGTTTTGGCCGTTTCGTTGGCCGCCGCAAAGACTGGAAAAAGGCTTATGTAAGCCTGGTTCCGGGTCAAGAACTTGACCTGACTGCCACCCCGGCCGCTGCGGAGTAAGGAGATAGAGTATGGCTCTCGTAAAAGTTAAGCCGACGTCTGCTGGTCGCCGCGCTGTAGTGAAGGTAGTAAACCCGGATCTGCACAAGGGCGCGCCGTTTGCAGCTCTGGTAGAGAAAAAAACCTCTACCGCTGGCCGTAACAACAACGGCCACATCACTACCCGTCACAAGGGTGGTGGTCACAAGAAGCACTATCGTATCGTTGACTTCCGTCGCAACAAGGATGCTATTCCGGCAACTGTTGAGCGTATTGAATACGATCCGAACCGTACCGCCCACATTGCCCTGCTGTGCTACGCAGACGGCGAGCGCCGCTACATCATCGCCCCGCGCGGTGTGAAGCCGGGTGCTGAGCTGATGTCTGGTGCCGAGGCCCCGATCAAGGCTGGTAACGCTCTGCCGATCCGCAACATTCCGGTTGGTACCACTATCCACTGCATCGAACTGCAGCCGGGTAAAGGTGCTCAGCTGGCGCGTTCCGCGGGCTCTTCCGCCATGCTGCTGGCCCGCGAAGGCATCTATGCCCAGCTGCGTCTGCGCTCCGGCGAAATCCGCAAGGTGCACGTTGACTGCCGCGCCACTGTTGGCGAAGTGGGTAACGAAGAGCACAGCCTGCGTAAGATCGGTAAAGCCGGTGCTAACCGCTGGCGTGGTATCCGTCCGACCGTTCGTGGTACTGCCATGAACCCGGTGGATCACCCGCACGGTGGTGGTGAAGGTCGCACTGGTGAAGGTCGCGTGCCTGTCAGCCCATGGGGTACCCCGACTAAGGGCTTCCGTACCCGTCGCAACAAGCGTACCGACAATATGATCGTACGCCGTCGCTTTCACAAATAAAGGGTAATGAGTAATGGCACGTTCGCTTAAAAAAGGCCCGTTTGTTGATCTCCACCTGCTGAAGAAAGTGGATGCGGTGCGTGCAACAAACGACAAGCGCCCGATCAAGACCTGGTCTCGCCGCTCCACCATCCTGCCGGACTTCATTGGTCTGACTATCGCTGTTCACAATGGCCGTACCCATGTTCCGGTGTACGTGTCTGAGAACATGGTTGGTCACAAGCTCGGTGAGTTTTCGCTGACTCGTACCTTCAAAGGCCATGCGGCTGACAAGAAGGCCAAGAAGAAATAAGGTGATGCGATGAAAGTTTCTGCACAACTGAACAATGCACGCCTTTCGGCACAGAAGTGCCGCCTGGTTGCAGATCTGATCCGCGGTCAGTCCGTTGGTCAGGCACTGAACATTCTGACCTTCTCCCCGAAGAAGGGTGCTGGCCTCATCAAGAAGGTATTGGAATCCGCTATTGCCAACGCTGAGCATAACGAAGGCGCGGACATCGATACACTGAAAGTGACCAGCATTTACGTGGACAAGGGCCCGAGCCTGAAGCGTTTTACCGCTCGTGCTAAAGGCCGCGGTAACCGTATCGAGAAGCAGACCTGCCACATCACGCTGAGCGTGGGCAACTAAGGGGTAAGCTATGGGTCAGAAGATTCATCCGACGGGTTTCCGTCTTGCAGTAACCAAAAACTGGGCTTCCAAGTGGTTTGCAAACTCTCAGGATTTTGCCGGCCAACTGAAGCAGGACATCGAAGTACGCGAGTTTCTGAAGAAGAAGCTGGCTCACGCAGCTGTTGGCCGCGTGGTGATCGAGCGTCCGGCCAAGTCCGCCCGTATTACTATTCACAGTGCCCGTCCGGGTGTGGTGATTGGCAAGAAAGGCGAGGATATCGAGGTTCTGAAGAAAGAACTGCAAGCTCGTATGGGCGTGCCGGTTCATGTGAACATCGAAGAAATCCGCAAGCCGGAAGTTGACGCTCAGATCATCGCCGATGGCATCGCTTCCCAGCTGGAGAAGCGCGTGATGTTCCGTCGCGCCATGAAGCGTTCCATGCAGAACGCCATGCGCATGGGCGCCCAGGGTATCAAGATCATGAGTTCCGGTCGTCTGAACGGTATCGATATCGCGCGTAGCGAGTGGTACCGCGAAGGTCGCGTTCCGCTGCACACTCTGCGTGCAGACGTTGACTACGCAACTTCCGAAGCTCACACCACCTACGGTGTGATCGGTATCAAGGTATGGGTGTACAAGGGTGACGTTAAGCCTGGTCAGGTTCAGGCTGCGCCGGTAGCACCTGAGAAGAAACCGCGTAAGGCAGGAGCTCGAAATGCTGCAGCCAACTAGACTCAAGTACCGCAAACAGCACAAAGGTCGTAACACTGGCCTGGCTACTCGTGGCAACAAGGTAAGCTTCGGCGATTTCGGTCTGAAGGCCGTTGGCCGTGGCCGTCTGACTGCTCGTCAGATCGAAGCTGCCCGTCGTGCAATGACTCGTCACATCAAGCGTGGCGGCCGTATCTGGATCCGTGTATTCCCGGACAAGCCGATTACTTCCAAGCCTGCTGAAGTTCGTATGGGTGGGGGTAAGGGTTCTCCGGAGTTCTACGTGGCCGAGATCCAGCCGGGCAAGATGCTGTACGAAATGGATGGCGTAGCTGAAGAGCTTGCTCGTGAAGCCTTCCGTCTGGCCGCAGCCAAGCTGCCGATCCCGACGGTATTCGTGACTAAACAGGTGGGTCAGTAATGAAAGCGACTGAACTGAAAGCCAAGAGCGTAGATGAGCTGAAGGCCGAGTTGCTCGGTCTGCTGAAGGCTCAATTCGCGCTGCGCATGCAGCACGCAACCCAGCAGCTGGCCAAAACCAGCGAGCTCAAGCGTGTGCGTCGTGAAATCGCGCGTGTTCGCACCGTTCTGAAAGAGAAGGCTGCTTAAGATGAGCGAAACTAAAGTGGTTCGTACGCTGACTGGCAAGGTTGTCAGCGACAAGATGGACAAGACTGTAACCGTCCTGGTCGAGCGCAAGGTTAAGCACCCGATCTACGGCAAGGTGATCCGTCGTTCCAAGAAGTTCCATGCCCATGACGAAAACAACGAGTACGGCATTGGTGACGTAGTAGTCATCAGTGAGACTCGTCCGGTTTCCAAAACCAAGGCTTGGGCAGTAACTGCGCTTGTCGAGAAGGCTCGTCAAGTGTAAGGCTTGCAGAGGGGGTCTCCCCTCTGTATAATGGTTGTTTTCGAGGGTTCCCTCGAAATCATCCCTGACGGGGTCCAAGACTGGCCGCTAGACACGCCGCGATTTATTGCGGCGTTTCCTTCATCTTTGGGAGGGAAAGAGGCGGAATTAAGTTGGATAGAAAGGTAATCACATGATTCAAATGCAGTCCATTTTGGACGTTGCAGACAACACCGGTGCGCGTTCCGTAATGTGCATCAAAGTGTTGGGCGGCTCCAAGCGTCGCTATGCTGGCGTGGGTGACATCATCAAGGTGAGCATCAAGGATGCAGCACCGCGTGGTCGTGTCAAAAAAGGCGATGTGTACAACGCTGTTGTTGTGCGCACTGCTAAGGGTGTTCGTCGTGCTGACGGTTCCCTGATCAAGTTTGACAACAACGCCGCAGTTCTGCTCAACAACAAGCTTGAGCCGATCGGTACTCGTATCTTCGGGCCCGTTACGCGTGAACTGCGTACCGAGCGCTTCATGAAGATCGTATCGCTCGCTCCTGAAGTGCTGTAAGGAGAGAATCAGTGCGTAAGATCCGTAAAGGCGACGAAGTAGTCGTAATCGCTGGCAAAGATAAAGGCAAGCGTGGCACCGTTCTGCGTGTTCTCGATGGCAAGCTGGTTGTTGAAGGCGTGAATATCGCCAAGAAACATCAGAAGCCGAACCCGGTGCGTGGTATCGCCGGTGGCATCGTTGAGAAGACCATGCCGCTGGACGTGTCCAATATTGCAATCTTCAATGCCGCCACCCAAAAAGCTGACCGCGTTGGCTTCAAGGTGCTGGAAGATGGCAAAAAAGTGCGCATCTTCAAGTCCACCGGCGAAATCGTGGGCGCGTAAGGAGCAAAAATGGCACGTTTGTATGATTTCTACAAAAGCACCGTTGTTCCTGATCTGATCAAGCAGTTCGGCTACAAGTCCGTAATGGAAGTGCCGCGCATCGAGAAGATCACTCTGAACATGGGTGTAGGTGAAGCTGTTGCCGACAAGAAGGTAATGGAGCACGCCGTTGGCGACCTGGAGAAGATTGCAGGTCAGAAACCGGTTGTGACTGCTGCCCGTAAGTCCATCGCTGGCTTCAAGATTCGTGATAACTACCCGGTTGGCTGCAAAGTTACCCTGCGTCGCGAGCGTATGTATGAGTTCCTGGATCGCCTGGTAACCATCGCTCTGCCGCGTGTGCGTGACTTCCGTGGTGTGTCTGGCAAGTCCTTCGACGGCCGTGGCAACTACAACATGGGCGTTAAAGAACAGATCATTTTCCCGGAAATCGAGTACGACAAGATCGATGCTCTGCGTGGTATGAACATTACCATCACCACTTCCGCGAAGACTGACGAAGAAGCCCGCGCTCTGCTGGCTGCGTTCAAATTCCCGTTTAAGGGCTAAGCTCATGGCTACTCTTGCACTGATCAATCGCGAAGAGAAGCGCGCGAAGCTCGTGGCTAAGTACGCTGCCAAGCGCGAAGAACTTCTCGCCATCATCAACAATTCGAATTTGTCCGACGAAGAACGCTTTGCTGCCCGCCTGAAGCTGCAGCAGCTGCCGCGCAATGCTAGCCCGGTACGCCAGCGTCGTCGTTGCGCCCTGACCGGTCGTCCGCGTGGCGTGTTCCGCAAATTCGGTCTGGCTCGTAACAAGCTCCGTGAAATCGCCATGAAAGGCGAAATCCCGGGTGTAGTTAAAGCCAGCTGGTAATAGGAGATACAGAATGAGCATGCAAGATCCTATCTCCGATATGCTGACTCGCATCCGTAACGGCCAGCGCGCCAACAAAGCTTCCGTGGCCATGCCGTCGTCGAAGCTGAAAGTGGCTATCGCTCAGGTGCTGAAGGATGAAGGCTACATCGAGAGCTTCTCGGTAACTGGCGAAGACAAGAAGCCGGTTCTGGAAGTAGAACTGAAGTACTACGTAGGTCGCCCGGTTATCGAGCGTATCGAACGTGTATCCCGTCCTGGCCTGCGCGTTTACAAGGGTTCCACTGAGATCCCTAAAGTAATGAACGGTCTGGGTGTGGCTATCGTTTCGACCTCCCGTGGTGTTATGACTGACCGCAAAGCGCGTGCTGCCGGTATCGGCGGTGAGCTGCTGTGCGTAGTGGCCTAATCGGAGGGTTGATATGTCTCGCGTAGCTAAAAACCCCGTGGTTATCCCTGCTGGCGTGGAAGTAAAGTTCGGCGCATCCGATGTAACCGTAAAAGGTGCACTGGGTGTTCTGACTACTGCCCTGTCCAGTGAAGTAGAAGTCAAGCTGGTGGACAACCAGCTGGAATTTGCTGCCAAGAACGACAGCAAGTTCGCCCGCTCCATGTCCGGCACCCTGCGTGCCCTGCTGAACAACATGGTGACTGGTGTTAGCAAAGGCTTCGAAAAGAAACTGCAACTGGTTGGCGTAGGCTACCGTGCTCAGGCACAGGGCGAAGCGCTGAACCTTTCGCTTGGTTTCTCTCACCCGGTCGTGCACAAGATGCCGGCTGGCGTGAAGTGTGAAACTCCGACTCAGACCGAGATCCTGATCAAAGGCGCTGACAAGCAGCAAGTTGGCCAGGTGGCAGCTGAAATCCGTGCTTACCGTTCGCCGGAGCCGTACAAAGGCAAGGGCGTTCGTTACTCGGATGAGGTTGTGGTTCTGAAAGAGACCAAGAAGAAGTAATTGAGGCACTGAAATGGACAAGAAACAGACTCGACTCCGTCGTGCACGCAAAACCCGTGCTCGTATTGCGGAGCTCAAGATGGCTCGTCTGTGCGTTCATCGCACTAATGGCCACATTTACGCTCAGGTCATCGATGAAACTGGCAGCCGCGTTCTGGCTAGCGCTTCCAGCCTGGAAGCCGGTCTGCGCGCTCAAGCATCGAATGGTGGCAATACCGCTGCAGCGGCTATCGTAGGCAAAGCAATTGCCGAAAAAGCCAAGGCTGCCGGTGTAAGCCAGGTTGCCTTTGATCGTTCCGGCTTCAAATACCATGGTCGTATCAAGGCCCTGGCCGATGCTGCCCGCGAAAACGGTCTTGTATTCTAATCGGAGTTAAGAATGGCTAAGCACGAGATCGAAGATCGTGGCGATGGTCTGATCGAGAAAATGATCGGTGTAAACCGCGTCACCAAAGTGGTGAAGGGCGGTCGCATCATGGCCTTCTCGGCTCTGACCGTTGTTGGTGATGGCGATGGTGGTATCGGCATGGGTAAGGGCCGTTCCAAGGAAGTGCCAGCTGCCGTACAAAAAGGTATGGAGCAGGCTCGCCGCAACATGTTCAAAGTTCCGCTGAAAAACGGCACGCTGCATCATGCAGTGGTTGGTGTCCATGGCGCCACCACCGTGTTCATGCAGCCGGCTAAGGACGGTACCGGTGTAAAAGCTGGCGGTCCGATGCGCGCTGTTTTTGAAGCGCTGGGTGTTCACAACGTATCTGCCAAGATTCATGGTTCCACCAACCCGTACAACGTGGTGCGTGCAACTCTGGATGGCCTGAGCAAGATTTGCACTCCGTCGCAGATCGCTGCCAAGCGTGGTCTGACCGTTGAGCAGATCCTGGGGGCAGATCATGAGTGATACCAAAACCATCAAAGTAACGCTGGTTAAGAGCCTGATCGGCCGCATCGAGTCCCACCGTGCCTGCGCGCGCGGTCTGGGCCTGAAGAAGCTGAATCAGACTGTTGAAGTAATCGACACTCCGGCTAACCGTGGCATGATCAACAAGATCAGCTACCTGGTTAAATTCGAGGGCTGAGAAATGTTGCTGAATACCATTAAGCCTGGTGCCGGCTCCAAGCATGCCAAGCGCCGTGTTGGCCGCGGCATTGGCAGCGGTCTGGGCAAGACTTGTGGTCGCGGCCACAAGGGTCAGAAGAGCCGTGCTGGTGGTTTCCACAAAGTGGGCTTTGAAGGCGGTCAAATGCCGCTGCAACGTCGTCTGCCGAAGCGTGGTTTCAAATCGCTGACCGCTGGCAACGTGGCTGAAGTTCGCCTCTCCGAACTGGCGCTGCTGCCGGTTGTTGAAGTGGATCTGCTGACTCTGAAGCAAGCAGGCCTGGTTCCGGCGCAATCGCTGGGTGCCAAGCTGATCCTGTCCGGTAGCGTTGACCGTGCCTTCACCCTGCGTGGCATCGCTGCCACCGCTGGTGCCAAGGCTGCTGTCGAGGCTGCAGGTGGTAGCTTCGTAGAATAAGGCTCAGCCGTGGCGAATACTTCTCTAGTTGGAAACAGCGACAAGTTTGGCGATCTCAAAAGTCGTATCTTGTTTCTGCTCGGCGCGCTGATCGTTTATCGCATTGGTGCGCATGTTCCGGTTCCCGGTATTGATCCGGCGGCACTAGCGAAGTTGTTCCAGTCGTCACAGACCGGCCTGCTCGACATGTTCAACATGTTCTCGGGTGGTGCCTTACAGCGATTTACGGTATTTGCCCTGGGCATCATGCCGTACATCTCTGCCTCCATCGTTCTTCAACTTGCTTCCGAGATCGTTCCGACTCTGAAGCAGTTGAAGAAGGAGGGTGATGCTGGACGTCGCAAAATCACTCAGTACACGCGCTATGCAACCCTGGCTCTGGCTTCGTTCCAGAGCTTTGGCATAGCTGTGATGCTGTTCAAGCAACCCAACCTCGTTGTCGTGCCGCAGGCAGAGTTCTACGTTACGACAGTGGTTAGTCTGGTTACCGGCACCATGTTCCTCATGTGGCTGGGCGAGCAGATTACCGAGCGTGGTCTGGGTAACGGCATTTCGTTGATTATCTGTGCAGGTATTGCCGCGGGTGTTCCTTCGGCAATGGGCAAAACGCTGACGCTGACAAGCCAAGGCTCCTTGCCGATCCTGCTGGTGATTCTGCTGTTTGTTGCAGTTATTGCCGTGACATATCTCGTGGTGTTCGTTGAGCGTGGTCAGCGCAAGGTTCTGGTGAATTATGCCAAGCGCCAGGTAGGTAATCGTGTCATGCAGGGCCAGAGCACGCATATGCCGCTCAAGCTCAACATGGCCGGTGTCATCCCGCCTATTTTTGCGTCGAGCATCATCCTGTTCCCTGCAACTGTGCTGGGTTGGTTTGGCAATACCGAAGGTCTGGGAATTTTGAAGTCTGTTGCTGACAAGCTTCATCCTGGTCAACCGGTATATGTGTTGCTGTACGCTGCGGCCATCATTTTCTTCTGTTACTTCTACACCGCTCTGGTTTTCAACCCCAGAGAGACTGCAGACAACCTGAAGAAAAGCGGGGCGTTCATCCCCGGTATTCGTCCTGGCGAACAGACTTCGCGTTACATCGAGAAGATCATTCTTCGCCTTACGCTGATTGGTGCGATCTACATCACACTGGTTTGCTTGCTGCCTGAGTTCCTGATCCTGAACTGGAACGTACCGTTCTATTTTGGTGGGACCTCGCTGTTGATCATGGTTGTGGTAACCATGGACTTCATGGCGCAAGTGCAGTCGTATGTTCTTTCCCATCAGTACGAAGGCCTGCTGAAGAAAGCAAACTTCAAAGGTGGCGCTAGTCGCTAAGGTAAACGGTAGCTGAGCATATGGCGAAAGAAGATACCATCCAGATGCAGGGCGAAGTCCTGGAAACGCTGCCTAACGCAACGTTCCGGGTGAAGCTCGAGAATGGACACGTTGTGCTGGGGCACATCTCCGGCAAGATGCGGATGCACTACATCCGCATCCTTCCGGGGGACAAGGTAACCGTAGAGATGACTCCCTACGACTTGTCTCGTGCCCGCATCGTGTTCCGTGCGAAGTAATCGCACTCGCTCTTTCAGATAGAAAGGAACTGAAATGCGTGTACAACCTTCGGTAAAGAAAATTTGCCGTAACTGCAAAATCATTCGTCGCAACCGTGTTGTACGAGTGATCTGCACTGATCCACGTCACAAGCAAAAACAAGGCTAACATTTGTTGGCTGCGTATTTCTTGTGCTAGAATCGCAACCTTTTCAAGCTTAACGCTTAAGGAAAGAGAATGGCCCGTATTGCAGGGGTAAACATCCCCAATCATGCGCATGCCGTTATCGGCCTGCAGGCTATCTATGGCATCGGCCAAACCCGCGCCAAGCTTATTTGCACTGCAGCTGGTATCAACCCGGCAAGCAAGGTGAAGGATCTGACTGAAGCCGAGATGGAATCTCTGCGTGTTGAAGTGGCTAAGTTCACCGTTGAAGGTGATCTGCGTCGCGAAATCACGATGAGCATCAAGCGTCTGATGGACATGGGCTGCTACCGCGGCTTCCGCCATCGTCGTGGTCTGCCGTGCCGTGGTCAGCGCACCCGTACCAATGCACGTACCCGCAAAGGCCCGCGTAAGCCTATTGCTGGTAAGAAGTAATTAAGGAACATAGATAATGGCTAAAGCAAACACAGCTGGTCGTGTACGCAAAAAAGTACGCAAGTCTGTTAGCGATGGCATCGTGCACGTGCACGCTTCCTTCAATAACACCATTATTACCATCACCGATCGTCAAGGGAATGCTTTGTCTTGGGCTACCTCCGGCGGTGCTGGCTTCAAAGGCTCGCGTAAAAGTACACCCTTTGCCGCTCAGGTAGCAGCAGAGCACGCTGGTAAAGTTGCCCAAGAATACGGTGTAAAAAACCTGGAAGTTCGCATCAAGGGTCCTGGCCCGGGTCGCGAATCCTCCGTACGCGCACTGAACGCGCTGGGTTTCAAAGTGACCAGCATCTCCGACGTGACGCCCGTTCCGCACAACGGTTGCCGTCCTCCCAAGAAACGTCGTATCTAATCTGGAGAGTCTGAGAAATGGCACGTTACACTGGCCCGAAATGTAAACTGGCTCGTCGCGAAGGGACTGATCTCTTCCTGAAGAGCGCTCGCCGTGCACTGGACTCCAAGTGCAAACTGGATACCGCTCCAGGTCAGCATGGCGCCAAGAACACCCGCCTGTCCGGCTTTGGTGTTCAGCTGCGTGAAAAGCAGAAAGTACGTCGCATGTACGGCGTTATGGAACGTCAGTTCCGCAAGTACTTTGCTGAAGCGGCTCGCCGTCAAGGCTCCACTGGTGAAAACCTGCTGCAGATCCTGGAATCCCGTCTGGATAACGTTGTTTATCGCATGGGTTTTGGTTCTACTCGCGCAGAAGCACGCCAGCTGGTAAGCCACAAGGCGATCACTGTTAATGGCGTTGTAGTGAACATCGCGTCCTACCAGGTTAAAGCTGGTGATGTGGTTGCTGTTCGTGAGAAGGCCAAGAAGCAGGTTCGTATTCAAGAAGGTCTGGCTCTGGCTGAACAGATCGGCTTCCCGGCTTGGGTCGCAGTTGACTCCAAGAAGATGGAAGGCGTTTTCAAGACTGTTCCTGAGCGTTCCGAGTTGTCTAGCGATATCAACGAACAACTCGTTGTGGAATTCTACTCCAAGTAATCGCTAGCTCTTAAGGAATGACTATGCAAAACAGCGCTTCGGAATTTCTGAAACCGCGTCTGATCGATGTGCAGCCGGTAACGGCTACACATGCACGTGTGTCGATGGAGCCGTTTGAGCGTGGCTATGCCCATACCCTGGGCAATGCGCTGCGCCGCATTCTGCTGTCGTCGATGCCGGGCTACGCCCCGACCGAAGTAACTATCGCTGGCGTTTTGCATGAGTATTCCGCTCTTGACGGTGTGCGGGAGGATGTTGTTGACATCCTCCTGAACCTGAAGGGCGTAGTGCTTAAACTGCATGGTCGTGAAAACCTGATCCTGTCCCTGAAAAAGGATGGTGAAGGTGCTGTTCTGGCCGGTGACATCGAGCTGCCGCATGACGTTGAAGTGATCAACCCTGATCACGTCATTTGTCATCTGTCTGCTGGTGGCAAGATTGATATGGAAGTCAAAGTGGAAAAAGGCCGCGGTTACCAGCCGGTAGCTGCTCGCATCAACCATGATGACAACCGTGCAATCGGTACCATCCAGCTCGATGCCTCCTTCTCCCCGGTGCGTCGTGTCAGCTTTAATGTTGAAAGCGCCCGTGTAGAGCAGCGTACCGACCTGGATCGTCTGGTTCTCGATATCGAGACCAATGGCGTGATCGAACCGGAAGAAGCAGTCCGCCTGGCGGCTCGCATTCTGGTTGATCAGCTGTCGATCTTTGCAGACCTGCAAGGCACCGCAGTTGAGGAAGTCGTTGAAAAGGCACCGCCGATCGATCCGATCCTGCTGCGCCCGGTAGACGATCTCGAACTTACGGTACGTTCCGCCAACTGTCTGAAGGCCGAGAACATTTACTACATCGGTGATCTGATCCAGCGTACGGAAACCGAGCTGCTGAAGACTCCGAACCTTGGTCGTAAGTCGTTGAATGAGATCAAGGAAGTTCTCGCTTCTAAAGGCCTGACCCTGGGCATGAAACTCGAAAACTGGCCGCCGGCTGGTCTCGAAAAGCCCTGAGCCGGGATAAAAGGACACTACAATGCGTCATCGTAATAGCAATCGTAAACTGAACCGTACCAGCAGCCACCGTCTGGCCATGCTTCGCAATATGGCTAACTCGCTGCTGCGTCACGAAACCATCGTGACTACTCTGCCGAAGGCCAAAGAACTGCGCCGCGTTGCCGAGCCGCTGATTACCCTGGGTAAGAAGCCGTCCCTGGCAAACCGTCGTCTGGCTTTTGACCGCACTCGCGACCGTGAAGTGGTTGTGAAACTGTTCGACGTTCTGGGCCCGCGCTTTGCAGCCCGTAACGGCGGCTACGTTCGCATCCTGAAGTACGGTTTCCGTCAGGGCGACAACGCTCCGATGGCTCTGGTCGAGCTGGTTGACCGTGCAGAAGGTGAAGTAGTTGTTGAAGAAGCTGCTGAATAAGCAGGTTTCTTCCTGAAAAGCCGGCACTTGTGCCGGCTTTTTCTATTCTTGTCCCCGTGTCGCTTCTCGTGTTTTCTCGCTGATTGTTGCGCGCTCCCGTCGCGGCTTGCGTGTTCACTCCTGCTTATCCTTTGTCTGCAATGTGTTGCTCCGCAGTTGCGTGCGCCTAGGGCTTACCCTTGCTTTACCGTGTTGTCGCTGTTTTTCCTGTGCGGCAAGATGACAAATCCTCGGTTTATCTTTAAATTAATTGATATAAAAAGGTGTGAACAAGCACCATTCATACAAAAAGAGCCCCGGGAGATTGTCGATGAAGCAAAGCAAGAGCTGGTCACTGAAGAGCAGGTTGTGGCTGCAGGTAGTGGTGGTGGCGGTAGTACTGATGACGGTGGGAGGATTGTCACTGTTGCATGAGCGTTCCGCCATGCTGAAGGACCGTGAGACCAAGGTGAAGAATCTGACCGAGGTCGCCCTGTCGGTGGTCAAGAGTTACGAGCAGCGGGCAGCCAGCGGTGAGCTGAGCGAAGCCGAGGCGAAGCGTCAGGCGGCGATGGTGCTAAACCAGGCGCGCTATAGCGGAGCGGAATATTTCTTTGCCTTTGACCGTGACTGGAACTGGGTAGTGCATGGTGCCAAGGCCGCGATGATCGGCAAGAACCTGGAGAGCATCAAGGATGCTTCCGGCGCGCCATTAAAACCGATCTTCGTAGCGTCGCTGCAGCAAGAGGCTGGCAAGGGAACTGCCCGTTATGTATGGGACAAGCCGGGACATGATACGCCGCAGCCCAAGGTTTCCTACCTGGCTACTTCCGAGAAGTGGGGCTGGGTGGTTGGTACCGGCATTTATCTGGACGATGTGCAGGCTGAGTTCATGCAACAGGCGCTGTTGCTGGCGCTGGAGATCCTGATTGCCATTGTGGTGGTGGTGGCGCTGGGGGCCTGGCTGCGACGCAGTGTGATGCAGCAGCTTGGTGCTGAGCCATCGGTGACTCGTGAGGTAGTGCATCGTATCGCGCAAGGTGACTTGCATGTCCCGATTCCGGTGGCGAAAGGCGGGGAAGAGAGCCTGTTGGCCGCGGTAGCCGACATGCAACAGCACTTGCGTGAGCTGGTTGGTGGCATCGCCGATAGCAGCGGCAATCTTTCCGGCATGGCGGCGGATATCAGTAGCAGTGCCAGGGAGGTTGCGCATAGTTCTGACCGGCAGAGCGAGGCGGCTACGCAGATGGCGGCGGCAATCGAGCAGCTGACGGCCAGCATCAAGCAGATTGCCGAGCTGGCGGACCATGCGCGCGAAGTTTCGGCCAATTCAGGCGAGTTGTCGAATCAGGGCGGGGAAGTGATTGCCAGTGCGGTAGTGGAGATGCAGCGTATCAATGCCGCTGTCGACCATGCTGCCTCGACGATCAGCGAACTGGTCGACAAGACAGAAACCATTTCCAGCATCATGCAGGTGATCAAGGATATTGCCGACCAGACCAATCTACTGGCGCTGAATGCAGCGATCGAGGCGGCGCGTGCAGGTGAGAGTGGCCGCGGCTTTGCCGTGGTGGCGGATGAGGTACGCAAACTTTCCGAGCGCACCGCCGGCGCCACTCAGGAGATTGCCGACATGATCCGCGACATTCAGCAGGGTTCTGCAGAGTCGCGCAACAATATGGAAGAAGCGGTGAACCGGGTGAAGGCTGGCCTGGCGCTGGCCGAGCAGGGCGGTGAGGCAATTCGCCATATTCGCGACAGTGCTGGTGGGGTGGTGGGAGTGGTGAAGGAAATCTCCCAGGCCCTGGCTGAACAGGGTCATGCCAGCGAGGAGATTACCCGCAGCGTGGAGCAGATTGCGCATGCTGCGGCCAATAATGCTGATGCTTCTGGCAAGACCTCCGGATCAATGAGCGAACTGAACCGCCTGACCGAGCGCTTACGCGGCTTGGTGGCACGCTTCCAGGTGTAATGCCAATCGCCTGTGACTAGCCAAGGCGGATAGGCAGCAAAATGCCGCGCACCAGTAAAACTGGGCGCGGCATTTTGCATGGTAGCTGTTAGGCTCAGGCGCTGGCCTTGCCGGGCTGGCGACGCTGCCACAAGCCCAGCAGCAGGCCTGGCAGTAACAGCAAGGCACAGCCAAGCAGTACCGGCAGATTGCCGGTCCGCATGTACGGTGTCAGCCCGCTGCGGCCCTGCACGGTAGCGCTGAGAACCTGGCGGGTATCGGGCGCCGCTACCGAGATGACTTCGCCACGATGATCGATCACGGCAGTCATGCCGGTGTTGGTGCTGCGCAGCATCGGGCGGCCGGTTTCCAGCGCACGTGCTTGCGATAGTTGCAGATGCTGGCTCATGGCATTGCTTTTGCCGAACCAGGCCAGGTTGCTGACATTGGCCAGCATGGTAGCGTTGGCCGCAGGGCCGATCAGCTCTTCGCCAAAACCGTCTTCATAGCAGATGTTGAAGGCAATACGCTGGTCGGCAACCGCCAGCGGTAGCTGCTTGCTGCCCCCTGGGGTAAAGCCGGACAGCGGCATGTTCATGAACTGGTAGATCCAGCTGGTGATCAGCGGCAGCGGGATGAACTCGCCGAACGGTACCAGGTGATCCTTGGCGTAGTAGGGGAAAGCCGGGTCGTTCAGGGTAACCACCGCATTCAGATAGCCGCGGCCATCCGGTGTACGTCGCGGCAGGCCGGTAATCAGCGTGCTGTTCTTCTGGCCGGCAGCACCGTTGATCATGGTCAGGTAGCCGGAGGGCATGTCCTCCAGGAATACCGGCAGCGCGGTTTCCGGCAACAGCAGTAGCTGCGAAGCCGGCGCTTGCACCACCATGCGGTAGTAGGTGGCCAGCGTGAATTCGAAGGTGGCCGGATCCCATTTCAGCGACTGCGGGATATTGCCCTGCAGTAGCGATACGGTGAGCGGCTTGCCGATGTTCTGCGTCCACTGCTGCCGTTTGGCCGCCTCGCCGCCGCCCCACAGCGCCGTGATGGCGAGCACGGTCAGCAATGCGCGCTGGCGAGGCAGCTGCAACAGCCATACCAGCAGGCTGGCACTCAGCGCCACGGCAAAGGTCACCAGGTGAATGCCACCCAGTGGTGCGTAGCCGGCCAGCGGGCTTTCGGTGATCTGGCTGTAGCCGGCGGCGCCCCAGGGAAAGCCGGTAAGCAGCCAGCTGCGCAGCCATTCGCCTATGGTCCAGAACGCAGGAAACAGCAGCAGGTGGCGTACCCAGGGTTGGGGATGGATGCGCATTGTCAGGTGGCAGGCCAGCGCCGGATAGAGCGCCAGATAGGCCGGCAACAGTACTGTCATGCCGCCAGCCAGTGGCGCAGGCAGGCCGGCGATATCGTGCAGACTGATATAGATCCAGTAGAACTGGCTGCAGTAGGCGGTGAGCCCCCACAGCCAGGCGGTGCTAAAGGCGCGTTGCGGCCAGCGTTGTACCAGCCACAGCAGTACGGCCAGGCACAAGGGCATCACCATGAACAGGCGATAGGGCGCGTAGGCCAGTACCGTGGCGGCGCCGCTGCCGATGGTCAGCAGCAGCCAGGCAAACTGCAGCAGCATGCTCAGCCCTGCGCCTCGCCGCGACGTTCTACCAGCAGCGCCTGCAGGCGGCGGCTATCGGCGCGGATCACGGTGAAGTGCCAGCCATCCAGTTGCAGCCCTTCGCCACGGGTTGGTACATAGCCAAGATTGGCGGTGACCAGGCCACCGACGGTATCAACCTCGTCATTCGGCAGCTGGCAATCGAAATACTCGTTGAAATCTTCCACCGTGGTGGTGGCCAGCACGCGGAAGCGGCCGCCGCGCACCTGGACGATGTCGTCCTCGGATTCGATCAGATCGTGCTCGTCATCGATGTCGCCAACGATTTCTTCCAGCACATCCTCGATGGTCACCAGGCCGGATACCCCGCCGTACTCATCCACCACGATGGCCATATGTGTCTTGGTGGCACGGAATTCGCGCAGCAGGCTGTCCACGCGCTTGCTTTCCGGGACGAATACCACCGGGCGCAGCATCGCCTGCAGATTGAAGGCCTGCGGTGCCTGGAAGTAACGCAGCAAGTCCTTGGTCAGCAGAATGCCCTTGACGTCATCCTTGTCGTCGGCGATGACCGGGAAGCGCGAATGCCCAAGCTCGATTACGCGCGGCAGCAGCTTTTCCACGGTGTCGTCCAGGCCAATCACATCCATCTGGCTGCGTTGCACCATGATCTCGCGCACGGTGCGCTCGGAGAACGACAGCACGCCTTCGATCATCGCCAGCGCCTCGGCGTCCAGCAGGTTGCGCTCGAAGGCCGCATGCAGCTGGGCCTTCAGCTCTTCGCGATCTTCCGGCTCGTGGGTGAAACGGTTGAGCAGGCGCTCGAACCAAGTGGGGGACGGTTTACTGGAATCATCCATGATGGGGCGGGTTCAGACCTTCTCGGCAGCGTAGGGATCGGCATAGCCTAACTTGGCGAGGATCACGCTTTCAAGCGCTTCCATTGCCTCGGCTTCATCATCGGCTTCATGGTCGAAGCCCTGCAGGTGCAGCATGCCGTGCACGGCCAGGTGTGCATAGTGTGCTTCCTGGCTCTTGCCCTGCTCGGCGGCTTCGCGCGCCACAACCGGGGCGCAGAACACCAGGTCGCCAAACAATGGCATGCCTGCCACGCTGTCGCCCTCGTTCAGCGCGAAGGACAACACATTGGTGGCGTAGTCCTTGCCGCGGTAGTCGCGGTTCAGTGCACGACCTTCGGCTTCGTCCACCACCACCAGCGAGATCTGTGCCTGCTTCACGCCGCTTTGCAGCGCGGCTTGGCACCAGCGGCGCCACAGCTTGCCTTCCGGCAATGGCTGCTCGCTCTCCAGGCGGTCTTCCAGGCTCAGTTCCAGCCGTGCGGCCAACCTTTGCAGCAGCGGATTACGTTTGGCTTGTTTCATTGTCTTGCTTGCTTTGATATCGGTCGTAGGCGTCGACGATCTTCTGCACCAGTGGGTGGCGCACGACGTCTTCGCTGTTGAAATGATGAAAGTGGATGCCGCGCACGTCTTTCAGAATACGCTCGACTTCCACCAGCCCGCTCTTCTGGTTGCGGGCCAGGTCGATCTGCGTCACATCGCCGGTAATCACCGCCTTGGAGCCGAAGCCGATGCGGGTAAGGAACATCTTCATCTGTTCCGGCGTGGTGTTCTGCGCTTCGTCCAGGATGATGAAAGCGTTGTTCAGCGTGCGGCCACGCATATAGGCCAGCGGCGCGATCTCGATCAGGTTCTTTTCGAACAGCCGCGCCACCTTGTCGAAGCCCATCAGGTCGTACAGCGCGTCGTACAGCGGGCGCAGATATGGGTCCACCTTCTGTGCAAGATCGCCGGGCAGGAAGCCCAGCTTCTCGCCGGCTTCCACCGCCGGGCGCACCAGTACGATGCGCTTCACCGCATCGCGCTCCATTGCATCCACCGCGCAGGCCACCGCCAGGTAGGTCTTGCCGGTGCCGGCCGGACCGACGCCGAAGGTAATGTCATGGGCGAAGATCTGCTTGATGTACTGGCCCTGGCGCGGGGTGCGGCCCTTGAGGTCGCGGCGGCGGGTAGCCAGCTGCGGCGAGTCGTCGTCCTGCGGATTGTCCTGGCGTGCTTCCACCAGCCCCAGCTGGATGTCGCGCACGTTCAGTTCGCGTTTTTCCGCCAGCGCGTAGAAGCGCTGCAGCAGCAGCAGCGCGCGGGTGGCTTGCGCGCCCTTGATGCTGAACTGCTCGGCTCGGCGCTGGATGCTGACATCCAGCCCGGTTTCGATCTGCTTGAGGTTTTCATCCAGCGGGCCGGTCAGGCGCGCCAGTCGTTCGTTATCCACCGGGGTGAACTGGTAACTGCAGCTTTGGTGCTCGCTCATGGCGTTTTGGTCTGGGCTTCCGGGCAGCGTTTCTGTTGCTGCCATTGTCGTAGGCGGGACTGGTATTGTTCAAGCGCGGCAATTTCCTGCTCCGGGCGGCGCAGCTGACCCAGCGGCACCGGAATCGACAGGCCGATGCTGCCATGGCTGCCGATGGTGCTGCCCAGACCGATATTCATCTGGGTGTCGCTGCCGCTGGTGCGCAGCTGGCGCAATCTGGCTTCGGTGCGGCCAACTTGCCGCGCCAGTGCCGGGCAGTCCAGGGTGGCCGGGTCCACGGCAACAAAACCGTCATCACTGGCGGTGCTGGCACAACTGCTGAGCAGGGCAGCCAGCATAAGCGGCATCACGGTACGTTGCATGGCGTGCTCCCGGCCTGGCGGCCTTATACCGTCTCGGTGGTCAGCACCTCGCCACCCAGCGAATGCGGGAAGGCTTCGGTGATCACCACTTCGATCATCTGGTTGATCAGGCGCGGGTTGCCGTGGAAGTTCACCACGCGGTTGTTGGCGGTGCGGCCGGCCAGCATATTGGGGTCTTTCTTGGAGATGGCTTCCACCAGCACGCGCTGCACGCTGCCCACCATGCTCTTGTTGATCTCGAAACCCTTGGCCTCGATCACCTCGTTCAGTGCCTCCAGCCGACGCACCTTTTCCTTGTGCGGGGTATCGTCCGGCAGGTTGGCCGCAGGGGTGCCCGGGCGCGGGCTGTAGATGAACACGAAGCTGAAGTCGAACTCCAGGTCCTGCACCAGTTTCAGCGTAGCCGCGAAATCGGCTTCAGTCTCGCCGGGGAAGCCGACGATGAAGTCGGACGACAGGCACAGGTCCGGGCGCAGCACGCGCAGCTTGCGGATGATGGACTTGTATTCCAGCGCGGTGTAGCCGCGTTTCATCGCGCTGAGCACGCGGTCGCAGCCGCTCTGCACCGGCAGGTGCAGGTGGGAAACCAGCTTGGGCAGCTTGCCGTAGCAGTCGATGATGCGCTGGTTGAATTCACGCGGGTGGCTGGTGGTGAAGCGTAGTCGTTCCACGCCCGGAATCTCGTGCACGTACTCCAGCAGCATGGCGAAGTCGGCAATTTCGCCATCGACCATCTTGCCGCGGTAGGCGTTCACGTTCTGCCCCAGCAGGGTGATTTCCTTCACGCCCTGGGCGGTGAGGCCGGCGATCTCGGTAAGTACATCTTCGAACGGGCGCGAGACTTCCTCGCCGCGGGTGTAGGGCACCACGCAGAACGAACAGTACTTGGAGCAGCCTTCCATGATCGACACGAAGGCCGCGCCGCCTTCCACCTTGGCCGGCGGAATGTGGTCGAATTTTTCGATTTCCGGGAAGGAAATATCCACCTGGGCGGCGCCGCTCTGCTGGCGGCTCTTGATCAGGTCCGGCAGGCGGTGCAGGGTCTGCGGACCGAACACCACATCCACGTACGGCGCGCGCTTGACGATGGTATCGCCTTCCTGCGAGGCTACGCAGCCGCCCACGCCGATGATCAGGTTGGGGTTGGCTTCCTTCAGCGGGCGGATGCGGCCCAGGTCGGAGAACACCTTCTCCTGCGCCTTTTCGCGCACGCTACAGGTGTTGAACAGGATAACGTCGGCTTCTTCCGGGTTGTCCGTCTTGATCATGCCTTCGCTGCTGCCCAGCACGTCCACCATCTTGTCGGAGTCGTACTCGTTCATCTGGCAGCCGAATGTCTTGATGTAAACCTTTTTCATGCCTGCTTGTGTGTCTGCTGATTGGCGGCAGCGCGGCTGCCGCAAAAAAATAAAGGCCAGCGTTGGCCGCACTGCTTCCGGTTGGAAAAGCGCTTTTTCGCTGGCGAATGAATGGCTTGCGCGCGAGTTTATCACACAGCCACGCTGGCTGCAGCGCCGCCACGGCGCAGCGCCAGTTTGAAGATGAAGGGGTTGAGCAGGATGGACAGAATGGCGCCAGCCATGATCAGCGCGTGACCGCGGCTGGAGAGCAGCTCCAGCTGCAGCCCCAGCCCGGCGAGAATGAAGGAGAATTCGCCGATCTGCGCCAGGCTGGCGGCAATCAGCCAGCGGTCGCCGCGCGGCTGGCGCAGTGCCGCCATCAGCCACCATGCGGCCAAGCCCTTGCCGATAATGATGATGGCCAGCGTGGCCAGTACTGCCGGCAGATCGGTGAGCAGTACGCGTGGATCGAACAGCATGCCGGCGGCGACGAAGAACAGCACGGCGAAGGCATCGCGCAAGGGCATCGCCTCCTCGGCGGCGCGGTGGCTGAACGGCGAGCCGGCCAGCACGGTGCCGGCAAAGAACGCCCCCAGCGCGAACGACACGTCGAACAGCGCGGTGGCGCCATAGGCCACGCCCAGCGCGGTGGCCAGCACGCCGAGGCGGAACATCTCGCGGCTGCCGGTGTAGACGATCTTCTCCAGCATCAGCGGGATCAGCTTCTGCCCCACCAGCATCATCACCGCCACAAAGGCTGCTACCTTGCCCAGCGTCAGCAAGATGGCCTGCAGCGAGCCGCCCAGGTTGGCCGCATCATTGCCGGCAATGGCCGGAATCAGCACCAGCGCCAGGATGGTGGCGATGTCCTCGGTGACCAGCCAGCCCACTGCCACCTTGCCGGCCGGGGTTTCCAGCCGTTCATGTTCTTCCAGCGACTTGAGCAGCACCACGGTGCTGGCCACCGACAGCGCCATGCCGAACAGCAGGCCTTCACTCAGCGGCCAGCCCAGCGCGGCGGATAAGCCATAACCCAGGCCAATGGCCACCGCGATCTGGGCGATGGCGCCGGGCAGAGCGATGCGGCGCACCGCCAGCAGGTCATGAATGGAAAAGTGCAGGCCGACGCCGAACATCAGCAGGATCACGCCCAGTTCAGCCAGCTCGGCGGCCAGGTGGCCGTCGGCGACAAAGCCCGGTGTGAATGGGCCGATGATGATGCCGGCAGCCAGATAACCCAGCAGTGGCGGCAGCCGCAGGCGCAAGGCGACCGCGCCCAGCGCGAAGGCGGCTACCAGCGCCGCGACAAGGGTGGTGATGAGGGGTGTTGCGTGCATGGTGTCTCCCTGTTCTCGTTTATTGAAATACGAGAGCGCACGGCGGTGAGAGTTCCTGCGCCTATGCTGGCGAATTGCTTAAAATTAGACAAAATCGATAAAGGACGGAGGCATGTTTCATCAAGATTATTCCGACGCGGAGCTGGAGCAGATTGTCGAAGAGGCGATGCTGTATATGTGCGCCTGTCCCGGTCAGGTGGCCAGCGAGATTCGCCGTCTGCGCGAACTGATTGCCTACCAGCAATCCTGCGAGCAGCAGCCGGATAATGAGAGCGTCGTGCATCAGTGTATTGCCAGACATGCCATGCAGTCGCATGCGGTGATGGAGGCGTGCTTGAGTGAGGTGCTGGCGCTGGAAGGTTGGGATCGCCAGACCCTGCGCATGCCGGAAGGCCTGCGGATGCGGCGGGATGCGGTGCTGCGCGGAGAGTGAGCGAGGGGCGGCAGGTTTATGACCTGCCGTTTGCAGGTGCGCAACAGCAAGTACGCCGGCTTGGAGGGTGCCTTGTCTGTCCTGTGCCGGGCTCGGTAATTTTCCTGCAGGCATGAAAAAAGCCAGCTCGATGAGCTGGCTTTCAGGCTGCTGGCAAACTACCCACTTACGCATTACCGGACCCGGCAAAGCCGGGCCGCGCCTGGCAAGTCTTTGAATCGGCAGCCTTCCTGTTTACAAAACAAAGTCCTTTTGCGAGGCCAAAGGACTTTGTCGACAAGAAAAAAGCCAGCTCGATGAGCTGGCTTTTTTCTTGATGGTGGCGAATCAGGGACTCGAACCCCGGACCTGTGGATTATGATTCCATCGCTCTAACCAACTGAGCTAATTCGCCGTGAGACTCTGCTTGCACACAGTCTCGATAAACTGTGGTGGCGAATCAGGGACTCGAACCCCGGACCTGCGGATTATGATTCCGTCGCTCTAACCAACTGAGCTAATTCGCCACATTTCGATGCGCTGGCATCGAGGCTGCGAACTATACGCAGCAGATTTCTGGGTGTCAACTATTTCTGCAAAGTGGCGCGCAATGGTCTAGTGGCTGGCAACTACAGCGTGTAGCAGCGGTCGCCGTTGCGAAAGCCCAGCCAGTCGATGCCTACCTGCTTGCCAAAGCCGATCACCTTGAAGGTTTCGCCCATTTCCTGTGGCGACAGCAGCCGCTGCGCCGCCTTGGCCACCGGCAGGTAGTCCTTGATGTTGTCTGCATCCAGGTGCGACAGCAGCTCGGTGATGCCGCTGTTGACCAGGAACTGTGCCTGGCTGGTGTAGCCGATCAGATCCAGCCCGGCATCGATGCCGGACTGTGCCACCGCACTGAAATCCACGTGGGTGGTGAGGTCCATCAGCCCCGGCAGGTAGAACGGATCGTGCAGCGTGTGGTGGCGGTAGTGGCCCAGCAGTGTGCCCATGCTGCGCTCCGGGTGGTAGTACTCGCCGGCGCTGTGGCCGTAGTCGATCATCAGCATGGCGCCGCGGCTCAGCACTCCGGCCAGGGTGCGGATGAAGGCGCGGTTGGCCAGGCTGATCTCGCTGACGTAGTCCGGGATGTCCGGCAGCAGTTCCGCCGCCAGCGCCGCCAGCTGCGGGTCGTCGAAATCGCGGTCCTCGAAACACAGTGCGCCGTCGCGCACGGTAACGCCGCGCTGCTGCAACTGCTTGCTGGCGTTGCGCAGCACCATTTCCACCGGCATGGCGTCCAGCACCTCGTTGCCCAGCAGGATGCCGTCCACGCTGTCCGGCAGCGTCGGCAGCCAGCGTACCTTTGCGGCCAACGCTGGCGGCAGGCTGGCGATGGTGGCCTGCTGGCGTTCGATCAAGTCCGGCGACAGGTCGACGATGCTGTAGCTGGCCGGCTCGCAGCCCAGCTCGTGCAGTGCCAGCAGCAGGTCGGCAGCCAGGCGGCCGCTGCCGGCGCCGAATTCCACGATATGGCCGGCGGTCTGCGGCAGCAGCTCGGCCAGCTGGCGCGCCAGGCACTGGGCGAACAGCGGGGTGAGCTCCGGCGCGGTGATGAAGTCGCCACCCTCGCCGAATTTGCGGCTGCCGGCGGTGTAGTAGCCGAGGCCCGGCGCGTACAGCGCCAGCTCCATGTAGCGCGAGAACGGTATCCAGCCGTCACGGTCGGCGATCTCGGCGGCGATGGTGCGGGCCAGGGTCTGGCTGATGGCCAGGGCGTCGGCGGAAACTTCGGGCAGGGTCATGACAAAAACTCGCAAGGCGGAACGCGCGGCCATTTTCTGGCGCGGGTTCGCGTTAAAATGGCGGGAATTGTCGCTAATCGGCGCGTTGTCGCCAAGCAGATCGCAAGGGGAATGTGCATGCAGGCGGAAGTTGATGACAAGGTGGTGTTGATTACCGGTGCGGCACGACGCGTGGGCGCTGGCATTGCGCGCCACCTGCATGCCCGTGGCGCGCGGCTGGCGTTGCACTACCGTGGCTCGCGCGCACTGGCGGAACAGCTGGCGGATGAACTAAATGCCACGCGGCCAGGGTCGGTAGTGCTGCTGCAGGCCGACTTGCTGGATGTTGCCGCGCTGCCGCGGCTGGTGGAGGATGCCTACGCCGCCTTTGGCCGGCTGGATGGCCTGGTCAACAACGCTTCCAGCTTCTACCCCACCGAGATGGGGGCCATCCGCGAGCAGGACTGGTTCGACCTGATGGGCAGCAACCTCAAGGCACCGCTGTTCCTGGCGCAGGCGGCGGCCAGCTACCTGGCGGCCACGCGCGGCGCCATTGTCGGCATTGTCGATATCCACGCCGAGCGGCCGATGAAGCGCCACCTGGTGTACAGCCTGGCCAAGGCCGGCCATGCGCAGCTGATCCGCAGCCTGGCGGTGGAGCTGGCGCCGCTGGTGCGGGTGAATGGCGTGTCGCCGGGGGTGAATCTGTGGCCGGAGGACGAGGTGTCGTTCGATGCCGGCGAGCGCGCGGCGATCGAGGCATCGATTCCGCTGGCGCGCACCGGCGTGCCGGAGGACATTGCCCGCGCGGTGGCATTCCTGCTGTTCGATACCGACTACGTCAACGGCCAGATTCTGGCGGTGGATGGCGGTCGCAGCGTGGTGCTGTAGCGTTGTTGTCTTGCAAAAGTCATGCGTCTTCACGGGGCAGAAGCAAGGTGGCGCGCGTAGGGTGGGCAAAGCGCAGCGTGCCCACCGGTGGCGCCCTGATGGTGGGCACGGCCTGCCGCCTTTGCCCTCCCTACGATTGAGGCGTAACGCGTCGCCCGATGCGGGCTGCAAAAAAATGCCCGCTGCTGCATGGCACAAAGCAGCTTGATCGGACTAAAATAGCCGGTTTTTCAATTTCTTAGCCGTACTCATGTCCGAACAGCTCCACGATGCCGAGGCCAAGGCCAAAAAGGCCCAGTTTGAAGGCAACAAACTCACCAAGCGCCTGCGCCACCAGGTAGGCGATGCCATCAACGACTTCAACATGATCGAAGAGGGCGACCGCGTGATGGTTTGCCTCTCCGGCGGCAAGGACAGCTACACCCTGCTGGACATCCTGCTGGGGCTGCAGAAATCGGCGCCGATCAATTTCAGCATCGTGGCGGTGAACCTGGACCAGAAACAGCCGGGCTTCCCCGAGCATGTGCTGCCGCAGTATCTGGAATCCATCGGTGTGGAATACCGCATCGTCGAGGAAGACACCTACAGCATCGTCAAGCGGCTGGTGCCGGAAGGCAAGACCACCTGCAGCCTGTGTTCGCGCCTGCGCCGCGGCATCCTGTACCGCGTGGCCGACGAGCTGGGTGCCACCAAGATCGCGCTGGGCCACCACCGCGACGACATCCTGCACACTTTCTTCCTGAACATGTTCTACGGCGGCAAGCTCAAGGCCATGCCGCCCAAGCTGGTGTCGGACGACGGCAAGCACATGGTGATCCGCCCGCTGGCCTACTGCCGCGAGAAGGATATCGAGCGCTACGCCACGTTACGCGCCTTCCCCATCATCCCGTGTAACCTGTGCGGCTCGCAGCCCAACCTGCAGCGCCAGGTGGTGAAGGAGATGGTGAACGACTGGGACAAGCGCTTCCCGGGGCGGGTGGAAAGCATGTTCCGCGCCATGCAGAACGTGGTGCCTTCGCACCTCGCCGATACCGGTCTGTTCGACTTTGCCGGTCTGCAGACCGGCGATGCGCCGTTCGAAGGCGGCGATACCGCCTTCGACAAGGAAGAATTCCGCGACCCGCAGCCGCCGGTCGAGGACGACGATGCAGCACCGCAGGCGGCTGCCCCGCGCCGTACCATCAGCATCCTGGATTCACGCCCCAAGGCCCCGAGCGAGGCAAGCGGAGGCAGCTGTGGCGCATAAGGCCCTGCACCCGTTCCGCCGTCGCGTGCGCAAGGGCGTGGATGCCATGCCGGAGGTGGAAATCTCCGAAGAGGGCAATATCCGTTCGCTGCACCTGGGCTCGGCCACCATCCAGAGTTCGATGAACCTGGATGAGCCTGCCGATCTGGTGCTGTCCTACAGCCGCGCCATGATGGCTTTCCTGCTGTGGCACGACGACCCGCGCCATATCCTGCAGATCGGCCTGGGCGGCGGCTCCTTCGCCCGCTGGATCGACGAATACCTGCCGGACGCGGTAAGCGTGGCGGTGGATATCAATCCGCAGGTGATCGCGGTGGCGCGTGCCTTTTTCGAGCTGCCGGAAGAAGGCGACTTCTTCGAGATCATCGAAGCCGATGGCGCCGAGTACGTGAAAGTGTTCCGCGAATCCACCGACGTGATCATGGTGGACGGCTTTGACGGTTTGCAGATCGTCGACGAGCTGACCACCGAGGCGTTCTTCGAGGACTGCCGCCGCGCGCTGACACCGAACGGCGTGTTCGTCACCAACTGGTGGAGCGGCGACAAGCGCTACCAGCAGTTCGTCGAGCGCTTGCTGGCGGTGTTCGAAGGCCGGGTGGTCGAATTGCCGGCGGTAAGCCACGGCAATATGGCGGTGATGGCGTTCAAGGAAACCCCGTCGCCGCTGGCCTGGGATGCGCTGGAAAAGAAGGCTGACGAACTGGAAGGCCGCTTTGGCCTGGAGTTCGGCGACTTTGTCAGCCGGATGAAGGATGTGAACCTGCACAGCAATAACCGGCTGCTGCTTTGAGAACGACTTGGCCACGAAAACCACGAAAAGACACAAACAAATTCGGATCAACTGTGCTGGCTTTCATCTGTCTGCTGGTTCGTGACATTTCGTGGGTTTCGTGGCCAGAGAGAATGGACGCACGATGATCAGTTACCAAACCATTACCGACCGCAAGATCCGCTTCGCGTTGGTCGGCTGCGGCCGTATTGCGGCCAACCATTTTGGCGCCATCGAACAGCATGCCGAGCGCTGCGAGCTGGTGGACGTGTGCGATACCGACCCGGCGGCGCTGGCTGCCGCGGTGGCGCGCACCGGCGCGCGTGGCCACGCAAGCTTGCGCGAGCTGCTGGCCAGCAGCGATGCCGACGTGGTGATTCTCACCACCCCGTCCGGCCTGCACCCGCAGCAAGCCATCGACTGCTTTGCCGCCGGCTTCCACGTGATGACCGAAAAGCCGATGGCCACTCGCTGGCACGACGGTGTGGCGATGGTGAAAGCCGCCGACCAGGCCGGCAAGCGCCTGTTCGTGGTGAAGCAGAACCGTCGCAACGCCACCCTGCAGCTGCTCAAGCGCGCCGTGGAAGCCAAGCGCTTCGGCCGCATCTACATGGTGAACATCAACGTGTTCTGGACCCGTCCGCAGTCCTACTACGACCAGGCCGACTGGCGTGGCACCTGGGAATACGATGGTGGTGCCTTCATGAACCAGGCCAGCCACTACGTGGACCTGATCGACTGGCTGATCGGCCCGGTGGAAAGCATGCAGGCCTATACCGCCACGCTGGAACGCGATATCGAGGTGGAAGACAGCGGCGTGGTGAGCCTGCGCTGGCGCTCCGGCGCGCTGGGCAGCATGAACGTGACCATGCTCACCTACCCGAAGAACCTGGAAGGCAGCATCACCATCCTCGGCGAGAAGGGCAGCGTGCGCGTGGGCGGGCTGGCAGTGAACGAAATCCAGCACTGGGAATTCGCCGAGCCGCACGCCATGGACGAAGACATCAAGCACGCCAGCTACGCCACCACCAGCGTCTATGGTTTCGGCCACCCGCTGTACTACGACAACGTGATCCAGGTGATGCGTGGCGAGGCGGAGCCGGAAACCGACGGCCGCGAAGGTCTGAAGTCGCTGGAGCTGCTGATCGGCATGTACCTGTCGGCACGCGACGGCAAGCGCGTGAGCCTGCCGCTGGAGTACTGATTTTTTAGTTTTTGCCACGAAAACCACGAAAGCCCACGAACATGCTGGAACAGGAGCTTTGCTACCGGATTCAGGGCTGTGTGTTCGAGGTGTACCGCGAGCTGGGTCATGGCTTTCTGGAAAAGGTCTATGAAAAGGCCCTGCTGCTTGAACTGGAGCGGAAGGGCCTGGCGGCCATGGCACAGTGCCCGTTGGCCGTAAGCTACAAGGGAACGATGGTTGGCGAATATTTTGCCGACCTTATCGTGGAAGACCGGGTGCTACTGGAGCTGAAGGCACAAGACAAGTTGACGGATGCTCACAAGGCACAGGTACTCAATTATCTGAAAGCAACGGGTATCCGGGTGGGGTTGCTGGTCAATTTTGCCTACCCGAAAGCGGAGATTGTCCGCCTGGTGCGTAGGGTTCATTTCGTGTTTTTTTGTGGTTTTCGTGGCCAAAGAAAAAGGTTCAAACAATGAGCTACACCGTACATCCCAGCGCCATCGTCGATGATGGCGCCGTTATCGGCACCGACACCCGCGTGTGGCACTGGGTGCATATCTGTGGCGGCGCGCGCATCGGCGCGCGTTGTTCGTTTGGCCAGAACGTGTTCGTCGGCAACGATGTGATCATCGGCGACAACGTCAAGGTGCAGAACAATGTGTCGATCTATGACGCGGTAACACTGGAAGACGACGTGTTCTGTGGCCCGTCCATGGTGTTCACCAACGTCAACAACCCGCGCAGCCACGTCAACCGCAAGAACGAATACCGCCGCACGGTGGTGAAGCGCGGCGCCAGCATCGGCGCCAATGCCACCATCGTCTGTGGCCACACCGTGGGCGAATACGCGTTTATCGGCGCTGGCGCCGTGGTCACCAAGGACGTGAAACCGTACGCGCTGATGGTGGGTACCCCGGCGCGACGCATCGGCTGGATGTGCCAGTGCGGCGAGCGTCTGCCGGACAGCATCGGCGAGCACGGCTGCGGTGTATGCGGCCAACGTTTCGACATCGGCGGCAATCACTGCGCGCCGGTATAGCAAATTGTCTGGCCACGAACCCCATGAAAAGACACGAACGATAGAGCAAGGCGCCATGACTGGCGTGCAAGAGCATCCGTGCCAATTGCCGAGTACTGCTTTTCGTGTTTTTTCGTGGGGTTCGTGGCAAAAAAAGGAATCGGAACCATGTCCATCCAGTTCATCGATCTGAAAGCGCAGTACCAGCATCTCAAGGCCGATATCGACGCCCGCATCCACGCGGTGCTGGATCACGGCCAGTACATCATGGGGCCGGAGGTGAAGGAGCTGGAAGCGCAGCTGGCCGACTACACCGGCGCCAGACACGCCATCGGCGTGTGCGATGGCACCAAGGCGATCCTGATCGCGCTGATGGCGCTGGGCATCAAGCCGGGCGACGAGGTGATCACCACCCCGTTCACCTTCATTGCCACCGGCGAGATGATTGCCCTGCTTGGCGCCAAGCCGGTGTTCGTCGATATCGACCCGGTTAGCTACAACCTGGACCCTGCGCTGCTGGAAGCGGCCATCACCCCGCGCACCCGCGCCATCATGCCGGTTAGCCTGTACGGGCAGTGTGCCGATTTCGATGCCATCAACGCCATTGCGGCCAAACATGGCCTGCCGGTGATCGAAGACGGCGCGCAGAGCTTCGGCGCCAGCCAGCATGGCAAGCGCTCCGGCAACCTGTGCACCATCGGCACCACCAGCTTCTTCCCCAGCAAGCCGCTGGGCTGCTACGGCGACGGCGGTGCGGTGTTCACCAATGACGACGAGCTGGCGAAGAAAATGCGCGAGATCCGCATCCACGGTCAGGACCGTCGCTACCATCACCCGGTGATCGGCCTCAATGGCCGGCTGGATACCATCCAGGCCGCGGTACTGCTGGCCAAGATGCCGAGCTTCCCGACCGAGGTCGAGGCGCGTGCGCGCATCGGCGCCCGCTATAGCGAATTGCTGCAGGATGTGGCACGCGTGCCGGTGATCGCGGCGGGCAATACTCACGTCTACGCGCAGTACACCATCGAGGTGGACAACCGCGAGGCGGTGCAGCAGGCGCTGCAGCAGCTGGGCGTGCCGACCGCGGTGCACTACCCGATTCCGCTGCACCTGCAGCCGGCATTCGCCCACCTGGGGCAGGGCGAGGGCAGCTTCCCGCTGGCCGAGGCCGCCGGCAAGCGCGTGATGAGCCTGCCGATGCACCCGTTCCTGGATGAAGCCACCCAGGATGCCATCGTGGCGGCAGTAAAGAAGGCGCTGGGCTAAGTGGCATTTCTGGCGTTCAAGTACCTGCTGACCGCCGCGCTGGTGGTGCTGGTATCGGAGCTGGCCAAGCGTAGCGACCAGCTCGGTGCGCTGCTGGCTTCGCTGCCGCTGGTCACCATCCTGACGCTGATCTGGCTGCAGCTGGAAAAACAGCCGGCCAGCAAGATCGGCAACCACGCCTGGTACACCTTCTGGTACGTGCTGCCCACCTTGCCGATGTTCCTGCTGTTTCCCTGGCTGCTGGCGCGGCTGGGGTTCTGGCCGGCGCTGGGAGCCAGCGCCGTGCTCACCATGCTGTTGTTCGGCGTGTTTGCCTGGCTGCTGCGGCCGTTCGGGGTGCAGCTGCTATGAAGCTGGCCGCATTCCGGCAGCGGCTGGCCGCCGGCGGCTTTGCCCGCAATGTGGCCACGCTGGCTAGCGGTGCCGCGCTGGCGCAGCTGCTGCCGCTGCTGTTCGCCCCGCTGCTCACCCGGCTGTATACCCCGGCCGATTTCGGGGTGCTGGCGGTATTCGTGGCCTGGCTGTCCAACCTGGCGGTGATCGCCACCGCGCGTTTCGACATGGCGGTGGTGCTGCCGGCCGAGGACGCCGACGCGGCGCGGCTGATGCGGCTGTCGCTGCTGATCAATACCGGCCTGTTGCTGTTGTGTCAGCTGCTGTTCTGGCCCTGGCATGCCGCCATTGCCGGGCTGCTGCGGGCGCCGCAGCTGGCGCCGTGGCTACCGTGGCTGCCCATAGGCGTGTGGCTGGCGGGCAGTGTGGCGGCGTGGACGGCATGGAACAATCGCCAGCGGCGCTATGCGGCCAACGCCCAGGGGCGGGTGGCGCAGTCGCTGGGGGTGTCGCTGCTGCAGCTGGCGGCCGGCTGGTCCGGCCTGGCCGCGGCCGGGCTGATCCTGTCGCAGCTGCTGGGGCAGGCGCTGGCGCTGCTGGCGCTGGCGCGCGCCGATCTGGCCCAGGGTTGCGCCTGGCTGCGCGGCCATCGCCGGCAGCAGCTGCGCGCAGTGGCGCAGCGTTATCGCGAGTTTCCCCTGGTCAATACACCGCATGCCTTCGTGGTGGCATTCCAGGATTCGCTGCTGCTGGCACTGCTCAGCGCGCTGTCCGGCGCCGCTGTCGTCGGCCAGTACGCGCTGGTGCTGCGCGTGCTCAAACTGCCGGCGGCGCTGGTGGGGCAGGCGGTGGCGCAGGTGGTGTTTCGCGATCTGGCGGAAGCCGCCGGCCAGGGGCAGCGGCTGTCGGGCTTGCTCAAGCGCGCCTTGTTGATTCTGGCGCTGTTGTCGCTGCTGCCGTTCGGCCTGCTCGCCTTGTGGGGCGGGCCGCTGTTCGCGCTGGTGTTCGGGCCGCAGTGGCAGGGCGCGGGCGAGATCGCCGCGGTGCTGACGCCGTATTTCGCCGCCGCCTTCGTGGCCGGGCCGGCGTTCATGGTGCCGATGGTGATCGGCCGCCAGCGCGCGTCGTTCCTGTTCGTGCTGTTCGGGGTTATCGTCAACCTGGCGGCATTTGCCGCGTTCTATCTGGCCAGCCGCGATGCCATGCAGGCATTCGCGCTGATGTCGGCGGTAATGACAGTCTATTTTGCAGCTTACGTGGCGTGGGTATTCCGCCTGCTGCGCCATCGGGAAGCTTCCCATGCTTGATCGAATCCTGTTGCTGTTGTGGAGCCGCTGGCTGCGGCTGCGAGGTGCACGGCTGGCCGGCTCGGCGCGGGTCAACCCCGGCGCGAGGGTGCATGCCGCCGCGCTGCAGCTGGGCGAGCATGCCCGGCTGTACTGGGGCTGCGATGTGCTGACCCAGGGCGCCGGCCGCCTGCAGCTGGGGGCGCACAGCCACCTGGCACCGCATTGCTACTGCCTGATCGGCAGCCGGCAGCTGCAGTTCGGCAGCCATGTGGCGGTGGGGCCGCGCAGCATGTTCTTCTGCCACAGCAACGGCATACCCGCCGATGCGCCGGCCACGCCGTTCACCGCCTGCCATATCGATGGCGACATCCACGTCGGCAATAATGTGTTCATCGGTGCCGGCTGCATCGTGCTGCCGGGCAGCCGTATCGGCGACAACGTCGTGATTGGCGCTGGCAGCGTGGTGAAAGGCGAGCTGGAAAGCGGCTGGGTATATGCCGGCCAGCCGGCCAGAAAGGTGAAAGCGCTGTGCTGACTGCCAATTCCCTGAGCTTTGCCCGTTTTCTGCTGGCGCTGCCCGGCATGTTGCTGGGGCGCAGGCGCCAGCGCGCAGCACTGCGCCGCGAGTTGGCCGCATTGCTGCAGGTGGACGAGCCGCGCATCCGCCTGTACGACAGTGGTCGTGCCGCCTTTGCCGAGCTGCTGCAACTGCATGGCGTGGGGCCGGGCGACGAGGTGATCGTGCCGGCGTTCACCTGCGTGGTGGTGCCCAACCAGGTGCCGCCCAGCGGCGCCACGCTGCGCTTTGTCGATATCCAGCGCGGCAGCATGGGCTACGACTGGCAGCTGCTGGACCTGTCCATCCGCCGCAATACCCGCGTGGTGGTGGTGCCGCACAACTTCGGCATCGCCTGCGAGGTGCCCACCTGGCTGCGCGAGAAGCACCGCCAGGTGCGTTTCGTCGATGACGCGGCGCATGGTTTTGCCTCGCGTTGCGCCGGGCAATGGCTGGGCAGCTATCACGACGGGGCGTTCTTCAGCTTCGAATACTCCAAGAACCTCACCGGTGGCATCGGCGGTTTCGCGCTGCTGCCGGCTGGCGCCGAACTGCCGCAGACTGCCTTGCCCGAGGTGAGCTGTACCGACCAGTGGCGACTGCTGGCCACGCTGAAGGCGCATATCCTGTCTGCGCGCTGGCCGCTGCAGGGGCGCATCGGCATGGCGCTGGTGCGGCGCCTGGGGCTGATCTACCGCTCCGGCGACCACGAAGTACGCGACGGCGCGCCACACCCGGCCCGCGAGATGCCGCTGCTGTCCGCCGTGCTGCTGCGCGCGCAGCTGGCGCGCTTGCCGGCCACGCTGGCGCACAAGCAGCAGCTGGTTGCCCGCTACCGCCAGGCACTGGCCGCGCTACCGGGCATCACCCAGTGGCAGGCGCCGGCGGATACCCACTGGGTACGCTACCCGTTTGCGCTGCCATTTCACGTGTTGGACAAGGCGCGGCTGGCGCGCGAGCTGTCTGCGGCCAGCGGGCTGAACATCGGCGTGTGGTTTGATGACGTGATCCACCCGGCCGGCTCGTTCCGCCACGGCTACCAGGCCGGCAGCGCGCCGGATGCCGAGGCGCTGGCCGCCACGGTGTTCAACCTGCCGGTGAATATCAACCTGGCAGCAGACCGCGCGCTGGATTTACGGCTGCAACGCCTGCAGCAGGCGCTGGGCCGTCTGCTGCAACGCCACGAGGAATCGGCATGAAACTGCTGCTGATCGGCTCCGCCTCGGTGCACACCTTCCGCTACCTGGCCGGCATCGCGCCGCATGTGGAGGTGGTGCACCTGGTCAGCAGCGGCCCGCTGCCGGAGCGCTACCATGCGGCCAACCTTGGCCGCGTGGAGCAGGTGGATTTCAGTCTGCGCGCGCTGCGCACCGCCAGCCGCATCGCCGCGCTGATCGACGAACTGCAGCCGGACATGGTGCACGTACACCAGGCCAATAGCGTGGCCTGGCACGCGCGCCGCGCGCTGGCCGGCAAAACCACGCCATGGCTGCTCACCACCTGGGGCTCCGATGTACTGCTGCTGCCGCAGCAGAATGCGCTGATGAAGCGCATGGTGGCGGCCAACCTGGCGGCTGCCAGCGCTGTCAGCAGTGACTCGCTGCACATGGCTGCCGTGTGCCGCCAGCTGGCGCCACTGCAGCGCATGGACGTGCTCAACTTCGGCATGGACGCCTTGCCGGCCGAGCCGGATATCGCCGCCAAGCCGCTGAGCGTGCTGTCCTGCCGCCTGCACAAACCGCTGTACCGCATCGATGCAATCGTGCGCGCCTGGGCCGAGGTAGAGGCCGATGCGCGCTTCGCCGGCTGGTCGCTTACCGTGGCCGCCAGCGGTAGCGAGACCGATGCATTGCTCAAGCTCGCCAGGTCGCTGCAGCTGCAGCGCATCCACTTCACCGGCTTCGTGGCACCGGACGTGCTGGCCGGGCTGTACCGCGATGCCCGCGTGTTTGTCAGCGTGCCGGAAAGCGATGCCACCAGCATCAGTCTGCTGGAAGCCATGGGCCATGGCTGTCTGCCGCTGCTATCCAACCTGCCGGCCAACCTGGAATGGGTGCTGGATGGCGTCAACGGAGCCATCGTCGAGGACGTAGCGCGGCTGGGCGCAGCCCTGAAAACCCAGCTGCTGCGCGCTAGCGACGACGCGCAACTGGCCGAGGCGGTGGCGCTGAATCGCCGGCTGGTGCAAGAGAAGGGGCTGCAGCAGGCCAATATGGCGCGCTTTGCGCAGATTTACCGCGAATTGCTTTGAATTTTTTGCCACGAAAACCACGAAATAACACGAACAGGTCAGATGGTTGGCCGCATGCCCGGCATGCCGTCAGAACAGCCGGTCTGAGCAGTGGTGATAGGGGAGAACGATGCGGTTCTTTTCGTGTTTTTTCGTGGGGTTCGTGGCCAAGGAAAGGTAGTTGAAGAGCTTATGAAAATCGCCCATCTCACCAGCGCCCACCCGCGCCACGATATCCGCATCTTCGTGAAGGAGTGCGCCAGCCTGGCCGCCGCCGGCCACGAGGTGCACCTGGTGGTGGCTGATGGCAACGGCGACGAGATCAACCGCGGCGTGCGTTTTCACGACGTCGGCCCCAAGAGCGGCGGCCGGCTGTCGCGCATGACCGGCACGGTGAAGCGTGTGTACCAGCAGGCGCTGGCGCTGATGCCGGACGTGGCGCATTTTCACGACCCGGAGCTGATTCCCGCCGCGCTGCGTCTGCAGCAGGCCGGCATCAAGATCGTGTACGACGTGCACGAGGACGTGCCGCGCCAGGTGCTGGCCAAGCACTGGATTCCCGGCATGGCGCGGCCATGGGTGTCGCGCGGGGTGGAAACGCTGGAGGACTACGCCGCGCGCCGCTTCGACGCCATCGTCGCCGCCACGCCGGTGATCCGCCAGCGCTTCGAGCAGGCCGGCGCCCGCCGCTGCATTGATGTGTGCAACTACCCGATTCTGGAAGAACTGATCCGAGATACGCCGTGGGCCAGCCGCCGCAACGAGGTGTGCTACCTGGGCGGCATCAGCCGTACCCGCGGCATCGAGCCCATCATCGCCGCGCTGCCGGACACCGATACCCGGCTGAACCTGGCCGGCATCTGGAGCGAGCCGGATCTCAAGGCCGCGCTGCAACGCGAGGCCGGCTGGAGCCGCGTCAATGACCTGGGCGTGCTGAACCGCGCCGGGGTGGCCACGGTGCTGGCGCAGAGCAAGGTGGGACTGGTGACGCTGCTGCCCACGCCCAGCTACGTGGAATCGCTGCCGATCAAGCTGTTCGAATACATGGCCGCCGGCATGCCGGTGATTGCCAGCGATTTCCCGCTGTGGCGCGGCATCGTCGAGGATGCCGGCTGCGGCCTGCTGGTGGATCCGCAGGATCCGCGCGCCATCGCCGATGCCATTGCCACGCTGCTGGCCGACGATGCCCGCGCCCAGGCGATGGGCGAGGCCGGCAAGCGCGCGGTGCTGGCCAAGTACAGCTGGGCGGCCGAGGCCGACAAGCTGGTGGCGCTGTACCGCCAGCTGGGAAGTGAATCATGAAGATGATCGGACATCTGCAAACAGTAGGGTGGGCCGTGCTAGCGACAGCTGTCCTGCTGGGGGTGAAAGCGCTCAGTGGCGACACGCTCGGTGTTGGCATCATGTGGCGAATCTTTGCCGTGATGTTGCTGTATATGTTGAGTTTGCAGTGCTACTCAGCCTGGTTGGCACGACAACAACGCTACGATTTTGCCGGCTGGAAGCGCGTGGCGGGCAAGGGAAAGCTGTATTTCCTGCTGCGCTATGGCATACCGGCCCGTGGCTGGACCTTGGGGCTGGTGATGGTCGGCCTGCATTGGGCAGATGGTGGCAAGTTGTTTAGCAATGAACAGTTGTTATTGGGGCTATTGATCTGGTCCGGGGCAGGGGCGGTGTTGGCTAGTAGTGACTGGCAGCGCCTGCAGCGCAGCTATCTTGCAACAACAAAGATCTAGCGATGACTGCCACCCATCCACATCGCCACCACGCCATCACGCCACTGCGCATGCTGCTGGCGCGGCCGCGGCTGCTTTCCGCCGGCGCATTCGGCTTGCTGCTAGCCTTGCTGGCGCAGTGGCAGCAGTTACTGCCGCTGCGTGGGATGACCGCCTTCATGCTGGGCTGGAATGGCGGTGCGCTGCTGTACCTGCTGCTGGCAGCGCACATGATGGCCGGCGCCAGCGAGGAACACATCCGCCGCCGTGCGCTACAGGAAGATGTCGGCCAGCGCAGCATTCTCACCCTGGTGGTGTTTGCCTCGGTAACCTGCCTGCTGGCGATAGCGCTGCAGCTGTCCGCCGCGCGCGAGCTGCATGGCGCCGAGCGCGCCGGCCATGTGCTGCTGGCCGCCGTTACCATCCTGAGCTCCTGGCTGTTCACCCAGACCATGTTCGCGCTGCACTACGCGCATGCCTATTTTGTCGGTCTGGCACGTGGCGAAGCGCCGGCGCTGCAGTTTCCTGGCGATGACACGCCGGACTACGCCGATTTTTTTTATTTCTCGGCAGTGATCGGTACTTCGGGGCAGACAGCGGATGTCAGCCTGGCCAGTCGCCACATGCGCCGTATCGGCACGGTGCACTGCATCCTGTCCTTCCTGTTCAACACCACGGTGGTGGCGTTGATGATCAATATCATGGCCGGGCTGTTCTGAAGACCTTGCGGCCAACCCGGCCGAATAATAATAGGGCGCTTCGAAAAGCCCCGATTTCTAAGCGAGACAAGGCGCGAATGAAATATCCCGACGCCGCATATGGTTGATATGTAAGGAGGGATTTTTCGTGAACAACGCAGTATCGCGACGAAAGCGGGAGCTTGTCGGGGTGTCCGGAAAGAGTTACGTGCGCATTCTGTACATCAACCACTATGCCGGCAGCCCGCAGCACGGCATGGAATTCCGCCCCTACTACCTGGCCCGCGAATGGGTAAAGGCCGGGCACGAGGTGCACATGCTGGCGGCGGATTACTCTCACCTGCGCCAGCACAACCCGCAGCTGAGCAGCAACTACGCCGACCAGGACATCGACGGCATCCGCTACACCTGGTGCCGCACGCCGCGCTACGAGGGCAACGGCCTGAAGCGGGTGATCAACATTTTCCGATTCCTCGGCCGGGTGATGGGCCTGTCCGGGCGCTACCTCAAACAGTGGCGGCCGGACGTGGTGATTGCCTCTTCCACCTACCCGCTGGATACCATTCCGGCGGCTTTCATCGCCGGCAAGACCGGGGCGAAGCTGGTGTACGAAGTACATGACCTGTGGCCGCTGACGCCGGTGGAAGTGGGCGGCATGAGTCCGAAGCACCCATTCATCCGCCTGCTGCAGTGGGCGGAGGACTTCGGCTACCGCAAGGCGGACTCCGTGGTATCGATGCTGCCGTGCGCGAAGGACTACATGCTGGCGCATGGCATGGCGCCGGAAAAATACGTGGTGATTCCCAACGGCGTGGACGTGGGGGAGTGGCAGGGCGCCAGCGAGCCGCTGCCAGCCGAGCACCGCATGCGCCTGGCGGAACTGAAGGCCGACAAGCGCTTCATCGTCGGCTACGCCGGCGGCCACGGCCTGGCCAACGCGCTGGATTTCCTGCTGCAGGCGGCAAGCCAGCTGCAGCAGGATGCGGCGCAGAACCTGCACATCGTGCTGGTGGGCGATGGCCCGGACAAGGCGGAACTGGTGAGCCAGGCGCAGGCGCTGGGGCTGATTAACGTCACCTTCCTGCCGTCGATTCCCAAGCGCGCGGTGCCGGCTTTCCTGGCCGAGTGCGACGCGCTGTACATCGGCTGGCGCAAGCTGCCCATCTACCGCTTCGGCATCAACCCCAACAAGCTGTTCGACTACATGATGGCCGGCAAGCCGGTAGTGCATTCGGTGGAAGCCGGCAATGACATGGTGGCCGAGGCCGGCGCCGGCATCAGCGTCGGGGCGGAAGACCCGGCGGCGATTGCCGACGCGTTGCGGCGCATGGCGGCGCTGACGGCGAACGAGCGCGGCCGCATGGGCGCCGCCGGCAAAGCTTACGTGCTGGCGAAGCACGACTACGCGGTGCTGGCCAAACGCTTCCTGCAGGCCATGCGCTAAGCTGCCTGCGGCCAACCTTTTGATGACGGGAGCAGCATGAGCCAGCAACAGCAACACATCCGCTTCGACTTTGCCGACGGCCTGCGCGGCCTGGCCATGCTGGCCGTGGTGCTGTTCCACTACACGCAGATCTTCTGGCAGCGGCGCGACCGCATTGCCGAGGTGATGAACCTGCCGCCGATCGAGGGCTACCATGGCGCCTCCTTCGTGCTGCCGTTCAACCTGGGCGCGGTGGGCGTGGGGCTGTTCCTGCTGATCTCCGGGTTGCTGATTCCGCTGTCGCTCACCCGCATGGGTGCGGCGCGCTTCGCGGTATCGCGCTTGTTTCGCATCTACCCCACCTACTGGGCCGGGCTGACGCTGACAGTTGCCGCGCTGTGGCTGGCATCCTGGCTGCCGGATGGCGAGTTCGACGTGACTCGCGCCGATGTACTGGGCCACGCCAGCATTGCATTCCAGGACTGGCTGGGCGGCAGCAATATCGACCCGGTGATGTGGACGCTGAAGGTGGAACTGTGGTTCTACGCCATGCTGGGCGCGGCATTTGCGCTCACCGGCCGGCGCATCAAGTGGGCAATCTGGCTGCTGCTGCCGCTGGTGGCGTGGCTGACGCGCTTTGCCGCCCCCAACAATTTCCAGACCATCGTCTGCTACTTCCCGCTGATGTTCGCCGGCTGCTGGCTGTACTTCTACCGCACCGGGCAGGCCGGCAGGCTGGAGACGGCGGCGCACTTCATTGTGCTGCTGGCGCTGTTCGTGTGGGTGACCAACTGGGGCTCGCCAGAGTTGTACGCCAGCTACGGCATCGGCATCGTACTGTTCCTGGCCGGCGCCTTGCGGCCACAGCTGGTGGCTGCACCGCTGCTCACCCGTGTGGCGAGTGTCAGCTACGCCTGGTATGTCTGCCACTCGGTGCCCGGTTACGCCATCCTGTTCACGCTGGCACAATACGGCACCCCGTGGTGGCTGATGGTGATCATCGCGCTGGCGGCAACCTGGTGCCTGGCGCTGGCGATCAACCGTTGCGTCGAGCTGCCGACGCAGAAAATCGGCAAGCGGCTGGCGGACCGATTGAAGTAGGGCGGAAGCCGCAACGCGGCGTTCCGCCGGCACATGGCATGAATGACGCGGCCTACGTTGGCCGCAAGAATTTTTACCCGGTGGCGCAGTGCCGCCGGCAAGGTAATGAAAGACAAGACAATGGCTGAACAGAAATTCCTACCGTTTGCGCTGCCGGATATCGGCGAAGATGAAATCAACGAAGTAGTCGACGCGCTGCGTTCCGGCTGGGTAACCACCGGCCCCAAGACCAAGCAGTTCGAGGCCGATTTTGCGGCGTTTATCGGTGACGGCGTGGAAGCGATTGCAGTCAACTCCGCCACCGCCGGCCTGCACCTGGCCCTGGAGGCGGTGGGGGTGAAAGAGGGCGACGAGGTGATCGTGCCCAGCTACACCTTTACCGCCACCGCCGAGGTGGTGCGCTACCTCGGCGCGCACCCGGTGATCGTGGACGTGGACCCGGCGACGTTCAACATCCGCCCGGAAGCGATCCGCGCTGCCATCACGCCGAAAACCCGCGCCATCATGCCGGTGCACTTTGCTGGTCTTGCCTGCGAGATGGACGAGATCATCGCCATTGCCCGCGAGCATGGTCTGAAGGTGGTGGAAGACGCCGCCCACGCCATGCCCACCTACTACAAGGGCAAGCTGATCGGCACGCTGGATTCCGATGTGACGGTGTTCAGCTTCTACGCCAACAAGACCATGACCACCGGCGAAGGCGGCATGGTGGTGTCGAAAAACAAGGAGATCATCGCCCGCTGCAAGGTGATGCGCCTGCACGGCATCAGCCGTGATGCCTTCGACCGCTACACCTCCAAGACCCCGGCCTGGTACTACGAGGTAGTCGCCCCCGGCTACAAGTACAACATGCCGGATACCGCCGCAGCGATGGGCATCCACCAGCTGAAGAAGATCAATGCCTTCCTGGCCAAACGCGAAACCCTGGCTGCACGCTTCGACCGCGAGCTGGCCGACCTGCCGCTGATCCTGCCGGCTCGCCCCACCGATGCCGGCAGCAACCACGCCTGGCATTTGTACCCGGTACGCCTCAAGCCGGAGGCCGGGATCAGCCGCGACGATTTCATCGCGCGCATGGCGGAGCTGGGCATTGGCTGCTCGGTGCACTTCATTCCGCTGCATCGCCAGCCGGTATGGCGCGATGGCTACAGCCTCAAGCGCGAAAGCTTTCCGGTAGCCGACACGGCGTTCGAAGCCGAGGTGACGCTGCCGCTGTACACCCGCATGAGCGATGACGATCAGACCCGTGTGATCGCCGCCGTGCGCCAGCTGCTGGGTAAGTGATGGCGCAGTCCGAAGAAAAAGGCATCGATACGCTGCGGCCAACGTTGGCCGCATCCCACGGCTCGCCGTTGCTGAAGCGCCTGTTCGACCTGATCGCCGTACTGGCCGGATTGTGGCTGCTCTGGCCGCTGCTGCTGCTGATTGGCCTGTGGGTGAAGCTGGATTCGCCCGGCCCGGTGTTCTTCCGCCAGGTGCGGGTAGGGCGCGGCGGCCGGCTGTTCCGCATCCACAAGTTCCGTACGATGCGCATCAATGCCGAGGCTGCCGGCCAGCTGACGGTGGGCGCGGACAGCCGCGTCACCCGTGCCGGGCATATCCTGCGCAAGACCAAGCTGGACGAGCTGCCGCAGCTGCTGGATGTGCTGTACGGCGACATGAGCCTGGTCGGCCCGCGCCCGGAGGTGCCCAAGTACGTGGCCTGCTACCCGGACAATGTGCGCGACATCGTGTTGTCGGTGCGCCCCGGCATTTCCGACTGGGCGTCGATCAAGATGATCGACGAGAACGAGATACTGGGTAAGGCTGCCGACCCGGAGCGTGCCTACATCGAGCAGGTGCTGCCGGAAAAGCTGGGCTACTACCTGCGCTATGCGCAGAGCTACACCCTGCTCGGGGATGTACGGATCATCCTCGCCACTTTGCTGAAGATCGTGACGCGTTAATTTTCTGCCACGGAAACACGGGAATACCGGCCACGAAAACCACCAAACGACACGAACATCGGGACTAGACTTCCCTCCTGCTTGATAGCGCCAAGGTGGCTAACCGCTACTGCTCTTGCCGTTAGCTGGCGGGCGAGTAGCGCCGGGTTTTCGTGTGGTTTCGTGGTTTTCGTGGCCAGCAGGTTTTTGTGTGCTGGTGGCAGCCAATAGGTTCAAACATGCTGGAAAAACTGCTTTCCTTCTCGCGCCATCACAAGATGGCGTTGCTGATGCTGCTGGATGCGCTGCTGCTGCCGCTGGCGATGTGGAGCGCGGTAGTGCTGCGCCTGGGCGGCAACTGGGATCCGAAGCTGGACCCTTACCTGTGGATTTTCGCGGTGCCGCCACTATGGGTGCTACCAATCTTCATCAAGCTCGGCCTGTACCGCGCGGTGCTGAAATTCCTCGACGACCGCATCGTGTACACCGTATTCGTCGGCGTGTCGCTGTCGGTGCTGGTGCTGATGGCGGTGATCCTGATGGCCGGCATCGGGCCGTTCCCGCGCACCGCCATCATCATCTTCTGGGTGTTCGCCATGGCCTATATCGGCGGCAGCCGCTTCCTGCTGCGCGGTGTGGTGCGCCGTATCGACGCGCTGGACGCGCCGCGGCGGCCGGTGATCATCTACGGCGCCGGCCGTGCCGGCCTGCAGCTGATGGTGGCGCTGCAGGAAGGCCGCGAGTACCGGCCGATGGCCTTCGTGGATGATAACCCGCAGCTGTGGGGCCGCACCTTCCGCGGTCTGATGGTGCACGACCCAAAAACCATCGCCGAGCTGGTGGACGATACCGATGCCGGGCTGATCCTGCTGGCGATGCCATCGGCCAGCCGCGGCCGCCACCGCCAGATCCTGGAGCAGTTGGAAACCCTGCACGTGCCGATCAAGCGCCTGCCGGGCATGGCCGACCTGGTGTCCGGCGAGGTGCGGGTGGACGAGCTGCGCGAGGTAGAAATCGACGACCTGCTGGGCCGCGACCCGGTGCCGCCGCGCGGCGAGCTGCTGGCGGCCAACATCCGCGGCAAGGTGGTAATGGTTACCGGTGCTGGCGGCTCCATCGGTTCCGAGCTGTGCCGCCAGATCGTCAAGCAGCAGCCGGTGCGCATCGTGCTGTTCGAGCTCACCGAATTCGCGCTGTACAGCATCGACCAGGAGCTGGCGCAGCTGGCGCCGGCGGTGGAGCGGCTGCCGGTGCTGGGCACGGTCACCGACCTGGCGCGGCTCACCTCGGTGATGCAGGCGTTCGCGGTGGAAACCGTGTACCACGCCGCCGCCTACAAGCATGTGCCGATGGTGGAGCACAACCCGATTGCCGGCATCGTCAACAACGCCTTCGGCACCGACAGCTGCGCGCAGGCGGCGGAAGCGGCCGGCGTGGCGACCTTCGTGCTGATTTCCACTGACAAAGCCGTGCGGCCAACCAATGTGATGGGCGCGACCAAGCGGCTGGCGGAATTGGCACTGCAGGCGCGGCATGCGCGTGGCAGCGCCACCCGTTTCGTGATGGTGCGCTTTGGCAACGTGCTGGGCAGTTCCGGCTCGGTGGTGCCGCTGTTCAAGCGCCAGATCGCCGCTGGCGGCCCGGTCACGCTCACCCACCCGGACATCACCCGCTACTTCATGACCATTCCCGAGGCGGCGCAGCTGGTGATTCAGGCCGGGGCTATGGGGCAGGGCGGCGATGTGTTCGTGCTGGATATGGGCGAGCCGGTGAAGATCATCGACCTGGCGCGGCGCATGGTGCATCTGTCCGGGCTGGAGGTGCGCGACGAGCAGCATCCGCACGGCGACATCGAGATTCGCTGCACCGGGCTGCGCCCGGGCGAGAAGCTGTACGAGGAGCTGCTGATCGGCGACGGCGTGCTGGCCACCGAGCACCCGCGCATCATGCGCGCGCAGGAATACCACCTGCCGGCGGCGGAGTTGGATGGCCACCTGGCGGCGCTGGGCGCAGCCTGCCAGGCGCTGGATGCGCCACGGGCATTTGCGCTGCTGCAGGGCGTGGTGCACGAATTCCGCGCCGCCGAGGCCACCGCGGATTGGGTGAGCCAGGCCACGAGGGCCTAGCACCGGTAGCTGCCAGCGCTGCGGTATTTCCGTCACACCCCGCCCATGCCGGCGGGGTTTTTTATCGACATTAGGGAAAGCGAAGGCTGGCAAGCCCGGTGTTTTCTGTTTTAATGCCTCCCCTTCACGACAGATGGTGATAGCCATCCGCGATGAAGGCCGGTCCCCGCCGGCAAACAGGTTCCGGACAGAGAACCGACGACAATAGCAATCGCACTACAAAGGAGGTTTTTCAGTGAAGACAGCACAGGGAAACCACCGTGAAAATCAACCGACTTACCGCCATGATCCTGGCAGCCATGCTGCTGGGCATCGTTGCCGGCTACGGCTGGCGTGAAACCGCCGGCAGCCCGGAGGCCATCAACGCCTTCGCCGAGCAGCTGAGCATTCTTACCGATATCTTCCTGCGCCTGATCAAGATGATCATCGCGCCGCTGGTGTTCTCCACTCTGGTAGTGGGCATCGCGCGCATGGGCGACTCCGCCACCGTTGGCCGCATCGGCGCCAAGACCATGGGCTGGTTCCTTACCGCCTCCTTCGTGTCGCTGTCGCTGGGTCTGCTCATGGTGAACCTGCTCAAGCCGGGCGTGGGCCTGGGCCTGCCGCTGCCGGACGTGACCGCCAGCTCCGGCATCGAGAAGGGTGCGCTGACGCTGAAGGACTTCATCAGCCACCTGATTCCCAAGAGCGTGTTCGATGCGCTGGCCAAGAACGAGATCCTGGCCATCGTGGTGTTCTCGCTGTTCTTCGGTACCGCCGCTTCCGCTGTCGGCGACAAGGCCCGCGGCCTGATCGACGCTATCGACGCCGTGGCGCACATCATGCTGAAGGTCACCGGCTACGTGATGAACTTCGCACCGTTCGCGGTGTTCGCGGCGATTGCCAGCATGGTGGCCAAGGAAGGCCTGGGCATTCTCTCCACCTACGGCAGCTTCATGGCGCAGTTCTACCTGACGCTGGGCGCGCTGTGGCTGTGCCTGCTGCTGATGGGCAGCGTGTTCCTCAAGCGCCGTGTGCTGGAGCTGCTGGTAGCGGTGCGCGAGCCGGCGCTGCTGGCGTTCTCCACCGCCAGCTCCGAGGCCGCCTACCCCAAGACGCTGGACCGCCTGAAGCGCTTCGGTTGCAGCGACCGCATTGCCAGCTTCGTGCTGCCGATGGGCTACTCGTTCAACCTCGATGGCTCCATGATCTACTGCACCTTCGCCAGCATCTTCATTGCCCAGGCCTACGGCATTGATCTGTCGCTGTCGCAGGAAATCACCATGATGCTGATCCTGATGGTGACCTCCAAGGGCATGGCCGGCGTACCGCGCGCCTCGCTGGTGGTGATTGCCGCCACCCTGGCGCAGTTCAATATCCCGGAAGCCGGCCTGCTGCTGCTGCTGGGCGTGGATCACTTCCTGGACATGGGCCGTTCCGCCACCAACGTGCTGGGCAACGCGATTGCCGCCAGCGTGGTAGCCAAGACCGAAAACGCACTGGGTGCCGCCCAGCCGGAGCTGGACGAGGACGACGATATCGATCCGGAACCGCGCCAGGAACTGGAACCGGCGTTCGCCAAGCAGTCGGCCTGAAGAGCGGGAGTAGGGAATGGGGAGTAGGGAGTAGCCGCAGTTCGTTGTCTGCGCCACTCCTGGTTGCCACCTCTTTCATCGTTGCGCCGCAGCCGCCTTCGGGCGGCTTTTTGTATGCCTGCGGCTGGCGAGCGTTTTGCTGCCGGGGGCACGGCTGTCGTGCAGGGTCGCGAGCCGTTGTTGCTTCTCGTCCCGCTTCATCTGGCGGCTAGCGATGCACGCATGTGGTGACAGCTACCTTGCAATACACAGTAGTGTGCTGCTAGGATGACCTCATCATCAGCAGCACGATGCCGGCTGGTTCCTTGTATTGCAAGGTAGTGAGGAGAGTGAGTCATGAAACGTATGTGGACAGGGCCGGCGCGCTGCCAGCCGCAGTGCAAGCCAGCTGCGGTGGTGCTGCAACCATGAAGACGCAACTGCGCAAGGGCACGCTGGAAATGTGTGTGCTGGCGGTGCTGGCGCGCCAGGACAGCTATGTGTACGAGATCGTCAGCACGCTGGCCCAGAGCATGGACATCAGCGAGGGCACCATCTACCCGCTGATGCGGCGGCTGCAGGCCGATGACTGGGTGAGCACCTACCTGGTGGAGTCGGCCAGCGGGCCGGCCCGCAAGTATTACCGGCTGACGCCGGCCGGGCGCGATGCGCTGGCCAGCATGCGCCAGGAGTGGGGCAGTTTCGTAGCCGAGATCAATGCCGTGCTGGGCCACGCCCGGACTGAAGGAGAAGCACCATGAACCGTGAACAGTATCTGCAACGCTTGGCCGCCGCGCTGGGTAAGCTGAGCCCCGCCGAGCGCGACGAGATTCTGGCCGATTACCGAGCCTATTTCGACGATGCCGCCGCCGACGGCCGCAGCGAGGCCGACGTGTGCGCCGCGCTGGGCGAGCCGGAGCGGCTGGCGCGCGAGCTCACCGCCGAGCGCAAGCTGGCCGACTGGGAGGCCGACAAGAGCCCCGCCAACATGAAGCAGGCACTGGGCGCGCTGGCCGGCCTGGGGCTGCTCAACGTGCTGCTGGCATTTCCCTACCTGTTCCTGCTCACCTGGCTGGGTAGCTTGTGGCTGGGCGCTGTCGGCCTGCTGATCGCCGGGGTGGTGATCACCGGCAGCTGGGCCAGCCACAGCGCGTTCGGCTGGCCATCGCTGGACAATATCGTGGTCAACGACAGCGGTATCGGCCCATGGCTGATTGCCGCTGGTCCGCGCGATGGCCAGCCGCCACGGCTGAACATCGAGGGTGAGCATGGCGAAAGCGTGCGCATCGAGCCGGACCCGGCCAGTGGCAAGCTGGTGATCGAAGCACGTGATGGTGACGAGCACTTCCGCCTGGAGCGCGACGCCAGCGGCAACCTGGCCCAGCTGCATATCCGCGACGGCGCCGGCAGTGTCGAGCTCAGCGGCCTGCAGAAAGCGTCGTCCGGCAGCGTGCTGGTGTTGGGGCTGGTGCTGACCGTACTGGGGCTGATCGGTAGCGTACTGGGCTGGAAGGTGTTGCGCTGGGTGTGGCAGGGAACAGGCCGCTGGCTGCGCTGGCAGCAGCGCCTGGTAGCGGGCGAGGCGGCAGTGCGGTAGGCTGCGGCCAACTTTTGCAGGAGCCCCTGATGGATACCCGCTGGCTGGAAGACTTCCTGCTGCTGGCCGAAACCGGCAGCTTCACTCGCTCGGCCGAGCTGCGCCACCTCACGCAGCCGGCATTCTCGCGCCGCATCAAGTCGCTGGAGAGCTGGCTCGGCGCAGACCTGATCGACCGCACCACCTGGCCGACGCAACTGACGCCGGCCGGCGAGCTGCTGCGCGACAAGGCGCGCGTGCTGGTGGGCGAGCTGTCCAGCGCCCGCAGCCAGGTGCGCGCGCTGCAGGCGGCCGATGCCGCCACGCTGACTCTGGCGGTGCCGCACACGCTGTCGTTCGGCTTCGTGCCGCGCTGGCTGGCCGAAGAGCACGAGGCGGTAAGCGAGATTTCCTGGCGCCTGCTGGCGCACAACGTGCACGACGCGGTGGTGGCGCTGGCGGAAGGCAACGCCGACCTGATGCTGTGCTATCACCACCCGCGCCACCCGGTGGAGCTGCCGGCCGAGCGCTACCAGGCGCTGGTGCTGGGCAGCGAGACGCTGCGCCCGTTCACCCGCCAGCTGCCGGACGGCACGGCGGAATGGCAGCTGCCGGGCGAGGAGCGGCTGCCGATTCCCTTCCTGGCCTACGGCCCGAACGCCTACTTCCACCGCATGGTGGAGCTGATCCTGCAGCGCTCGCCCGAGCCGGCGGCGCTGCAGCGCTGCTTCGAAACCGATATGGCCGAAGGCCTGAAAGCCATGGTGCTGGAAGGGCACGGCATGGCCTTCCTGCCGCACAGTGCGGTGCAGCGCGAACTGGCCGCCGGGCAGCTGGCACTGGCCGGCGACGATAACTGGTCGCTGCAGATGGAGATTCGCGTCTACCGCGACGCCCGCCGCGAGCTGCCGGCGCTGGATGCGCTGTGGCAGCGGCTGGCGCAGCGCTATCCGGCGGTGTAGCGCCGGCATGGCTGCGGCCAAGCGTAGATACCGTCTTGGCCCGCAAGCCAAAATGCATGCGGGCTACGTTGTGTAGCGCCCAAGTGCCCTACGGGGAGCGCCGGTCAAAATGGTGTTCGCCAGGTTTTAAGACGGCAGCTGAGCCGTTTGACGTTAGCAAACGGCGAATTGCCGGCGCCTGGCGAATGCCTTTTTGACCGGGGTTTCGCGGACCATTAGGGCGAGCGGGGGTGGAGGGGGGCGGCGGTACGCCCCCCGCCCCGTCCGCCGGGCGGAACCGGCAACTTTAAACACCATCCGCGCAGCGGATACAAATAATTGGCCGCGCAATGCGGCCTTTTTCACGTCTGCAGCAGGCGTGTTGCCGGATGATGCAAATCCTGCATGATCCGATCGGCATTCGGAATTGGCGGTGATTTGGCCGCTGGCGCTACATTGCGCAGCACCCAACCTCACCGCGAAACCCACACCATGACCACCCGCCTGGAACACGATCTGCTCGGCGACCGCGAAGTGCCGGCACATGTCTACTGGGGCGTGCACACCCTGCGCGCCATCGAGAACTTCCCCATCACCGGGCAGACCATCGCCAGTTACGGCGACCTGATCCGTGCGCTGGCGGTGATCAAGCAGGCGGCGGCGCTGGCCAACCATCAGCTGGGGCTGTTGAGCGATCATCACAAGGAGGCCATCGTGCTGGCCTGCGAGGAGATCCGCGCCGGCAAGCTGCATGACCAGTTCGTGGTCGACGTGATTCAGGGTGGCGCCGGCACCTCCACCAATATGAATGCCAACGAGGTAATCGCCAACCGCGCGCTGGAGCTGCTGGGCCACGGCAAGGGCGAGTACCAGCATCTGCACCCCAACGAGCACGTCAATATGGGGCAGAGCACTAACGACGTGTATCCCACCGCGCTGCGCCTGGCCACCTTCTGGGGTGTGCAGCGCCTACTGGCGGCCATGGCCCGTCTGCGCGATGCCTTCGACGACAAGGCCGACGAATTCGCCGACGTGCTGAAGATGGGCCGCACCCAGCTGCAGGACGCGGTGCCGATGACCCTGGGCCAGGAATTCCGTACCTACGCGGTGATGCTGGGCGAGGACGAACAGCGGCTGTACGAAGCCAGCGCGCTGATGCTGGAAATCAACCTGGGCGCCACCGCCATCGGCACCGGCATCAATGCCCACCCGGACTACACTCCGCTGGTGTGCGAGAAACTGTCGGCGCTCACCGGCCTCGCGCTGGAGACCGCGCCCAACCTGATCGAGGCCACCCAGGACTGCGGCGCTTTCGTGCAGCTGTCCGGCGTGCTCAAGCGCGTGGCGGTAAAACTGTCCAAGAGCTGCAACGACCTGCGCCTGCTGTCCTCCGGCCCGCGCGCCGGCCTAGGCGAAATCAACCTGCCGGCACGGCAGGCGGGCTCGTCCATCATGCCGGGCAAGGTCAACCCGGTGATTCCGGAGGTGGTGACCCAGGTGGCCTACGAGGTGATCGGCAACGACATGACGGTGACCATGGCGGCAGAAGCCGGCCAGCTGCAGCTCAATGCCTTCGAGCCGGTAATCGCCTACAGCCTGTTCCGCAGCGTCAGCCACCTGGCCAATGCCTGCGATGCCCTGCGCGACAACTGCGTGGTGGGCATCACCGCCAATGTCGATTACCTGCGCGACAGCGTGCACCGCTCGGTAGGGCTGGTGACCGCGCTCAACCCTTACATCGGTTACGCCGCCGCCACCGAAGTGGCGACGGAAGCTCACCACACCGGCGGCAGCGTGTACGACATCGTGCTGCGCCGCGGCCTGCTCACCCAGCAGCAACTGGACACCGTGCTGCAGCCGGTGGCACTCACCAGCCCGCGCTGGGTGGAAATCTGATGATGCACAGCGTTTGTCCCCTCCTTATGTAGTGTGAAGCGAAGCCTGGGCATGATCTTTTGCAAGAAGGTTATGCACGGGCACCTAAGAAGGGTTGGCCGCAACGTCGCAGGACGTTGCGGCATTTTTTTGCTTCTGCCAGTCTGTGACGATATCAGGAGGAAGCATGGACAAGCTCGCATGCCGGCTGGCCGGGCCGGAGGATGTGGATACCCTGCGTGCGCTGCTGCAGGCTGCATTCAGCCCGCTGCTGGGCGTGGTCTCCAGCCGGCCCACGGCGCTGGACGAGGATGCGGCCACGCTGAGGCAACGGCTGGCGCAGGGGCAACTGTTCGCCATCGGTGAGCTATCTGGCAGGGCGGTGGCCACCGCCTGCCTGCTGCCTACCGGCAATGCCGCAGTGGCGGAGATCAAGCGCGTGGCGGTGCTGCCGCAGCTGCAGGGCCAGGGTTGCGGCCAACAGCTGCTGGCCTGGCTGGAGCCGCTGGCGCGGGCGCGTGGCTATGCGCGGCTGCGGCTGTCGATTCGCCGCAATCTGCCGGGCAACCTGGCTTTCTATCTGCGCTGTGGTTACGTGCAGACCGGGGTGGAGCCGCATCCACGCGCGGCGGACGACGCCATCGTGTGGCTGGAAAAAGCGCTGGAGTGATGCCGCAGGCTGGGCTATACCGAATTGTTGCATTGCACAATCGGAGGTGTGCCATGACCACACTGCACCCGCACTACCCGACGGCCCTGCCGCAGGCGTGGCTGGATTGCCAGCGCGCGCAGCGGCAGAGCTGGCAAAGCTGGCAGCGTGCTCAGGGCCTGGCGTATGCGCACCTGTGGCTGGCGGTGGCCAGCGGCAGCAGCTACTGGCCGTACTGGCAACGGGCGTCCAGCCGCCATAGCCTGGCCTTGGGGCACGATTGTTTCGATGCCGGCATGCAGCTGTGCGAACAGCTGCTGGCGCTGGTGCGCCCGGGGCGTTTACTGCGCCCGCTGTGGCGTTGCGGCCAACGTTGCGTCAGCACCTGCCATCAACATGGCAATGCCGGCCTGCTGGATTTCGCGCGCCAGGCACTGCGTTGAGCAGCCGGCAATAAAAAAGGCTATGTCCCAATTACGAGTTGGTAACTAAGCTGAAGCAAGCACCTCACCAGGAGCGCGATGATGGATACCCAATCCTTTCAACGTCTGCTTGCCCAGCTCGAC